>NC_009445.1:6695000-6995000 GCF_000026145.1 Bradyrhizobium sp. ORS 278 | reverse complement strand
TCCCTCGACCTCGGCGTCGACTGGGGCGATGTCGATCTCGTCATCAATGTCGGCGCGCCCAAGGGCTGCTCGCGGCTGATGCAGCGCATCGGCCGGGCCAATCACCGCCTCGACGAGGCCTCACGCGCGGTGCTGGTGCCGGCCAACCGCTTCGAGGTGCTGGAATGCTCGGTCGCGATCGACGCCATCGCCGACAACGCGCAGGACACGCCGCCCTTGCGCACCGGCGCGCTCGACGTGCTGGCGCAGCACGTGCTCGGCTGCGCCTGCGGCGAGCCGTTCGTCAGCGACGAGCTTTACGCCGAGGTGATCACCGCTGCGCCCTATGCGCTGCTGTCGCGCGCCGATTTCGACGATGTCGTCGACTTCGTCGCGTCCGGCGGCTACGCGCTGAAGACCTATGAGCGCTTCGCCCGGATCAAGCAGGATGCTAAAGGCGCCTGGCGCGTCGCCAATCCCAAGGTGCGGCAGACCTACCGCCTGAATGTCGGCACCATCGTCGAGGAGGCGATGCTGAAGGTGCGGCTGGTGCGCTCCCGCGGCGGGGGCAAGGGCACGACCGGTGCGATCGCGCGCGGCGGCCGGCTGCTCGGCGAGATCGAGGAGTACTTCATCGAGGGTCTCACGCCCGGCGACACGTTCGTGTTCGGCGGCGAGATCGTGCGCTACGAGGCGCTGGCCGAGGACCAGGTCTACGTCTCACGCGCCAACGACGCCGATCCCAAGGTGCCGTCCTACATGGGCGGCAAGTTTCCGCTGTCGACCTATCTCGCCGAGCGCGTGCGCGGCCTGCTCGACGATAACCGGGCCTGGAGGCAATTGCCCGAGCAGGTGCGCGACTGGCTGGCGCTGCAGAAGGACGTGTCGCGCATACCGGCCCGGCGCGAGCTGCTGGTGGAAACCTTCCCGCGCTCCAGCAAATACTATCTCGTCTGCTATCCGTTCGAGGGCCGGCTCGCGCATCAGACGCTCGGCATGCTCTTGACGCGCCGGCTGGAGCGCGCGCGCGCCCGTCCCCTCGGCTTCGTCGCCAATGAATATGCGCTGGCGGTGTGGGGGCTCGGCGACATGTCGCATATGGTGAGCCAAGGCCGGCTCGATCTCGCTGGTCTGTTCGATCCGGACATGCTTGGCGACGATCTCGAGGCATGGCTCGCGGAGTCCGCCTTGATGAAGCGGACATTCCGCTCCTGCGCCATCATCTCCGGGCTGATCCCGCGCCGCTTCACCGGCGAGGAGAAATCCCGCCGCCAGGTGCTGTTCTCGACCGACCTCGTCTACGACGTGCTGCGCCGGCACCAGCCCGATCACATGCTGTTGCGCGCCGCGCGCGCCGATGCCGCCACCGGCCTGCTCGATCTGCGCCGCCTCGGTGATATGCTCACGCGAATCGAGGGCCGAATCACCCATCGTCCGCTCGATCGCGTCTCGCCCTTGGCAGTGCCGGTGATGCTGGAAATCGGCCGCGAATCCGTCTATGGCGAGGCCGCCGACGAGCTCCTGGCGGAAGCCGCCGAGGAACTCGTGAAGGAGGCGATGGGGTAGAGCTGAGAGGCGAGGCGGAGTTGCGGGGGACGACATTCTCCTCATCGGGCACGATGGAGATCGCGGGCGTCACGCTGCGCGCCGATCTCTCGGGCGCCCTGATCTGGGACGAGCAGCGCCTGCTCGTGGTCTCCGACCTGCATCTCGAAAAGGGATCGAGCTATGCCGCGCGCGGCACGCTGCTGCCGCCGTTCGACACGGTGGCGACCTTGCGACGGCTCGAAGCGGTGATCGCGCACTACGATCCGCGCACGGTGATCGCGCTCGGCGACAGCTTTCATGACCGCGACGCGCATGCGCGCCTGACCGGCGACGACCGCGCCTGCATCGCCAACCTGCAGGTCGGTCGCGACTGGGTCTGGATCACCGGCAACCACGATCCCGCGCCGCACGGCATCGGCGGCGATGTCGCCGACGAGATCACCATCCACGCAGTGACGTTCCGCCACGAGCCGACCGGCGCGCGCGCCGAGATCGCGGGCCACCTGCATCCGAAAGCCCGCGTCGCGACGCGCGCCCGCACCCTCGAGCGCCGCTGCTTCGTCTCCGACGGCGAGCGCGCGGTGATGCCGGCCTTCGGCGCCTATGCCGGCGGCCTGAGCGTGCGTGATGCCGCGTTCGCAAAGCTGTTCCCCAAGCGCGCCTTCATCGCGCATGTGCTGGGCGATACGCGGCTGCACAGCATTGCCGCGGCGAGGTGTTATTAGTTGGATCGACGATTGGACGTAAGATCGTCCGCTCGACTTCGAAGCCGTGATCGTAATTCAGCGCTCTGCTGCGCCCTCGCCCCCGCTTGCGGGGGAGGGAACGTACCGCGCTGATGGCGAGACTTACGCTGCCTTCGCCTGCACCTTGTCGCAGAACTCCGCCAGACGGTTCGCCAGGCGCAACGTCGCCGGGCTGGCGTTCGGCGACGCGAGCAACGCTACCTCCGTGCGGTCGATCGGCGCAAAGCCCTCGCGCGCGGTCAGCACGCGGTGATCCGCCTGCACCGACATCTCGGAGAGGATGCTCAGCCCCATGCCGGCTGCGACGGCGGCCTGGATGCCGGCGAGGCTCGATGACGTATAGGCCATGTGCCAGGCGCGCCCCGCACTTTCGAGCGCGTGAACGGCGCGGGTGCGGTAGATGCAGCCGAGGGGAAAGCCGATCAGCGGCAGCGAACGGGCATCGAGGTCGATCGGATGGCTCCTGCTGGCCACCCAATAGACCTGCTCGGGCCATGCCGCGATCGCCGCCCTGGTGTCATCGGCGCCACGCTTGAGCAGCGCCAGATCGAGGTCGCCGCGCTCGATGTCGCGCTTCAAGTTCAGGCTCTGGTCGGCGCGCACATCGAGCCTGAGATCGGGATGCGCGCGCGAGAACGCCGCGAGCAGTTTTGCCAGCCGGTAGGCAGCGAAATCCTCGGGGATGCCGAGCTTCACCGCGCCGGCCGGCCCGGGACGCGCGACGACGTCGCGGGCCTCCTCGGCCAAGGTCAGCAGGCGGCGGGCGTAGGACAGCAGCCGCTCGCCGGCCTCGGTCGGCGTCACCTCGCGGCCGTCGCGGTTGAGCAGCGTCTGGCCGAGATCCTCCTCGAGCCGGCGGATCTGCTGGCTGACGGTCGATTGCGTGCGGTGGACGCGCTCGCCGGCCCGGGTGAAGCCGCCGGCCTCGACCACGGACACGAAGCTGCGCAAAAGCTCCAGATCGAGCATCGGGAACCTCCATTCGAAATTCCACTGAGTTTCAGTCTATCATTTAATTTCCAAATGAGGAAGAACAGCCCTACATCGAGCGGCAGAAGGAGACCGCCGATGTCATCCGTTTCATCTCCGGCTGCCGTGACCCCGATGAAGACGAGCCTGCTGCCGCTTCAGATCGGCCTGTTCTGCCTGCTGTGGAGCTTCGCGTTCGTCGCCGGCAAGATCGGCGTCACCTATTGCCCGCCGCTCCTGCTGCTCGCCGCGCGGTTCTCGCTCGCCGGCCTGCTGATCCTGGCCGTTCCCGCGGTCAGGGGCGAGTGGCGCATGAGCTGGCGTGATGCGGCCGTCTTCGCCATCATCGGCATCGCCAACAACGCCCTCTATCTCGGGCTGGGCTACACGGGCCTGCAGACGGTGTCCGCCGGTCTCGGCGGCCTGATCGTCTCGGCCAATCCGGTGTTCACCGCGGTGTTCGCCGCGCTGCTGCTCGGCGAGCCGCTGACCCTGCGCAAGGTCGCGGGGCTGGCGCTCGGCACGCTCGGCGTCGCGATGATCGTCTGGCACCGCATGTCGGTTGGCACTGATCATCTCCAGGGCATTCTCTACACGCTGGCGGCGCTCGCCTCGATCGTCACCGGCACCATCCTGTTCAAGCAACTCGCGCCGAAGGGCAGCCTCTGGGTCGGCAACGGCATCCAGAACCTCTCGGCCGGACTCGTGCTGTGGCCGGTCGCGTTTGGCATCTCCAGCGTTCACGACGTCGTTCCGAATGCGCAGCTGATCGGCGCCTTCGCCTTCCTGGTGCTCGGCGGCTCGATCCTCGCCTATGTGCTGTGGTTCCATCTTCTGAAAGTGTGCGGCGCCACCGCCGCCAGCGCCTATCATTTCGTGATGCCGCCGCTGGCGATGGTCTTCGCCTTCCTGGTGCTCGGTGAGCACGTCGCGCTGCAGGACCTGCTGGGCGTCATTCCCGTGGCCATCGGCATCTACCTGGTCACGCGCGCACCAGCCCAGACACGAGCGTCCTGATTCAGTCGCGCCGGAACACGATCGACGCCATCCATCCGGTCATCAGCGCCATCACGGTCGTGACAAGTCCGTAGACGAAGCCGTTCTGGCGCGCCGAACTCGCGACGAACTGCTCGAAACCGACCTTGACGATCTCGAACGCGGTCTCGGTCTTGGTCACGAGCGCGCCGTCGGCGAGCAGCTTGATCTCGACCTCGTAGGTGCCGATCGGCACCGCCGCCGGCAGCGGGATGCCGGTGCGGAACAAAGTGGGGGTGAGGAACGTCACCGCGGACGTGTCCTCGCGATACAGGCCGTGCTGCGACTGCAGCCGCACGAAGGCGCTGCGGAACAGGTCGTTCGGCACCACGTCGGCATAATCGGGACCGACGCGCTGCGTCAGCAGCACGTTGTTGAGGCCGAGCTGCTGCCGCCGCTGCACCTCGGCCGCGGCCATCGCATCGAACGGCCGGTTGGCGAACAGCGCGAGATAGCCGGGCACCTTGAGAAACTGGCGCGAGTCGGTGTTGATCCAGATCCCGAACTTGCGCTCCTTGCGCCGCGTCACCATGTCCGCGCGCGGCCCGCGCACGGTGACGACGAGATCATAGGCGGCGCGGGTCGCCGGGGTCTGCGCGTCTCTTTCCACCGAGCCGAACAGCACCAGCTCCTCGCCGGCATAGTTCGGCGTCACCGTGACGCGGTGGTTGGAGACCGAGACGATCAGCCGCTCGGCGCAGGCCGGCGCCGCCCCGGCGATCAGCAGCAGCAGAGTCAGGCCGAGGCGACCCATCCTCATCGGCCCACCTCGGTCTCGCGGATCGTGAACAGGTCTTCGGGCCGGATCACCAGCTCGATCGCGAAGCGGATGCCGACGGCGAGGATCAGCAGTCCCAGCAGCAGCCGCAGCTGCTCGCCGCGGATCATCTGCCCGGCGCGGGCGCCGAACTGTGCCCCGGTGACGCCGCCGATCATCAGGATCAGCGCCAGCACCGCATCGACAAGGTGATTGCTCATCGCATGCAGCATGGTCGCGATCATCATGGTGGCGAGCGTCAGCACCATCGAGGTTCCGATGACGGTCGAGGTCGGCACGCGCAGCAGGTAGATCAGCAGCGGCACCAGGATGAAGCCGCCGCCGATCCCCATCACAGCGCCGAGAAAGCCGATGAGGAGGCCGATGCCGATGACGGGAATGACCGAAACGTAGATCTTGGAGCGCTTGAAGCGCATCTTCAGCGGCAGGCCGTGGACCCAGACATGGCTGCCGGGGCGCCGCACGGTCGCGACCGCGCCGCCGCGCGCCCGCATGATGGCGCGCAGCCCTTCCGAGACCATGATGCCGCCGACGCTCGACAGCAGCGCGACGTAGGACAGCGCGATCATCAGGTCGAGTTGGCCGAGCGAGCGCAGCAAGGTGAAGGTGGAGACGCCGAGTGCGGTGCCCAACGCGCCGCCGATCATCAGCACCGAGGCCAGCGCGGGATCGATCGCCCGCCGTCGCCAATAGGACAGCGCGCCGGAGAACGAGGAGGCGGCGATATGGCTGGAGACCGAGGCGACCGCGACAGCCGGCGTGATGCCGACGAAAATCAGGAGCGGTGTCATCAGGAAGCCGCCGCCGATGCCGAACATGCCGGATACGAAGCCGACCGCCGCGCCCATCGCCAGCAGCAGGAAGATGTTGACCGGGAGGTCGGCGATCGGGAGATAGATCTGCATCCGCGTGGCCCTGCGCGCGTTCAACCCGAGCATCCCGCGGCATGCGAAGCAGGTGCTTCGGTCCTGCATAACCGAAAATCCCGGCCGAAGGGATCGGAGATTCCCGCCGCGCCGTGCGATCTGCCGGCCAGACCGATCAGAGCGGCTTGAGCGGCGCCGTGACCAGTTTCATCGCCTCGGCCTCCCTGGGCTCCAGCCAACGGATGTTGCGGGTCTCGGACATGGCTTCGATGACCTGCGACGAGACGCCCATGCGGGTGACGTAGCCGAGGATCGCGCCGGTGACGCGCTGGGTGTCGGCCACCGCGTCCTCGCCCTCGGCCCTGGAGGTGAAGCGGTGGACGCCGAGCGCCGAGCCGTCGAGGCCATAGCGGGTCTGACCGCCCGCGAAGGTGAACACGCAGGCGCTGGCGCAGAAGCCCGGGCGAACGCGGCCGCCGGCGTCGACCACTCCGACGGCGGTGGCGAGGCCGTGGGCGCGGATGATCTCGCCCATCAGAACGCCCTGCTCGAGATTTCCGCCAGGCGAGGACAGCAGAACGATGTCGCCGGGCTTTAGGCGGGTCTCTTCGATTCGCTCGCGCAGCCAGACCGCGGCGGCAGGACCGATCTGGCCGCTCACCGCCAGCACCGTCCGATCCGCGCCGAGCCCGCCGATCGCGGCATTGGTCACCAGGGTCGAGGACAGGCTCGGCGAGACGTACTGATCCTTCCAGAACGACCAGGCATCCGGACGCGACAGGTCGCGATAGGCGCGGATGCCGGCACTCGCCAGGAGCGCGACGACGAAGATGACCGAGGCGAGGCGTCGCCAGCGGAAGTCGGCCGGAAAGCAGTCGGTCACCCGGTGCGCGGGAGGGTGGGGCGTGGCGGTGGAATTTGGCAGCGTCCGTGGCGCGATCCGCGGGCCGGTGGGCGATTGACGAAAGGACCCGCCATTCTCTTGGCCTCGGTCAGATGCCACGTCACCTTACTCCCACCATGCTGCAGGCCACTGCGCGTCTCCGGCCGCTCACCTTCTCCTATCGAGGGAGGAGATTATGGCACGCAAGTGCCCGTAACCAAGAGACGCCGTGGAGAATGTCGCAGCACGCGATCTCGGTCTCAACCTCCCCTGGAGGTGCAGTTTGTATCGCATTTCAAGATCGCTGTTGCGTGCCCGTCTCTTTCCACGCCGTCATAGCCGGGCGTGTCCCGGCCATCCACGTCGTCCAGCATCCTGAGAACGCGTGGATGCCCGGGTCAAGCCCGGGCATGATGCAGTAACCAATGAGCAGGATCGTTCCCCGGAGCCGCCGTCGCGATGGGGATCAACGTGGCGCCGTCGCCGCCGCCCGCTTGGCGAGCGCGGCCTTCGCCGCGGCGGCCTTGGCGATCGCCTGGTTGCCGTCCCAGCCGCCGGCGGGAGTCGGCACGTTGACGGCGTCATCCGGCTGCGGCTCGACCGTGAAGGTCTGGATCGCGAGCTTGGCCGCGGCCAGCGACTGCGCATCGAGCCGCTTGGCGACGTCGTCACGCTTGCGTCCGGCGTCAGCATCGCCCTGTGCTGCGGCCAAGGTGAACCACTTGTAGGACTCGGCGAGGTTCTGCTCGACGCCGATGCCGCGGGCATAGAGGATGCCGAGGTTGAACTGGCTGTCGGCGACGCCGCGCTCGGCGGCCTTGCGGAACCATTGCGAGGCGCTCTTGTAGTTCGCGCCCTTGCCGCCGCCGTCGGCGTCGAGCACGGCGAGATTGTGCATCGCCTTGGCGTTGCCGCGCTCGGCGGCGACGACATAATAGCGGCGCGCGATGTCCGCGTCCTTCTTCACGCCGAGGCCCTTCTCGTAGAAGGTGCCGAGACGGAACACGGCCGGGATGAGTCCGGCCTGCGCCGCGCGGTCATACCATTTCGCGGCTTCCTCGTAGTTCGGCGCGACGCCCTTGCCTTCGGCGAGCCGGATGCCGACCTCATAGGCCGCGGTCGGATCGCCCTTGAGGGCCGCGTTGCGCAACGCCGGCCCGCCGATGGCGTCGGGCAGCTTCTCGGAGGCGGGCACCTGGACCAGCCCGAGCCGCTGGCCGTTGGCCGCCGTCGGAATCGTGCCGGTGATATCGCCGCCGGCTGCGGCGGCCTGCCGCTCCGTGTCCTGCGGGATCGCGAGCATGGCGATCGTCTCCGCCTCGCTCGGCATCGCCCTGTTGTAGGATTGACGATCGAGCGGGGTGGGCGAGGTCAGCGAGGGTCCGCTCTGGTCAGGCGTCGTCGGACGGGGCGACATGCTCGGCGAGGCCGATGGCATCTGTGCGCGCGGTGGCTCGGTTTGGCTTTCCATCGAGCTGACGGGCGGCGGCGTGCTGCCGGTGTCGAGCAGCGACATCGCGAACTTGAATGTGCCGAGCACGATCACGACCACGCTTGCGCCGACCAGCAGCGAGCGGATCTTCGAGCCGATGGTCGAGACCTCCTCGTCGCCCTCGGCGGCGAGCGCGACGGTGGGCTTCTCCTTGACCTTTGCTTTCGCGGGCTCCTTTGGAGCTTCCTTCGGCGGCTCTTTCGCCTTCTCCTTCGGCTTGTCCTTCTTCGCCTTCTTGGCGTCGACCGGCTGGGCCGCCGCAGCAGCCTGCGCCGCACGCCGGGCGGCGGCGATGAAGCTTGACGTCGAGACCGGCTCGCGCTTGGCGGCCGGCAGTTCGCTCAGGGCCTCCTCGGAGGCCGCGATGCGCTCTGCAGGAGACGCGGTTCGCCCCGGCGGGCGCGTGCCCGGCTCGAGCGGATGATCAGGGGGTAGCTCGGGAACGATCGCCGGGCGCGCCGCCTGGGCGGCGTGCGGCTCCAGGATTTCAGCGATCGCCTTCGGGGGAATCGGCGGGATCGGTGGCGGAGCAGCAGGGGCGGCCGGCGCCGTTGCGGCGTGGAAGTCGCGCGGTGCCGCGGCAAATGCCGACGGGTGCGCCGCCGGGCTTGCCATGGGGGCGGCCGGCTGCGCGGCCGCCGGATTGGGAAGCTCCGGCCGATAGGCGGGCTCGGTCCTGATCGGCTCGCCATAGGTCGGCGGCGCGGGGGCGCGCGCGGTCGGCATCGGCGGCTCGACCGGCGGCGCCAGTGGCGCCAGGACGGCGGGCTGGCTGGTCGTCGCGCGCACATTGCGCAGATCGCCTTCGATCATCGCGAGGCGGTCGACGACGTGGCCGAGCGTGTTGTGAACCGCTTCCAGCGAGTCCTGGGTGTTGCGATCGGTCTCGGTCTGGCTGAAGCGGATGTCGGACAGCTCGCGCTTGACCATGTCGACGAGGCCCGAGTCCTGCGACGCCTCGCGCTGCGACCGGCTCTCGGAGAGCGCGGCGAAGGTCGCCTGCTGCCGCTCGAGATAGCGCAGGATGTCCTGCAGGCCGTCCTCGACCCGGGACATGTTTCCGCTGCGCGGATCCTGGGATGCTTCGAGCCGCTCCAGCAGATAGCTGATCCGCTGCTCGAGATGGGCGATCGCGGACGAGCCGTCATTGCCGACCTGCAGGCGGTCGATGCGATCGGACAGACCGCGCAGCGCATCCTCGATCTGGGCGGTGTTGTCGGGTGCGGGCGCCGGCGGCTCGCGGCTTTCGAGCGTCGACGTCAGCGCGGCGATGCGCTGCTCGAGCGCGGCGAAGGAATCGTGGAACGAGCCGTGCGTGTCACGCACCTGCGTGACCTGGTCGACCTTCGAGGACAAGTGCCGCAGATCGTCCGACAACCGCTCCAGCGCGTCGTTGGAGGCGACATTCGCCACGATCGCGCGCAGCGCCGTGATGGCGCTTTCCAATTGCTGGACCGTGCCGGGGTCGTCATTGGCGCGCAGGATCAGATCCAGCTTGGCGCCGAGATTGCGGATCGCCTCGTCATAGACGGCAAGCTGTTCGGCCGGCTTCAGCGAGCCGACGACTTCGCGGATGTCCGTGAGCGCGCGTTCGATGCCGGCGAGCGCCTGGCCATCGACGCCGCTCTGGCGGTTCTCGTCGATGCGGCGCGACAGCGAGTGGATCTCGTTCTCGATCGATTCGATCGCACGCCGCGGCATCGCCTCGGTGATGGTGAGGCGGATCTCGGCGAGCTCGGTGCGGAAGCCGGCGATCGACTGTTCGAGGCCATCGTCGGGACGATGCAGTGCCTCGATCTGGCTGGTGATCTTGAGGAGGTGCCGTTCGAGCTGCGAAAAGTCCGGCCCGGGCGGATGCGCCGGGGGCGGTGTCATCAACGGCGCCGCGGCGTGGGCCATCGCGGGCGCGGTCGGCGGCGCCTGGTGCGGCGGCAGCGGCCGGGCATTGTCGAGCTCGCTCTGCCGGGCGCTGATCTCGGCGACGGCCACGTCGAACGAGCCGGCGCTGAGCGGCTGCGCCGGACGATAGAGCTGCGCGGCGGCGCGCTCGACGCCGTCGGGACCGCGATAGCGTTCCTCGGGCGCGGCCTTGCGCAGCGGCGTGGAAATCTGCGACAGGCGCGCGTCGAGACGGGAGATGGCGTCGTTGAGCTGGCGCGCCACGCCCTGCTCGTCGCGTGGTGCGTCCTTGCGTGCACCGGGACGCGACATGTGCTCGATCTGGCGGGCGATGGAATCGAGCCGCTGATGGATGTCGGCGACCTCGCGGGCGTCGCGATGCACGGGCGGCGTGCTGCGCGGCGGCGGAGCGCTGCCGCGGAAATCCGGCGGCGCGGATGCGCCGAGCGTGGAATTGATCCAGTCGTTCAGCGTCATGCCGGCGCGCTGCGCCGCGGCCTCGGCCCTCTCGCGGACGGACGGGTCGATGCCTTCATTACTCCACGGTACGCGCGAATTCATGTCTCGTCCGGTTCTGCTTCCAGCGCTCCACCAAGCGCCTCCAGCCTCCCCACGCGTCCCGGACTTGAAGATGAACGGAACCGCGCAGATCGTCTGCTCCAGGTCCCGACTTTTGACTTTTACGGTAAATAACGGGTTAAGTTTACCGCCGGCGCGGTCAGAAGTTTTGCGACTGCTTTCGCATCGCGCGGATCAGCCTGCGCTTTCACGGGAGGACGCATCCAGCGGCCGCACGCTGCCGGTGCCGGAGAGAGCCGACAGAGCGGTGATCGCCTCCTCGCACCATTCGGCGACCATGCGCTCATGGCGCAAGCCGAGGCGCAGATTGAGCAGCTTGCCCATATCGGCCGGCGCGACGCTGCCGTCCGCGTAATGCTTCTTGAGGATGCGGTCGTAGCGCTCGGCGCGGTCGCGGTGATGCTCCATCCGCGCCATCAGGTCGGCCCGGATCGGCGCGATGTCGGCTGCCCCCAGCGCATAGAGCCGGACGAGAAGATCGTCCTTGGTCGAGGCCGGCGTGCTGGGGCGCGCGGCCCAACTGCGGAAGGCGGCGCGGCCCTCCGGCGTGAGCGTGTAGACGAGCTTGTTCGGCTTGCCGGTCTGCACCACCTCGCGGCCCTGGATGTAGCCGCGGTCACGCAGACGGGAGAGCTCGCGGTAGATCTGCTGGTGGTCCGTCTTCCAGAAGAAGCCGATCGAGGAGTCGAAGGTCTTGGCGAGCTCGTAGCCCGTCATCGGATGTTCGGTGAGACAAGCGAGGATGGCGTCGCCGAGGGCCATGGCCGGAAACTGCTCCCGTTTTTCTGATCTTGGTCTGCCCCGCTCCACGCTTGACATTATGCACATTGGCGCATATGCGTCAATGTGCATATGGGGTGGTTGTGGTGCTGGCCTGTTCCGCCCCGAGGAGACGCCCAATGACAATGACCGGCCTCGATGCATGGTACGGCTACATGAAGTCTCACGATCTCGGCGCTTTGCGGGAGCTGCTGCATCCCGACGCCGTGTTCGAAAGTCCCGTCGTGCATACGCCGCAGCGCGGCCGCGACATCACCTTCAAATATCTCGCGAGTGCTGAGAAAGTCTTAGGCGGTCCCGGATTCAAGTATGTCGGGGAGTGGCGTAACGCCACGGGCGCCGTGCTCGAATTCGAGAACGAGATCGACGGCATCAAGCTCAACGGCGTCGACATCATTACCTTCGATGATTCCGGCCTGATCACTCACTTCAAGGTGATGGTGCGCCCGCTCAAGGCGATCAATCTGCTGCACCGCCTCATGGGCGAGCAGCTGGCCGCGATGAGCAAGCCATCATGAGCAAGCCCTCGTGACGCGACCGACAGCCGCAAATCAACGGCTGCCGCAAGTCCCTCGAAATCGCTACAGTCCGCGGCCTGCATTGCCCGCCGCGTCCGCAACCTCAGTCTGAACCTTCAGCTTTCCTGCCGGAGACGCCGATGCCGATTTACAAAGCCCCCGTGGAAGATGTGACCTTCCTGCTCAACGACGTGTTCCAGATCGATCGCTACGACAATCTGCCGGGCTTCTCGGATGCCTCGGCCGATGTCCGCGAGGCGATCCTGGGCGAAGCTGCCAAGCTCGCCGAAGAGGTGCTGCACCCGCTGAACCGCGTGGGCGATCTCGAAGGCTGCAAACGCCACGACGACGGCAGCGTGACCACGCCGAAGGGCTTCAAGGAAGCCTACAAGCAGATCAAGGAGGGCGGCTGGCTCGGCCTGTCGGCGCCGACCGAATATGGCGGGCAGGGCCTGCCGGTGACGCTGAGCCAGACCGTCAACGAATTCCAGTGCTCCGCCAACATGGCGTTCTCGATGTATGGCGGCCTCACCATGGGCGCCACCGCCGCGCTCATCGTGCATGGCAGCGAGGAGCAGAAGAAGACCTACGTGCCGAAGATGGTGGCCGGCGAATGGACCGGCACCATGAACCTGACCGAGCCGCATTGCGGCACCGATCTCGGCCTGCTGCGCACCAAGGCGGTGCGCCAGGCCGACGGCAGCTTCAAGATCTCAGGCACCAAGATCTTCATCTCCGCCGGCGAGCACGATCTCGCCGACAACATCATCCATCTGGTGCTCGCCCGCATCGAGGGCGCGCCGGCCGGCATCAAGGGCATCTCGCTGTTCGTCGTGCCGAAGTTCATGGTCAATGCCGACGGCACGCTCGGCGCCCGCAACGGCGTGATGTGCGGCTCGATCGAGCACAAGATGGGCATCCACGGCAACTCGACCTGTGTGATGAACTACGACAACGCCACGGGTTGGCTGATCGGCGAAGAGAACAAGGGCATGCAGGGCATGTTCGTGATGATGAACGAGGCCCGGCTCGGCGTCGCCGTGCAGGGGCTCGCGCAGTCCGAGGTCGCCTACCAGAACGCGGCCGCCTATGCGCGCGAGCGCATCCAGGGCCGTTCGCTGACGGGTGCGAAGGCGACCGACAAGCCGGCCGATCCGATCATCGTGCATCCCGACGTGCGCCGCACCCTGCTGTCGATCCGCGCCTTCAACGAGGCGGCGCGCGCGATGGTGGTGTGGACCTCGCTGAAGAGCGACGTCGCGCACCGCTCGCAGGATCCGAAGGACCGCCAGGCCGCCGACGACCACATGGGCCTGATGACCCCGGTCATGAAGGGCTACATGACCGACATGGGCTTCGCCAATGCCGTCCAGGCGCAGCAGATGTATGGCGGCCACGGCTACATCGCCGAGTGGGGCATGGAGCAGTTCGTGCGCGATGCGCGCATCGCGATGATCTACGAGGGCGCCAACGGCATCCAGGCGCTGGACCTCGTCGGCCGCAAGCTGCCGCGCGACGGCGGCCGCGCCGTCATGGCGTTCTTCGGCGAGGTCGGCTCGTTCGCCAAGGAGCACGGCGGCAGTGACGCGATGAAGCCGTTCATCACGCCGCTGTCGATGGCGCTCGGCCATCTGCAGCAGGCTACGACCTGGCTGATGCAGAACGCGATGACCAAGCCGGACAATGCCGGTGCGGCGGCGACCGACTACATGCATCTCTTTGCGCTGGTCACCTTCGGCTACATGTGGGCGAAAATGGCCAAGGTGGCGCAGGACAAGATCGCGGCCGGCGACAGCTCGACCTATCTGACCACCAAGCTGGTGACGGGCCGCTTCTTCATGGAGCGCGTGCTGCCCGAGACGGCGGCGCATCTCGCCCGCCTGCAGGCCGGCTGTGCGACCGTCATGGAGCTGCCGGCGGAAGCCTTTTGAGGATCAGACGATGAGCCGGTGCGCGATGCGCGCCGGCTTTGTCGCTCACGTAATTAACGAAATCAGACCAGATGAGGAGGGCGTGATGCCTGAGGCCTTTATCTACGACCACGTACGGACTCCCCGCGGCCGCGGCAAAGCCGACGGATCCCTGCACGAGGTGACCGCGCTCGCGCTCGCCACCGTGCCGCTCAAGGCGCTCAAGGACCGCAACAACATCCCCGAGGACGCCGTCGATGACGTCGTGCTCGGCGTCGTCGATCCCGTCGGCGAAGCCGGCTCGGACATCGCGCGCTTCGCCGCGCTCAACGCCGGCCTCGGCGAGGCCGTCCCGGGCGTGCAGATCAGCCGCTTCTGCGCCTCCGGCCTCGATGCCGTGAACTTCGCCGCCGCGCAGATCATGAGCGGCCAGCACGAGCTCGTCATCGGCGGCGGCGCGGAATCGATGAGCCGCGTCGGCATCGGCGCCTCCGGTGGCGCCTGGCCGATGGATCCGTCGATGGCGGTGCCGTCCTATTTCATGCCGCAAGGCATCTCGGCCGACCTGATCGCCACAAAATACGGCTTCTCGCGCGACGACGTCGACGCCTATGCGGTGCAGAGCCAGCAGCGCGCCGCCAAGTCCTGGGAAGAGGGCCGCTTCAACAAGTCGGTGGTGCCGGTCAAGGACGTCAACGGCCTGACCATCCTCGCCAAGGACGAGCACATGCGCCCGTCCACTACGATGCAGTCGCTGGCACAGCTGCAGCCGTCGTTCGCGGCGATGGCGCAGATGGGCGGCTTCGACGCGGTGGCGATCCAGTCGCATCCGGAGCTCGAGCGCGTCAACTACGTGCATCACGCCGGCAACTCCTCGGGCATCGTCGACGGCGCCGGCGCCGTGCTGCTCGGCAGCAAGGAGGCCGGCGAGAAGCACGGCATGAAGCCGCGGGCCAAGATCCGCGCCTTCGCCAATATCGGCTCGGAGCCGGCGATGATGCTGACCGGCCCGGTCGACGTCACCGAGAAGCTGTTCGCGCGCTCCGGCATGACGAAGTCGGACATCGATCTGTTCGAGCTCAACGAGGCCTTTGCTTCGGTCGTGCTGCGCTACATGCAGGCGTTCGAGATCGACAAGGACAAGATCAACGTCAATGGCGGCGCCATCGCGCTGGGTCATCCCTTGGGCGCCACCGGCGCGATGATCCTGGGCACCGTGCTCGACGAGCTCGAGCGCACCGGCAAGGCGACCGCGCTCGTCACGCTGTGCATCGGCGGCGGCATGGGCACCGCGACCATCATCGAGCGGGTGTGACGGCCGTCATTGCGAGCGAAGCGAAGCAATCCAGAGTCCCACCCGAGCCCTGGATTGCTTCGTCGCTTCGCTCCTCGCAATGACGCGTAACTACGGAACGTAGGGTGGGCAAAGCGAAGCGTGCCCACCGTCTTTCGTCACCGATACCGTCGGTGGGCACGGCGCAAGGGCGCCTTTGCCCACCCTACGATTACGGATAACGCCGCGCCGACAGGCTGCTGGCACCGAGGAGCACACCATGGCCTACAAGAACTTCAAGCTCGAAACCGATGCCGACGGCATTGCGCTGATCACCTGGGATATTCCGGGCCGTTCGATGAACGTGCTCGACGAGACCTCGACCAACGAGCTCGAGGCGCTCGTCAAGGAGACCACCGCCGACGCCGCCATCAAGGGCGTCGTCATCACCTCGGCCAAGGAGGCGTTCTGCGCCGGCGCCGATCTGTCCATGCTCGAAGGCATGAACCGCATCTATGCGGATGTGCTGAAGAGTAAGGGCGAGGAAGCCGCCAACCAGATGCTGTTCGACACCAGCCGCCGCTTCTCGCAGATCAACCGGGCGATGGAGACGTCGGGCAAGCCGTGGGTCGCCGCCATCAACGGTCTCGCGCTCGGCGGCGGCTTCGAGATCACCCTGTCGTGCCACTACCGCGTCGCGGCCGAGAACCCGAAGACACGGCTCGGCCTGCCGGAGATCAAGGTCGGCCTGTTCCCCGGCGCGGGCGGCACCCAGCGCGTGCCGCGCATCGTGCAGCCGCAGGACGCGATGAACCTGCTGTTGAAGGGTGAGGCGCTGACGCTCGACAAGGCCAAGGCGCTGAAGCTGGTCGACGCGATCGTGCCGGCGGCGGATCTCATCAAGGCCGCCAAGGACTGGATCAAGGGCGGCGGCAAGGCGGTTCAGCCGTGGGACGAGAAGGGCTTCAAGCTGCCCGGCGGCCCGGTGTTCTCCAAGAACGGCATGATGATGTTCCCGGCCGGCAACGCCATCTATCGCCGCGAGACCTACGACAACTATCCGGCCGCGCGCGCCATCATGAGCTGCGTGTATGAGGGCCTGCAGCTGCCGATCGACGCCGCGCTGCGCGTCGAGTCGCGCTACTTCACCAAGATCCTGCGCTCGAAGGAAGCGGCGGCGATGATCCGCAGCCTGTTCCTGTCGATGCAGGAATTGAACAAGGGCGCGCGCCGTCCGGCCGACGTGCCGGCGAGCAAGATCAAGAAGATCGCCGTGATCGGCGCCGGCTTCATGGGCGCCAGCGTGGGCTACGTGTCCGCGCGTGGCGGCCTCGAAGTGGTGCTGATCGATCGCGACCAGGAGAGCGCCGACAAGGGCCGCGCGCATGCGCAGAGCGTGATCGAAGGCTTGGTCAAGAAGGGCCGCGCCAAGCCGGGCGAGGCCGAGGCGATCATGGGCCGCATCACCGCGACCGCCGACTATGCCGCCTTGAAGGATTGCGATCTCGTCATCGAGGCCGTATTCGAGGACCGAAAGGTCAAGGCCGAGACCTACGCCAAGGCGCAAGCGCATCTGAAGGACGGCGCGATCTTCGCCTCCAACACCTCGACCCTGCCGATCACCTCGCTGGCCGAGGAGTTCAAGGACCAGGGCCGCTTCATCGGCATCCACTTCTTCTCGCCGGTCGAGAAGATGATGCTGGTCGAGATCATCATGGGCAAGGCGACCGGCGACGTCGCGCTGGCCACCGCGCTGGACTATGTCCGCACCATCGGCAAGACGCCGATCGTCGTCAACGACTCCCGCGGCTTCTTCGCCAATCGCTGCGTGATGCGCTACATCGCCGAGGGCAACGAGATGTTCCTCGAAGGCGTGCCGCCGGCGCTGATCGAGAACGCCGCCAAGATGGCCGGCATGCCGGTCGGCCCGCTGTCGCTGTCGGACGAGGTCGCGCTCGATCTCGGCCTGAAGATCATGAAGGCGACCGAGCACGACCTTGGGCCCAACGCGATCAACCAGGACCACAAGAAGCTGATGGTCGAACTGGTCGAGAAGCAGGGCCGCTTCGGCCGCAAGAACGGCAAGGGTTTCTACGATTATCCCGAGAAGGGCAAGGGCGAGAAGCGGCTCTGGCCCGAGCTGGCCGCGATGCAGCCGAAGCATCTCGATCCGGATACGCTTGATGTCGAGGAGCTGAAGCAGCGCTTCCTGGTGGTGCAGGCGGTGGAAGCCGCGCGCACCGTCGAGGACCACGTCATCACCGACGTGCGCGAGGCCGATGTCGGCTCGATCCTCGGCTTCGGCTTCGCCCCGTTCACCGGCGGCACGCTGTCCTACATCGACTTCATGGGGACAAAGACCTTCGTCGAGCTGTGCCACAAATTCACAGCCAAGTACGGCTCCCGCTTCGCCCCGCCGAAGCTGCTCGAAGAGATGGCCGCCAAGGGCGAAACCTTCTACGGCCGCTTCCCGCCGAAGAAGGCGGCGGCTTAGGTTCACCACGTTAGCGGGCTCCCGGAACGCTCCGGCTTTCCGGGAG
Source organism: Bradyrhizobium sp. ORS 278 (assembly GCF_000026145.1). Lineage (NCBI taxonomy): Bacteria > Pseudomonadati > Pseudomonadota > Alphaproteobacteria > Hyphomicrobiales > Nitrobacteraceae > Bradyrhizobium > Bradyrhizobium sp. ORS 278. The sequence goes on along the minus strand of NC_009445.1, from coordinate 6,977,205 downwards.
CTCGCTTCCGTCACCCTGGTTGCAGCGTCTTGAGTCGTTTTTTCCAGATTTTGGCGCTATAGTCCGGTCATGGCTGAAACGTTCGATATCGCCAAGCTGACGAAGAAGGAGCGGCTCGCTCTGATTGGAGAGCTGTGGGACAGCTTGGCGCCCGAAGACGTGAGCCTGACGTCGGCTCAGGAGGCAGAGCTTGCCCGGCGCATGGCAACGTTCGAAGCTGATGCGCAGCGAGCCGTGTCCTGGGACGAGATTGAGGCCGATCTCGACAAGCGGTGACTGTGGATGCCGCGCGTTTTATTCACGGATGCCGCGCGTGGCGATCTCGAAGACGCCTTCGCTTGCTACGAGGCGCATGCACCCGAGGTCGTTCCGCGGTTTCGTGAATCGCTGCGAGCTGCCGTCGCAAGGCTAGGCCAAAACCCCAAGCAGTTTCCTGGCCTACTCGCACAAGGCGCGCCGGGCGCTGGTTCGGCATTTTCCGTATCTGTTGATCTTCAGCGAACCCCAGCGGCCGTCTACGTGGTCGCCGTCTTTCACACCAGCCGTGACCCAACGGTCTGGCGAAATCGAACATCGTAAGGCGCCACCTCAACTTCGCTGTCCTCCCGGACAAGCTCGGAAACGCGTCAGTGTTGCCGAGCGCCGATCCGGGATCCATACGCCGCGGCAGATGTTTGGCGGCACGAAAGACGTCATGACCATCTCGCGACACACTTCACCCTGTGGTTATGGATCCCCGCTTTCGCGGGGATGACACTGAGGGTTTTGCGGCAGTGTGCCAGAAATCGCCGATCAAAAGCGAACTCACCCCGCCTTCATCAGCCCTTCCTTCGTCAGCGCTTCCTGCACCTTCGGGCGCGCCGCGACCCGGTTCTTGTAGGCGACGAGATTGGGCATTCCTGACAGATCGAACTTCATCCGGTCCGCCCAGGTCAGGATCGTGAACAGATAGCCGTCGGCGACGGTGAAATGGCTGCCCATCAGATAGTCGCGGCCGGCGAGCTGGCTGTCGATGTATTTGAACTTGCCCATCACGCGGTCCTTGAAGAACGCCTTGGCGTCGTCGGCGAGCACCGGCGAGAACATCGGGCCGAAATTCTTGTGCAGCTCCGAGGTGATGAAGTTCAGCCACTCCAGGAGCTTGTAGCGCTCGCCGCTGTCGCGCGCCGGGGCCAGGCCCTTGTCCTTGGCCTGGTCGGCGATCATCTGGACAATGACCGGGCCCTCGGTCACGATTTCGCCGCTGGGCAGCCCCAGGGCCGGCACCTGGCCCTTCGGATTGACCTTCAGATAATCGTCGCCATTTTCCAGGGTCTTGGCGCGCAGATCGACCTTGACCAGATCATAGGGCAGGCCGGCTTCGAGCAGGGCGATATGGGGCGACAGCGAGCAGGCGCCGGGTGAATAATAAAGCTTCATCCTGTATTCCCTCCTTGAGACCGTTTTGGGTGGAACCGACCGGGCGGTTCATCCGCTCTGAATGCATTGCGCCCTTAAATGCATTTGCATGGAATCGTCAAGATTGATGCAGCTGCATCGAATGCGCTAGAACGGGGACGAAGAGGATACGAGCCGGCCCATGAAACGCAAACCATCGACCGAGGCGACCGCCGCCTGGATCCGCCTGATGCGGGTCCAGAGCCGGGTGCTGGACTGCGTCGAGCAGGAGCTGAAGAAGGCCGGTTTTCCCCCGCTCGCCTGGTATGATGCGCTTCTGGAGCTGTCGCGGGCCCCGTCCGGCGAACTGCGCCCGGTCGAGCTCGAGCGGCAGATGCTGATCCCGCAATATTCGACCTCGCGGCTGATCGACCGTCTTGTCGACGAAGGTCTGGTTGTCAGACGCGAATGCAAGATGGACAAGCGCGGCCAGTTCGTCGAGATCACTGAGGCTGGCCGCGAGCTGCAGAAGCGGATGTGGTCGGCCTATTCGGCGGCGATCGAGAAGCACGTCGGCTCGAAATTGTCGGATACCGACGCCGCCAAGCTTTGCATGCTGCTCGACCGGCTCGGCTGCTCCTGCGGCCAGACCGCGCAACTTTCCGCGGCAGAAGGCGCGTCATCCCGATGAGCCATCCGATCTCATTCACATCCGCGGTCCCCAGGGGTCCGCGGCCCTTCCTGTCACCCTGCGCGACCCTCGACGCGCCTTTCCACCGAGACTCCCATGGCGCGTGACCAGATCGACATGACCCCGCTGCAGTCGCGCGACGAGCTCGTCGCGTGGCTGGAGGCCGGCGTGAAGCCGCCATCCGCCTTCCGTATCGGCACCGAGCACGAGAAGACCCCGTTCACGCTCGACGGGCACCGGCCGGTGCCGTACGAGGGCGCCCGCGGCATCGGCGCGCTGCTGGAAGGCATGAAGCTGCTGCTCGGCTGGGAGCCGATCATGGAGCGCGGCAACATCATCGGGCTCTATGACGTCACCGGCGGTGGCGCGATCTCGCTGGAGCCGGGCGGCCAGTTCGAACTGTCCGGCGCGCCGGTCGAGACCGTCCATCAGACCCAGAGCGAGTTGATGGCGCATCTGGCGCAGGTGCGCGAGATCGCCACCCCGCTCGGCATCGGTTTCCTCGGACTTGGCATGACGCCGTCCTGGACGCGGCAGGAGATCCCGGTGATGCCGAAGGGCCGTTACAAGATCATGCGCGGCTACATGCCGAAGGTCGGCAGCTACGGCCTGGACATGATGTTCCGGACCTGCACGGTGCAGACCAATCTCGACTTCTCCTCGGAAGCCGACATGGTCAAGAAGCTGCGCGTCTCCGTCGCGCTGCAGCCGATCGCCACCGCCTTGTTCGCCAATTCGCCGTTCACGGAAGGAAAGCCGAACGGCTACCTGTCGTTCCGCTCCGAGATCTGGCGCGACACCGACAATCAGCGCTCGGGCATGATCCCCTGGGCGTTCGAGGACGGCATGGGCTTCGAGCGCTGGGTCGACTACGCGCTCGACGTGCCGATGTACTTCGTCAAGCGCGAGGAAGACTACATCGACGTGTCGGGCACCTCGTTCCGCGCGTTTTTCGAAGGCAAGAACCCGGCCCTGCCCGGCGAGCGTCCGAGCCTGTCGGACTGGGCCAATCACCTCTCGACGATCTTTCCGGAGGTACGGCTGAAGCGTTATCTGGAAATGCGCGGCGCCGACGGCGTGCCGTGGGGCCGGCTGCCGGCGTTGCCGGCGTTCTGGGTCGGCCTGCTGTATGACGATGCCAGCCTCGACGCCGCCTGGGAGCTGGTCAAGAACTGGACCGCGTTCGAGCGCCAGAACCTGCGCGATGACGTCCCGCGTCTCGGCTTCAAGGCGCGCATCCGCAATCGCTATGTGTTCGAGGTCGCCAAGGACTGCCTGACCTTGGCGCATCACGGTCTGCGCCGCCGCAATCGCGTCGATCATCTCGGCCGCGACGAGAGCCGCTATCTCGAACCGCTCGACCAGATCATCGATTGCGGCCGCTCGCCCGCCGACGAGATGCTGGAGAAGTTCAATGGCGCCTGGGCCGGCTCGGTCGAGCCAGCCTATGACGAGTACGCGTTCTGACCGTTTGGAATTGAGCCAAGCATCTTTACGTACGCCCGTTGCTTGATTGGCCGCGGGTGCCGCGGCGGATTCGCTGCGCGTTCAACCAGGCATCTGACGGCTAGTTTGTTTCGTCATGTTTCTTGGGTCCGTTTTGGCGGCCACGGGCCGTTGCCTTTTGTCTGGCTGTTCCAGTCTTTCGGATCTGTTCATCGGCCATACAGGTTCGTGGCCATCAAATGACAGTCCAAGAACACGCCAGAAAAACGCGAACGTTAACAATGGGTCTCATGGTTCAGCGGCGGCGCGCGGAGCGCCTGATCGGGGCACGGCTGCGCGTCTGCGTCGGCCTGCTCGCGGCCCTGTGCCTGACACCCGTGTCGGCCCAGACCTATTCCGACCGCCCCGGCGGCGACTACATGAGCGCGCCGATCGAGTCGGGCGACCCGGCCGATTGTGCGCTGCTGTGTGAGCACGACCGGCGTTGCCGGGCTTGGAGCTTCAACTATCCGACCGTGATGGAGGCCGGCGCCGTGTGCTGGCTCAAGAACAGCGTGCCGGCCAGGGTTCCCGATAATTGCTGTGTCTCCGGCGTGCGCGGCGCGGGCGTGGTCGAGATCCGCAACGACGCCGTCGAAACCTCGATCGATCGCCCCGGCGGCGACTACCGCAGCTTCGACATTAAGACCACCGATCTCAAAGCCAACGACAAGATCGAGAAGCCTGCTGAAAAGGCCGCTGACAAGGCCGCCGACACCAAGGCGCCCGACAAGAAGGACGAGAAGGCCGCCGACGCCGAGGAGATCTGCAAGGCCGCCTGCACGGGCGACAACAAATGCCGCGCCTGGACCTTCGCGCGGCCCGGCTATGCCGGCAAGGAGGCGCATTGCTTCCTGAAGAAGGAGATCAAGCCGCCGCGTCGCCGCGCCGGGTTTACGTCCGGCGTGGTGCGCTGAAGCCTCGAGCCCGCGCCGTCAGGAATTTTCTCCGTCAGCGCGTAACGTTTTATCTGCTCCGTTCGTAATGAGTTGCGGCGCCGAAAAGCTCTGCCATCGGCCGCTCATCGCAACGCAGAGATCGGGGTTTCGCATGATGTTGTCGCGCAGGTTGTTTGCCACCGCAGCGGTGGCTGCCGTGATCGCTATCGCCAGGCTCGGGACGGCCTTCGCCGTCGAGACCACCGTCTATTCGGACGCGGCCTTCAAGGCGGCGCAGAGCGCCGGCCAGCCGATCCTGATCGAAATCCATGCCGGCTGGTGCCCGACCTGCAAGGCGCAGAAGCCGATCATCGACAAGCTCGCGGCCGAGCCGAAATTCAAGGAGCTGAAGATCTTCCGCGTCGATTTCGACGACCAGAAGACGGTCGTGAAAGGCTTCGGCGCGCAGATGCAGTCGACGCTGATCGTGTTCAAGGGGACCAGCGAGACCGGCCGCTCCGTCGGCGACACCAAGGAAGCCTCGATCGCGGCGCTGCTCGACAAGAGCCTGTAGCGCACCATGCTCGCGCTGGCGCTGGCCTTCGTGGCCGGCCTGCTCTCGATCCTGTCGCCCTGCGTGCTGCCGCTGGTGCCGATCGTGCTCGGTGCCGCGGCATCAGCGCATCCACGCGGCGCGCTGGCGCTGGCGGGAGGGCTGGCGCTGTCCTTCACCGGCCTCGGTCTGTTCATTGCGCTCGCAGGCAATGGGCTCGGTCTCGACGCCGGCGCCTTCCGCCTCGTCGCGGCGGTGCTGATGCTGGTGATCGGTGTCGTCCTGCTGGTGCCGTCGTGGCAGGCGCAGTTCGCCGTCGCCGGCGGTCCGGTGCAGCGCTGGGCCGACAGGCACTCCCAGGGATTCGCGTCGTCAGGGGCCGGCGGTCAGTTCTTGATCGGACTCCTGCTCGGTGCGGTCTGGTCGCCTTGCGTCGGCCCGACGCTGGGAGCCGCCTCGCTGCTCGCCGCGCAAGGCCGCGATCTCGTTCGCGTGACGCTGACGATGCTGGCATTCGGCCTGGGTGCCGGTCTGCCGCTGATTCTGCTCGGCCTGTTGTCTCGGACCACCATGATGCGCCTGCGCGCACGGCTGCTGTCGGCCGGCAAGCTCGGCAAGATGCTGATGGGCGCGGCGTTTGTGGGGCTGGCGGCCGCGATCCTGAGCGGGGCCGACAAGCAGCTGGAAGCTTGGCTGGTGGAGCAATCTCCGGCGTGGCTCACCACGCTGACAACGTCGATCTAGCGAGTGTGGCGCAACAGTCGCAACAAACTCGCTGTCATTCCGGGGCGGCTCGCGCTACGCGCGCCCCGGAATGACGACTGGAGAGAGCTGTTGCGACCCCGCCGGATCATTCGTCAGGTGCGATGACCGTGATCTCGGGCCACAGCGCCTTCCAGCGTGCCGCCTTGGCCGCGTAGTTTGCGGCCGTGAAATTGGCCGTGTAGTTGGGCCGCACGATCATCTTTTCGATATCGCTCAAGCCCTTAGGCGCATAGAGCTCGTATCCGTCAAGGACAAGCCGTAGTCCGACCTGCGTGTTCGCCGTGAGAAACCGATCGATGCCGTCGGTGGAGCAGGTCAGCGCCGGGTAGGGACGGCCGTGCTTGGCCGGATACCAGAGATGGACGCGTGCCTGGTTGCGCACTTCGACCTTGGCGTCGACACCCGTAAGCTGTGCGGCGACGCGCTTGATCACTGCGTCCTCCGCCTCCCACGTCGTATCGGGATCGGAGTAGAAGACGTCGTAGTCGAGGATGCCGTGATCGACAGGGCGGCCGGTCCGCACGTTCCAGACCGTCTGCACGAGGCAGCCTGAGACGAGCCACGCATCGGGCAGGTCGATCCGGCGGATCACGTGCAGGATCGCCGCGTTGATCGGATTGCGCAACGCGGCCGTGATGAACTCGTCCGGGGTCATGGCAACGGCTACTGACGCGAGTCGTCCTGCGCCAATCTACCGCCGCTCACATCGTCTGTCATCGCGAGCGCTGTCTGCATAAGCGATCCAGGCCGATGTGGCAGCGGCAGCCTGGATTGTCTCGCTCGCGCTCGCAATGACGCTGCGGAAGACGCCGTCTCTCGCTCAGCGCACCGCGGTGAAGAACCGATCGAGCCGGAATCCGGACAGCCAGGCCCAGACCGGCTGGTTCTTGAAGCCGAGATCCCAGGAGCCGACCACGGCGTCGGCGCGGCCGACCAGATTGTCGATCGGCAGCAGGCCGACGCCGCCATCGCGCAGCGACACTCGGCTGTCGGCGGAGTTGTCTCTGTTATCACCGAGCACGAACAGCTTGCCCGGCGGCACCGTCACCTCGGGCGTGTTGTCGAGCCGGCCGTTGTCGCGCATCTTGAAGATCAGATGCGAGACGCCGTTCGGCAGCGTCTCGATATAGCGATAGGCCGGCTCGTTGCGGCCGGTGTCGTCCTCGGCGTCGCCGATGCCGTCCGGCTTCAGCTGCGCGGCCTGGCCGTTGATGTAGAGCTGGCCCTGGCGCATCTGGATGCGGTCGCCCGGCAGGCCGACGACGCGCTTGACCCAGGCCTGGGAGGTGTCGCCCGGCCAGCGGAACACGACGACGTCGCCGCGCTTCGGCGTTTCGCCGAACAGCCGTCCCGTCTCAGGCAGCGTGATCTGCATCGGCAGCGACGAGGTGCCGTAGCCATAGGGGAATTTCGAGGCGAGCAGCGCATCGCCGATCAGGAGCGTCGGCTCCATCGAGCCGGAGGGCACATAGAACGGCTCGGCGATCGCGCCCTTGGCAAGGAAGACGACCGCGACGACGGCGGCGAGCTGGGCAATCTGTCCGCCCCACGTCGTTTCCTTGCGCGGAGCTTTGGTGCTGACCTTGCTCGTGGACATCTTGTCGAGGCTCATCGGCCCGTGCCTCCTACCGTGATGCGATCCATGCGAAGCGTCGGCTGTCCCACGCCGACCGGCACGCCCTGGCCGTTCTTGCCGCAGGTGCCGATGCCGGTGTCGAGCGCGAGATCGTTGCCGATCATGCTGATGCGGTTGAGGTCGGTCGGACCATTGCCGATCAGCATCGCGCCCTTCACCGGCGCGCCGACCTTGCCATTCTCGATCTTGTAGGCCTCGGTGCACTGGAAGACGTATTTGCCGGAGGTGATGTCGACCTGGCCGCCGCCGAAATTCACGGCGTAGATGCCGTTCTTCACCGAGGCGATGATCTCGGCTGGATCGCGCTCGCCGGCCAGCATGTAGGTGTTGGTCATCCGCGGCATCGGCACATGCGCATAGCCCTGGCGGCGGCCGTTGCCGGTCGGCGCCATGTTCATCAGGCGCGCGTTCTGGCGGTCCTGCATGTAGCCGACCAGAATGCCATCCTCGATCAGCACGGTGCGGCTGGTCGGCGTGCCCTCGTCGTCGATCGACAGCGAGCCGCGGCGCGAGGCCATGGTGCCGTCGTCGACCACGGTGACGCCCTTGGCCGCCACCGGTTGGCCCATCAGGCCGGCGAAGGCCGAGGTCTTCTTGCGGTTGAAATCGCCTTCGAGGCCGTGGCCGACGGCTTCATGCAGCATCACGCCGGGCCAGCCGGCCCCCAACACGACGTCCATCTCGCCGGCAGGGGCGGGGACGGATTCGAGATTGACCAGCGCCTCGCGCAGCGCGCCGTCGGCGGCTTCGCGCCACGCCTTGGTCTCGATGAAGCGCGCATAGGCCTCGCGGCCGCCATAGCCCTTGCTGCCGCTCTCCTGGCGGTCACCCTGGCCGGCGACCACGGAAACGTTGACCCGCACCAGCGGGCGGATATCGCGATAGCTCTCGCCGTCCGGGCGCAGGATTTCCACGACCTGCCAGGTCGCACCCAGGCTCACCGTCACCTGGCGCACGCGCGGGTCCTTGTCGCGCAGGTAAGCGTCGATCTCGCCGAGCAGCTTGACCTTGCTCTCGAAGCCCGGCGCGTCGAGCGGATTGTCGTCGGCATAGAGGCGCACATTGGTGTGCGGCGGCGCGCTCGCGAAGGTGCCGGAATAGCCGCCGCGCACGGCGCTGACGGCATCGGCTGCGCGCATCAGCGCCGGCAGCGACACGTCAGAGGAATGGGCGTAGCCGACCGCATCGTCCTTCACCGCGCGCAGGCCAAAGCCCTGGCTGGTGTCATAGGTCGCCTGCTTCAGCCGGCCGTTGTCGAAGGTCAGTGCCTCGGTCTGGCTGTATTCGAAGAACAATTCGCCGTCATCGGCGCCAGCGAGGCCGCGGGCGACCTCACTCCGGACCGCATCACGATCCAGATTGGCGCGCTCGAGCAGGGACGTGGTGGGAGCTGTCATGGGTCAATCCGTTGTCGGAGCGTTCATTCCAAGATAGTTGTTTTGACGCCGGGGCGCGAGGGGCAGGATGATTACCGAACGGACATGGTTGAGATCGTTCCCATTACGGCCGCTCACATCGAGAGCTTTCATCGCACGCTGGACTGCGTCGCGCGCGAACGGCGATACTTGTCCTTCGTGCAGGCGCCGCCGCTGGAGTCGACGCGCGCTTTCATTCTGAACAACATCCACGAAGGATATCCGCAATTTGTCGCTCTTTCGGCCGGCGAGGTGGTCGGCTGGTGCGATGTGACGCCCAAATCGGGGCCAATCGATGCCCGGGTCGGGGTGCTCGGCATGGGCCTTTTGCCGCAGTTCCGACACCAGGGCCTCGGACGGCGCCTGATGGACGCGGCGCTGGATGCGGCGCGGGCCGCCGGTTTCTCGCGCGTCGAGCTCACCGTTTATCGCGGCAACACCAATGCGATCCGGCTCTACCAGAAGGCCGGCTTCCTGCTCAAGGCGGTGCAGCCGCGCGAGGCCGGCGATGACGGCTTTGACAAGACGCTCCTGGTGATGGCCCTGGCGCTGGATGCGCCACGCTGAAGCCTTCCCATCACGTGAACGTGCGTCACGCCATGTCAAGCAAGCGCGACGTCAGGGAAGCTTGTCGAATCCGTCCGCGAGGCCGTTGAGGCTCAGCGGAAAGCCGATTCCTTCCTCCGGCGTCTCGAAGATGATGAAGGTCGCGGTCTTCGCCGTCTTGAGCTGGTTGAGCAGCTTGTCCTCGAGCACGACCTCGGCGACGCAGCCATTGGGCAGGCAGCGCACGAAGCCGGCGCGGCCGACGTCCTGATTGTCGAGCTTGAGCCCGAGGCCGGACGGGAGCAGCACACCGAGCGGCGCTACGACGCGCATCAGCCGGCTCTTCTGATCCGCGGTCTTCAGCATGATCACCGTGAGGCCGGCATTGGAGCGGTCCTCGGCGACGACGCTCTGAATCAACGCGCACTGCTCCGCCTGCGCGCCTGGCGGGGTATCGCAACGGATCTGCCAATCGCCATGCACGGAGCGCACGGCGCCCTGCGCGTGCGCTGAGTGCGGCATGCTGATTGCAGTCGCCAGCGTGATGGCGACCGCCGCGACACTTGCAAGGGCATCAATGCGACTTGTGAGTCGCGCGCGCATGGCGCTGAGTCGGCACAAACCGCGCGAGTCATTCGCAGCTGAGGTCGAGATGTCAGCTGTTCTGTCGGTTGAAACCCTGAGCCGGGTCGGCGCCATGACAATTTCCTGTGGGTGATCTGCGCAGCCGACGCCATGATACGGCAATGATGGCGCCTTGAGGACCGCACCTGCAGCGTACGGCACGAAACGATACGAAATAAGGCCGCACCCCTGGTGCAGGGCCGTCGCGCCTCGCCGAATCAGCGCCGCAAACGGCCACGCTCCGTTGCCTACATCGCGCCGCACGCCTGTCAAGCGCCCGTTGTCCGCGAAACCACGGGCTGCGGCAATTTCTCGGAAAAATCGATGCGACGTCACGAAGAGCGCCGCGCGCGATATCCGGCTTAAGACTGCATTGCGATAGGTCAAGAATTATGGTTTGAGAAGAACGATTTCGTCATCCCAGTGAACTGGCCGAGGTGCTTTTCTCAAGCGTCCGCCCGAAGGCCAATTGTCAGGAGAGCGGATCGACGGCGCGGCGCGTGACGAGCGCGGTGCGCCGAGGGGGAAAGTTCTGAAGGGAGCGCGACGACATGAAGATGTCGAAAGGCCAATTGGGCGCCTGCTTGCTGAAGTTGGCTGTGACGGGCGTGACGCTCGTGTCGGGTGGATCGGCGTTTGCTGAAATGGGGCAGCCCGCCCCGTGGGAATACAAGCTGCAGGAAGCCGCGACGCCGGTGATGGAGAACATCACCTGGTTCCACGGGCTGCTGCTGACGATCATCACGCTGATCACGCTGTTCGTGCTGGCGCTGCTGGTCGCGGTGGTCGTCAAGTTCAATGCGCGCGCCAATCCGGTGCCGTCGCGCACCACGCATAACACGCTGCTCGAAGTGGCGTGGACGCTGATCCCGGTGCTGATCCTCGTCACCATCGCGGTGCCGTCGTTCCGCCTGCTGTTCCTCGAGCTCGACGTGCCGAAGGCCGATCTGACGATCAAGGCGACCGGCAAGCAGTGGTACTGGAGCTACGCCTATCCCGATAACGGCAAGTTCGAGTTCGACTCGCTGATGGCGCAGGACAAGAAGCCGCGCCTGCTCGCCGTCGACAACGAGATGGTCGTTCCGGTCAACAAGGTGATCCGCGTCCAGACCACCGGGGCCGACGTCATCCACGCGTTCGCGGTGCCGTCCTTCGGCATCAAGATCGACGCCATTCCCGGCCGTCTCAACGAGACCTGGTTCAAGGCGACCAAGGTCGGCATGTATTACGGCCAGTGCTCCGAGCTCTGCGGCAAGGACCACGCCTACATGCCGATCGCGGTGCGCGTCGTGAGCGACCAGGAATTCACCGCCTGGATCGAGGACGCCAAGAAGAAATACGCCAGCGCGCCCACCAGCACCTACGCGTCGGCTGCAGGCGTCTCGCAGTAACGCACGAGGCGATGCTTAGGAATTGAGGGCCGCCTCTGGCGGTCCACCGGGGACATTGAGGATTGGACAATGGCGACGAACGTAGCGACCCAAACCGGCCATGACGATCACGCGCACGACCATCCGACCGGATGGCGGCGCTGGGTCTATTCGACCAACCACAAAGACATCGGCACGATGTACCTGATCTTCGCGGTGTGCGCCGGCATCATCGGCGCCGCCATGTCGGTCGCGATCCGCATCGAGCTGATGTATCCGGGCGTGCAGCTCTTCCACGAGAGCCACACCTACAACGTGTTCGTGACCTCGCACGGCCTGATCATGATCTTCTTCATGGTCATGCCGGCGATGATCGGCGGCTTCGGCAACTGGATGGTGCCGCTGATGATCGGCGCGCCGGACATGGCGTTCCCGCGCATGAACAACATCTCGTTCTGGCTGCTGCCGGCCTCCTTCGCGCTGCTCCTGACCTCGACCTTCGTCGAGGGCGAGCCGGGTGCCAACGGCGTCGGCGCCGGCTGGACGATGTATGTGCCGCTGTCGACCTCGGGCCATCCGGGACCGGCTGTAGACTTCGCGATCCTGTCGCTGCATCTCGCCGGTGCGTCATCGATCCTGGGCTCGATCAACTTCATCACCACGATCTTCAACATGCGCGCGCCGGGCATGACCCTGCACAAGATGCCGCTGTTCGTGTGGTCGATCCTGGTGACCGTGTTCCTGCTGCTGCTGTCTTTGCCGGTGCTCGCCGGCGCCATCACGATGATGCTGACCGACCGCAATTTCGGCACCACCTTCTTCGCTCCCGAAGGCGGCGGCGACCCGCTGCTGTTCCAGCATCTGTTCTGGTTCTTCGGCCACCCCGAAGTGTACATCCTGATCCTGCCCGGCTTCGGCATGATCAGCCAGATCGTCTCGACCTTCTCGCGCAAGCCCGTGTTCGGCTATCTCGGCATGGCCTACGCCATGGTCGCGATCGGCGGCATCGGCTTCGTGGTCTGGGCGCATCACATGTACACGGTCGGCATGTCCTCGGCGACGCAGGCCTATTTCGTCGCCGCCACGATGGTGATCGCGGTGCCGACCGGCGTGAAAATCTTTTCCTGGATCGCCACGATGTGGGGCGGCTCGATCGAGTTCCGCGCGCCGATGCTGTGGGCCGTGGGCTTCATCTTCCTGTTCACGGTCGGCGGCGTCACCGGCGTCGTGCTGGCGAACGCCGGCGTCGACCGCGTGCTGCAGGACACCTACTACGTCGTCGCGCACTTCCACTACGTGCTGTCTCTCGGCGCCGTGTTCGCGATCTTCGCCGGCTGGTACTACTGGTTCCCGAAGATGTTCGGCTACATGTACAACGAGGGCATCGCCAAGGCGCACTTCTGGGTCACCTTCATCGGCGTGAACCTGGTGTTCTTCCCGCAGCACTTCCTCGGCCTCTCCGGCATGCCGCGCCGATACATCGACTATCCCGACGCGTTCGCCGGCTGGAACCTGGTGTCGTCGATCGGCTCCTACATCTCGGCGTTCGGCGTCCTGATCTTCATCTATGGCGTCGTCGAGGCCTTCATGCGCAAGCAGCAGGCCGCGGCCAATCCGTGGGGACCGGGCGCGACCACCCTGGAATGGACCCTTTCGTCGCCGCCGCCGTTCCACCAGTTCGAAGTCCTGCCGAAGGTGCAGTAGGCACTCTCGGCCTCCGATGCGGCGCCGCGCTCGGCGCCGCATTGCCATCTGCCGGCCGGTGCGCCCGCGCGCCGGCTGGATCTCTGAAGCGACGTGCTGACCTGTTTCGTTCAGCGCCTTTGAATTGAAGTCTGGATTCGTCGTGTCGGTCATTGATCAGAACGCCATCGCCGTCGGCCCGCGGATTTCCGAGGCCGATGTCGGCGATTACATCGCGCTGCTGAAGCCGCGGGTGATGTCGCTCGTGATCTTCACGGCGCTGATCGGCCTCCTGATTGCCCCTGGGCACTTCCATCCCGTGCTCGCGATCACGTCGCTGTTGTGCATCGCCGTCGGCGCCGGCGCCTCCGGCGCCCTGAACATGGCGCTGGAAGGGGACATCGACTCGCTGATGTCGCGCACCGCGAACCGTCCGATCCCGCGCGGCCGCGTCACCCGCCAGGAGGCGCTGGCCTTCGGCATCACGCTGTCGTTCTTCTCGGTGCTGACGCTCGGCATCCTCGTCAACTGGTTTGCCGGCGCGCTGCTCGCCTTCACCATCTTCTTCTACGTCGTGATCTACACGCTGTGGCTGAAGCGCTGGACCGCGCAGAACATCGTCATCGGCGGCGCCGCCGGCGCGCTGCCGCCGGTCGTGGCCTGGGCCGCGGTCACCGGATCGATCGCTCCTGAGCCGGTCTGGCTGTTCCTGATCATCTTCTTCTGGACCCCGCCGCATTTCTGGGCGCTGGCGCTGTTCCGCACCGACGATTACGCCCGCGCCGGCGTGCCGATGCTTCCCGTGGTCGCCGGCCCCGACGCGACGCGGCTGCAGATCCTGCTGTATACGATCGTGCTGGTGGCGATCGCCGCCGCGCCCTGGCCGCTCGGCTATTTCGACGCCGTCTATGGCGTCGTCTCGCTGGCGCTCGGCGCCGGCATGCTGTGGTTGGCCATCGAGGTGTTCCGCAAGCGCGATCGCATCCCCTCGCTGCGCGCCAACCGCAAGCTGTTCGGCTTCTCGATCCTGTATCTGTTCGCGCTGTTTGCGACGCTCGGGCTCGAGGCGATCGCGCGCATGATCGCGCCGCTGATCTGGTAAGGGGGCCGCGGGGCAGGAAAGCATGGCAACCGCAATGGTCGATCCGAATGAGCCCGAGGGCGTCGTCCTCACCGAGGCGCAGCTGCGCAGCCGCCGCCGGCGCTCGATCGCGATCGCCTTGGCGCTCGGCGTGCTCGTGGTGCTGTTCTTCGCCGTGACCATGGTGAAGGGCCCGATCGTTCTGAAGCGGCCGATGTAGAGAGACGCGATGGACGCGACCGACCAGGGCAAATCGACGAGCACGACCGCTGCGCAGGCTGCGCCGGGCAAGGCCGCGCCACGCCGTGGCATCGGCCGCGATGCGCTGGTCGGCGGCATCTGCGGCGCCGTGGTGGTGCTGATGATCGGAGCCTCCTACGCTGCCGTGCCGTTCTACAACTGGTTCTGCCGCGCCACCGGCTTCAACGGCACCACCCAGGTCGCGACCGCTGCGCCCTCGGCCGCGCCGCTGGCGCGCCGCATCGGCGTCCGCTTCGACGCCAATGTCGCCGGCGGGCTGCCCTGGAAGTTCGAGCCGGAAAAGACCGAGATCGAGGTCGCGATCGGCGAAGTCGTCACGGTCTATTACACCGTGACCAACCAGTCGGCGCGCACCACCATGGCGCAGGCCGCCTACAATGTGACGCCGCTGACCTCGGGCGCCTATTTCCAGAAGATCAACTGCTTCTGCTTCACCGAGCAGACCATGGCCCCGGGCGAGACCCGCGAGATGCCGGTCGTGTTCTACGTCGATCCGGCGATCACCGCCGATCACGAGAACGACGGTCTGAACACGATCACATTGTCCTACACCTTCTATCCCGTCCGCGACGCCGCGCCGAAGCCGGTCGCCGCGGGCGAGCCGGACAAGCCGCGGGGCAGCCTGTGACCGCGCGGCCATTCGATATCCGGGGACGTTTTTTGAGCGATACTTTGCCGGGGCGACCGGCATCGATCTGGGGAGAGACTTGCCATGGCTGAGGCGCACGCCAAGCATCACGACTACCACCTCGTTGATCCGAGCCCTTGGCCGTTCGTCGGCTCGGTGTCGGCCTTCATCATGGCGTTCGGCGCCATCGGCTGGATGCACAAGATGTTCGGCGCCGCGCCGATCGTGTTCGGCATCGGCCTGATCGGCGTGCTCTACACCATGGCGAGCTGGTGGGGCGACGTCATCAAGGAAGCCCAGTACAAGGGCGACCACACCCGCGTGGTGCAGCTGCATCACCGCTACGGCATGATCCTGTTCATCGCCTCCGAGGTGATGTTCTTCGTCGCCTGGTTCTGGGCCTATTTCAACGTCGCGCTGTTCCCGGGCTACGAGGTGCAGGCGACCCGCGACGCGCTGATCGGCGGTGTCTGGCCGCCCAAGGGCATCGAGACCTTCGATCCCTGGCATCTGCCGCTGCTCAACACGCTGATCCTGCTGACCTCGGGCACGACAGTCACCTGGGCGCACCACGCGCTGCTCGAAGGCGACCGCAAGGGCCTGAAATACGGCCTCATCCTCACCATCCTGCTCGGCGCCACCTTCACCTGCGTCCAGGCCTATGAGTACGGCCACGCGACCTTCTCGTTCGCCGGCCACATCTACGGCTCGACCTTCTTCATGGCGACCGGCTTCCACGGCTTCCACGTGCTGGTCGGCACGATCTTCCTGATCGTCTGCCTGGCGCGCGCCTATGCCGGCCACTTCACGCCGAAGCAGCATCTCGGCTTCGAGTTCGCCGCTTGGTACTGGCACTTCGTCGACGTGGTCTGGCTGTTCCTGTTCCTCTGCATCTACGTCTGGGGCCACGGCGCCGAGTCGATGGCGCACGGCGCACACTGACGCGGCAAGCGGACGGACTCCGTCGAACGTGTCATCGAGGGCGGCCGTCGGGCCGCCCTTTCTCGTTGAGCGGCGCTGCGAATGGTGATCCAAATGTGATCAGCGCTCGCCGTCCGCGGATGTATCACCACGACGTATGGCGTCCGGCGGCCCGCATCGAGACCAAGGGCAAGAGCAAGGGCAACACATCATGATCAGCCATCCGCCCGTCACCCTTGCCCAGACCATCCTGCGCGGTCTCGCCTGCCGCTGCCCGCGCTGCGGCCAGGGCAAGCTTTTCGAGGGCTTCCTCAATCTGCGCAAGCGCTGCGAGGCCTGCGACCTCGACTACGCCTTCATCGACACCGGCGACGGCCCGGCCATCTTCATCATGATGCTCGCCGGCGCCATCGTCGTAGGCGCCGCGTTGATCGTTGAGGTCAAGTACCAGCCGCCGTTCTGGGTCCACGCCGCGCTGTGGGGGCCATTGATCCTGGTGACGACCCTGCTGCCGCTGCGGGCCATGAAATCCCTGCTGATCGCCCTGCAATTCCACCACAAGGCCGCGCCGGGACGATTGGTGGACAAGACCCCGCAATGAATCACGACCTCCGCGTTGTAGCCGATGATCTGCGCCGCATCGGCGGTGCGCCCCCCTCCCCCTTGCGGGGAGGGGGCGGGGGTGGAGGTAACCCCAACGGCAGTCTTTGCTGGGCCACCCCCACCCCCAACCCCTCCCCGCAGGGGGGAGGGGAGCGCACTGACCGAGCTGGGAGAGCGCCGGCAAACGCGCGGACGGCTCCGCAATGACGAGTGCGACGAGCCGCAAAACCTCATCCCGCGCCTTCGCCGCCTTCACCGTCCTGATGGTTGCGCTGTTCATCGGCCTCGGCGTCTGGCAGCTGCAGCGCCGCGCCGCCAAGCATGCGCTGATCGCTGCCCTCACGGAGCGTGTCTCAGCTGTCCCCGCGCCGCTGCCGCCGCCCAGCGACTGGCGTAGCCTCAACTCCGAGCGCGACGAATTCCGCCGCGTCAGCTTCACCGCAATTTATGCCAAGCTCCCCGACGCCATGGTCTACAGCGCCGGTTCCGCCGTGCGCGAGGATGTTTCCGGCCCGGGCACCTGGGCCTTCCTCCCCGCACGCCTCGCCTCCGGCGAGACCATCGTCATCGACGCCGGCTTCGTCGCCAACACCATGCAGGAGCGCAGCCTCCAGGATCGTCAGGTCGGCAAGCTCGTCACCGGCGAGCCCGCGACCTTGACCGGCTACCTGCGCTTCCCCGAAGCGGCGGGCCTGCTCACAGCGGCGGAGAATCGCGACAAGCGCTTGTGGTTCACCAGGGACCATCTCGCCATGGCCAGGGCGCTCGGCTGGGGCGAGGTCGCGCCGTTCTACATCGATCTGGAATCGCCGGTCCCCGACAACGGCATTCCCAAGCCCGGCCCGCTGTCGCCGCATCTGCGCGACGAGCACATGCAATACGCCGTCACGTGGTTTTCGCTGGCCGCCGCGCTGATTGCTGCGTTCGCGGTGTGGGCAAGGAGACCTCGCGCGGCGAAGCTCTGACCCGTAGACCGCATGAGCGAAGCGACATGCGAGTTCGGCACCGGCCCTGCATCTCTCTTCGCCCATGCGCGCGACGGCGATCAAAACGCCGCTTGACTTAGAGCGCGCTCGAACCCGTAGCCTGCCTGACGTCGTGAATGGAGAGGGAGCCGCATGAAGATCGGCGAGCTGGCGAGGCAGTCGGGGCTGACAGCCCACACGATCCGCTACTACGAGCGGATCGGGCTGCTGCCGAGAGCCAATCGCGATCATGCCCGCCAGCGGGACTACGACGCATCGATCCTGACCTGGATCGAATTCCTCGGCCGCCTGAAGGCGACGGGAATGCCCATCCGGGACATGCTCCGCTATGCGGAGTTGCGCGCCCGCGGCGCCGCCACGGAGCCGGAACGACGCCGGCTCTTGGAGCGGCATCGCGAAGCCGTCCGGGCGCGCGTCGCCACGTTGCAGGATTGCCTTCTCGTTCTCGACGGCAAGATCGCCGGCTATGCCGGCAGCAGCGAGAGGACGAATGACGATGACGCGATCAACGCCCAGCCAATCCACGACGACGCGCCCGATGCCGGCGGGCGGACCAGCCGGCACCATCAACGATCAGGACCGGCTGGCGCGAGGCCGGCGCGCGCTCGATAGTATCGACGGGGAGGCCGGTCACAACGTGATCGCGGCGCTCGCGGACATCGCGCCGGATTTCGCCACCTACGTCATCGAGTTTCCGTTCGGCGACATCTACACACGTCCCGGCCTCGATCTGCGCAGTCGCGAGATCGCGACCATCGCGGCGCTGACCGCGCTCGGCAATGCCAGCCCGCAGCTGAAAGTTCATCTCCAGGCGGGCCTCAATGTCGGCCTCAGCCGGGAGGAGATCACCGAGGTCATCATGCAGATGGCGGTCTATGCCGGCTTTCCCGCCGCGCTCAACGGCCTGTTCGCCGCCAAGGCCGTGTTCGCCGAGGCCGATGCAAAGGCAAAAGAGGCCTCACCGGTCTGAGCGACGATCACGGCTCGTAGCCCGCATGAGCGGAGCGACATGCGGGGCCGGTGGATGATCATAGGGGAGCTCACGTTTGTTCTTCTTACGAATTCCAGGCTGCGCGTTCACGCAAGGCAAGATGTGCGAGCTGATCGGCTAAGTTCGTTTCCTCGCAACACCGACGAGCCGGGAGGTCTGTCGCCACGCACCGCTGTCGTCCCTGCGAACGCAGGGACCCATACCGCGGAATCTCTCGGTGAGACGCAACTGCCAGTCATCGTCTCACAAGAGCCGGGGTTATGGGTCCCTGCGTTCGCAGGGACGACAGCGCATCTGACGCGGCGTCCTCCGACCCTGCTTCGATCGGGTGACCGCTCGCAATGATGAAGTCTGGCGCGATCTGTGTTGAGCGATCGCCTTCTAAGCGGACCGCCTCGCCCTGACATACGCCCGCTCGCCGGTGCGCGGCTGAAACCAGACGTCGAGCGTCTCGCCGCTGGTGGGATCGACGAAGCGCTCCTCGGTCTTGACCCAATCCGGGCCGGGCGGCGCCGAGAGCGCGTCGCGCTTGTAGCCGCCCTGGCGGAAGAAGACCCACACCAGCACGACGGCTGTGATGACCGCGAGCCAGAGCACGAGGGCGATCATCGTGCGGGTTCGATGACGGCAGCGGTCCCGTAGGCGACGATCTCGCTCATGGTCTGGCCGATCTCGGCGCTGTCGAAGCGCATCATCACGATCGCGTTCGCGCCCATCGAGGTCGCATTGTGGACCAGCCGGTCGAGCGCATGGCGCCGCGCCTCCTCCAGCATCTGCGTGTATTCGTGAATCTCGCCACCGACGATCGAGCGCAGGCTGGCGATGAAGTTGCCGCCGATGCCCCGGCTGCGCACCACCACGCCAAAGCACTGCCCGAGCATCCGCACGGTGCGGTAGCCGGTCACGTTCTCAGTCGTCACGACGATCATGGAAGGCTCCATCTCCTGCCGGCCAGCACGGCCGACGCTCGGTTTGACAACGGAGATGGTGTTCCGGTTCAAGGGGCGCTTCGTAGCCCGCATGAGCGCAGCGACATGCGGGTTCGCCTCGACCGCCTGACTTGTCCCCGCATGTCGCTGCGCTCATACGGGCTACGGACTCCTCTGGAGATCATGCTGAGCCTCACACTCCGCTGTCATCCCGGGCAAGCGCGGCGGCGCGATAGCGCCGGCGTGCGCCGACCCGGGATCCATAACCCCGATCGGGGGTGAGGTAGCAGGCTGGAGCGACAGCGTGCCTCATACGGAGGACGGTGGTTATGGGTCCCGGGTCGGCGTCCGCCAACGCTGGCGCGTTGTCGGACTTGCCCGGGACGACACCGGGGGTGAGGGATGCCGTGTCCGTCCTCATCGCATGCCGTCGTCTCATCTTCGGACTTGAGTCGCCCGACGAGGCTGTCGGCTCTGGCCCGCGCAGGCGCCGCCAACTAACGAATCCGGCTGCGCAGAAAATTTCTTTTTGTCAGAAGATCCAAGGCGATCCAGCCGTCCCGCCCGATCCGCCCGAAAATTTTTCTTTCATCTTTTCCGAAATCATGATTGTCTATGTCCATCCCGCCTCGGCAGCGAGGGGCGTACGCGTCGTCACGGACGTGAGGTGGGGATGCGATGGACGGGCAGGCCGCAACTGACGAGTGCGGCCGGCACGGACGGCGAAGTCGCGTGGTCCTGGCACCCCGACGCTGGTGTCTTGCGGGAGCGCTCAGGCGCTGTCGCTCACGGTGGCCAACAAGCCGGTGCACCGAGGAGATCGCGTATAAGGCGTAAGCCATCGCGCAGGGAAGGCCGGGTCGCTCTGGCTGAACCTGTGGTTCCTGCCCCGTGCATTCTTGTTCGCACGGGGGCCGCGGGTGCCAGCCGGCATCCGGTCTTCCCTGCGCCCTCTGCTTCAAGGAGGGAGGATTTTTCCGCAAAGCTCGGGCGCTGATCGCGCCGCGAGAAGATGAAGCTGCGCGCACACGCAGGAGACGTCTCTGCGGGCGGACTGTTTGTGACGTCGTAGGCTCTCGCCACGTCATTGCGAGGAGCGCAGCGACGAAGCAATCCAGAGTCCCGCCCACCACCCTGGATTGCTTCGCTTCGCTCGCAATGACGGAGGAACCGGCAGTGTTTTCGATGAAAGTCTCGAATGGAGTCCGGCTGGGACCACCTCCACCCTCGTCATCCCCGCGAAGGCGGGGATCCCGGACGCCGCGGCGGCGCGGTCGATCCCAGGCGCTGCGGCCTACTCGATCGCGCGATTGAACGGGGCGATGACAGCTGCGGGGGAGGCGAGATTGGGCATCGATACGGGGGGCAGGGACGAGAGCGGGAGGCGGGGGCTCGGCATTGCTCATTCCCGGCCCATACCCGTCTGCGTAACCCCGCCGTAACCCGCAGCCATGACCATCCCCAGGCCAACAACCGGTTTCGCAGCCTGCCCAAAACCATTATGGTGCCGGACCATGTTGCCGCCAGGCGGTTCCGATTTCGAATTCAATCAACGGGTTATGGCCTGGTGACGCAGGTCAGGAGAGCGGTTTGACGCGCTACGTTTCGACCCGCGGGGAGGCCCCCGCGCTCACCTTCTGCGATGTGATGCTGACCGGGCTCGCCCGGGACGGCGGCCTGTACGTGCCCGAGACCTGGCCGCAGCTGACGCCCGCGACCATCGCCTCGTTCTTCGGCAGGCCCTATTGGGAGGTCGCCGTCGAGGTCATCAAGCCGTTCGTCGCCGGCGAGATCTCCGATGCCGAACTCGGCCGCATGGCCAACGAGGCCTACGCCACCTTCCGCCATCCCGCGGTGGTGCCGCTCGACCAGACCGCCCCGCATCAGTTCGTCCTCGAGCTGTTCCACGGCCCGACCTTGGCCTTCAAGGACGTGGCGATGCAGCTGATTTCGCGGCTGATGGACCACGTGCTGGCCAAGCGCGGCGAGCGCACCACGATCGTGGTGGCGACCTCAGGCGATACCGGCGGCGCCGCCGTCGACGCCTTCGCCGGCCGCGACAATGCCGATTTGATCGTGCTGTATCCGCATGGCCGCATCTCCGAGGTGCAGCGGCGGATGATGACGACGTCGGGCGCCGCGAACGTGCATGCGCTGGCGATCGAAGGCCATTTCGATGATTGCCAGGCGATCGTGAAGGGCCTGTTCAATCATCATGCCTTCCGTGACGCGGTGTCGCTGTCCGGCGTCAACTCGATCAACTGGGCGCGAATCGTCGCCCAGGTCGTCTACTACTTCACCTCGGCGGTCGCCGTCGGCGCGCCGCATCGCGCCGTCGACTTCACCGTGCCGACCGGCAATTTCGGCGATATTTTCGCCGGCTACGTCGCCAAGCGCATGGGCCTGCCGGTGCGCAAGCTTCGTGTCGCCACCAACGTCAACGACATTCTCGCCCGCACGCTCGCGACCGGCATTTACGAGGTGCGCGAGGTCCACGCGACGGCGTCGCCGTCGATGGATATCCAGGTGTCCTCGAATTTCGAGCGGTTGTTGTTCGAGGCGGGCGGCCGCGACGCCGGCACGGTGCGGCGGCTGATGGAGAGCCTGAAGCAGTCCGGCCGCTTCGTGCTGCCGGATGCGATGCTGGCGGCGATCAGCGCCGATTTCGACGCCGGCCGCGCCGACGAGACCGAGACGGCGGCGGCGATCCGCGCGGCCTTCCGCGAGGCCGGCGATCTCGTCGACCCGCACACGGCCGTGGCGCTGGCGGTGGCCGATCGCGACGACACCGATCGGTCAGTGCCGAATATCGTGCTGGCGACGGCGCATCCGGCCAAATTTCCCGACGCGGTCGAGGCCGCTTGCGGGCAGCGTCCGCAGCTGCCGGTCTGGCTCGAAGGACTGATGAGCAAGCGCGAGGACGCAAAGATCATGCGGAACGAGCAGGCCGAGGTGGAAAAATTCATCCGCTCGGTCAGCCGGGCCGCCAAGCAGGGAATTGCATGATGGGTGTGGAAGTCACGAAGCTGCCGACCGGACTGACCGTCGTCACCGACACGATGCCGCATCTGGAGACCGCCGCGCTCGGCGTCTGGGCCGGCGTCGGCGGCCGCGACGAGAAGCCGGACGAGCATGGCATCTCGCATCTGCTCGAGCACATGGCCTTCAAGGGCACGACGACGCGCAGCGCGCGCGAGATTGTCGAGGCGATCGAGGCCGTCGGCGGTGACCTCAATGCCGGCACCTCGACCGAGACCACGGCCTATTACGCCCGCGTGCTGAAGGCCGACGTGCCGCTGGCGCTCGACGTGCTCTCGGACATCCTCGCCAACCCGTCCTTCGTGCCGGAGGAGCTGGAGCGCGAGAAGAACGTCATCGTGCAGGAGATCGGCGCCGCGCAGGACACGCCCGACGACGTCGTGTTCGAGCATCTCAACGAACTGTGCTTCCCGGACCAGCCGATGGGGCGCTCGCTGCTCGGCACCGCCAAGACGCTCGAGGCATTCGATCGCGACAAGCTGCACGGCTATCTGTCGACGCATTATCGCGGGCCCGACATGGTCGTCGCCGCCGCCGGCGCCGTCGATCATCATCGCGTGGTCGAGGATGTGAGCAGGCGATTCGCCAGTTTCAACGGCGGCGAGGGGCCGAAGCCGCAGCCGGCGGCGTTCGGCAAGGGCGGCTCGCGGGTCGTGCATCGCGACCTTGAGCAGGCGCATCTGACCTTGGCGCTCGAGGGCGTGCCGCAGGCCGACCCGTCACTGTTCTCGCTGCAGGTGTTCACCAACATCCTCGGCGGCGGCATGTCGTCCCGGCTGTTCCAAGAGGTGCGCGAGAACCGCGGGCTCTGCTACTCCGTCTACACGTTCCACGCGCCCTACAGCGACACCGGCTTCTTCGGGCTCTACACCGGCACCGATCCGGCCGACGCGCCCGAGATGATGGAGGTCGTGGTCGACATCATCGGCAATGCGGTGGAGACGCTGAGCGAGGCCGAGGTCGCCCGCGCCAAGGCGCAGATGAAGGCGGGGCTGCTGATGGCGCTGGAAAGCTGCAGCGCCCGCGCCGAGCAGCTCGCCCGCCATATTCTGGCTTACGGCCGGCCTCAGACCTTGCAGGAGATGGTCGCCAAGATCGAGGCCGTCAGCGTCGAGAGCACGCGCGATGCGGCGCGTGCGCTCCTCGCACGCAGCAAGCCGGCGGTGGTCGCGCTCGGCAGCGGCAGGGGTCTGGACACGGCGGTGACTTTCGCCGAAGGTCTCGCCGGGCCGAAATCCAAGGCTCAGCTGCATTGAGCACGAGCCCGAAAGGCCCGGAGATGTTGGGAATCGCGGTCGTCAGGCCCGCCATTCGCCGATCGAAGGGCTGAAGAGCAGGGGGAGCATCACCGATGGCCCTGTTTCGCTTACCCAGCAGTGGACCGGCCGCGCTCGCTCCGCGCGGGCATGGGCTATTCCTGCGCGCGCCGCAGATGGCCGATTACGCCCAATGGGCTCAGCTGCGCGAGCTCAGCCGCGACTATCTGACACCGTGGGAGCCGATCTGGCCGTCCGACGACCTGACCCGCTCCGGCTTCCGCCGAAGGCTGCGGCGCTATGCCGAGGATATCTCGGCCGACCGATCGTATCCGTTCATCGTGTTCCGCGAATTAGACGGCGCCATGCTCGGCGGCATTACGTTGGCCAATGTCCGCCGCGGCATCGTCCAGGCCGGCACGATCGGCTATTGGATGGGCCAGCCGCACGCGCATCGCGGCTACATGACGACGGCGCTCAAGCTGCTGCTGCCGACCCTGTTCGGCGAGCTCAACCTGCACCGCGTCGAAGCCGCCTGCATTCCGACCAATACGCCGTCGATCCGGGTGCTCGAGAAGTGCGGCTTTACCCGCGAGGGGCTGGCGCGCCGCTATCTCTGCATCAACGGGGTCTGGCAGGACCACTACCTCTATGGCCTGCTGCACGAGGATTTTCGAGGCTAGCAATCGTGATCGGGCGCGGGGGATGGGACGCCGATCGGGGCTGGTTCCGGCCTCTGAAATGGGTATAGACGCCTTTGGACAGCGCCTTTCGGCCAAGCGGTCCGGGCTCACCGCCGTCGCGCGGTCCAAGCCCGAGGGCAGGCCGGGGCGATCGATGCCGGGGATTTCGAGAATGCGACAGACGCGTATGATTCGAGTTGGGACGATGGCCGCCGTGCTGGTGGCCTTGGGCGCCGCAGGCTTGGCACCCCCAGCGGTGGCGCAATCGCTGACCGACCGTTTCAAGAGCCTGTTCGGCGGCGGCTCGGACGACAAGCAGGAGAACCTGCCGGCCAGCGGCGGACCGCCGGCCGACCCGACCGATGGGTTGACCTGCCCGCCGGTCAACATCCGGGCCGGCGCGTCGACCTATGCGGTGGCGGCGCCCGGCAAGCAGGCCGTCGGCAACGACGTCCGCTTCCAGGCCTCGATCACCAAGACCGCGCGCGAGTGCAATCTCAGCGGCAACGAGATCATCGGCAAGATCGGCATCCAGGGCCGCGTCGTCGCCGGCCCGGCCGGCGCGCCGGGGACCGTCGACATTCCCATGCGAATCGCGGTGGTTGAGGGCGGCATCGGCGAGAAGGTGATCGCAACCAAGGCCTACCGCACGACAGTGCAGATGACGGCGGATGGCAGCGTGCCGTTCACGATCGTCGCCGAGGACATGGTCTACCCCGTGCCGCCGCCGGGCAGAAATGCCGACAATTACGTCTTCTACATCGGGTTCGACCCCCAGGCGCTGACGCCGGAGCGGGGGGCCAAGAAGCGGAAGTGACGTTTGCCGTTGCTCGGCGGCGACGGCGGAGCGCGGTGGGAAAAGCGAAAGGCCGGCGTTTGGCGCCGGCCTTTCGGAAGATCTTGTATCGAAGAGAGCGGACTCAGTTCAGCTTGCGGCTGACTTCCGCGATGCCCTTGGCGACGAGGTCGTCACCGAGACCGCCCTTGACCGACTGCGACAGCACGGTCGCGGCGGCTTGGACGGCGGCTTCGGCCGCGGCGGCACGGACGTCGGCGAGCGCCTGGGCTTCGGCGAGGGCGATCTTGCTCTCGGCGGCCTTGGTGCGACGGGCGACGAAGTCTTCCATCTTGGCCTTGGCGTCCGCCGCGATGCGCTCGGCTTCCGCCTTGGCGCTGGTGACGATCTCCTCGGCCTCACGCTCGGCGCTGGCGCGGCGGGTCTTGTAGTCGGCGAGCACCTTGGCCGCCTCGTCCTTGAGCCGCTTGGCCTCCGCCAGCTCGTCCCTGATGCGATCGGCACGGTGGTCGAGCGCCTTCAGGACCATGCGGTGGACACCGAGATAGGCGAACAGGCCCATCAGGATCACGAAAGCGATCGCAACCCAGGTTTCCGGATCTGCGAGCAAATGCATCACGCCGTTCCCTTCAACGATGCATCGACCGCAGCTTCGACCGTCTTGGCCGCAGGGGCCTTGCCGGTGAGCTGCTGCACGATCGCGGAGGCCGCATCCGCGGCGATGCCGCGGACATTGCTCATCGCGGTCGCACGCGTGCTGGCGATCGACGTCTCGGCCGCAGCGAGCTTGGCCGCGAGGCTGTCTTCCAGCGCCTTGCGCTCGGCCTCCGAGGAGGCCGCGAGCTTGTCGCGGGTCTCGGCGCCGATGGCCTGGGCCCGGGCCCGGGCCGTCGCCAGCTCGGTCTCATACGCCTTCATCGCAGCTTCGGATTCATCCTTCAGCCGCTGCGCCTCGGCCAGATCGCCATCGATCGACTTCTGGCGGGCGTCGATGACGGCCCCGACCTTCGGCAGCGCCACACGCGAGACGATCACGTACAGCGCCACGAAGGCGATCACCAGAGAGGCGATCTGGGAGGGAAAGGTTTCCTTCTGGAAGGGAGGAAACCCATGCCCGCCTTCGGCCTCGGTATGGGCGCTTGCGGTGCCCTTGGCCTCGCCGCCCTTGGCTTCGCCATGACTTTCAGCCACGGGCTTCTCCTGTCCGGCTCAGGCCGTCTTAGACGGCGTACAGCAGGAGCAGGGCGATCAGCAGCGAGAAGATGCCGAGCGCTTCGGTCACCGCGAAGCCGAAAATCAGGTTGCCGAACTGGCCCTGGGCGGCCGACGGATTGCGCAGAGCGGCCGACAGGTAGTTGCCGAAGATGATGCCGATGCCGGCACCCGCGCCACCCATGCCGATGCAGGCAATGCCCGCGCCAATGTACTTCGCTGCAACCGGATCCATGACGAACTCCTTTGAGAGGTTTGGTAGAGAGGCCGGATCAGTGACCCGGATGGATAGCATCGTTGAGATAGATGCAGGTGAGGATGGTGAAGACGTAGGCCTGGAGGAACGCGACCATCAGCTCGAGGCCGGTCAGGGCGACCGTGAGGCCGAGCGGCAGCAGCGCGCCGACCTTGCCGACGAAGCCGAGCGCGCCGAGCATGGTCACGAAGCTCGCGAACACCTTCAGCGTGACGTGTCCAGCCAGCATGTTGGCGAACAGACGGACGCTGTGCGAGATCGGGCGGGAGAAGAAGGAGATGATTTCAATGATGACCACCAGCGGCAGGATCACCGCGGGGATGCCGGAGGGCACGAACAGCTTAAAGAACTTCAGGCCGTTCTTGTAGAAGCCGTAGATGATGACCGTCAGGAACACCAAAAGCGCCAGCGAGAAGGTGACGATGATGTGGCTGGAGACGGTGAAGGTGTAGGGGATGATGCCGACGATGTTCGAGACGAAGATGAACATGAACAGCGAGAACACCAGCGGAAAGAACGTCATGCCGTGCGAGCCGGCGCTTGTTCTAATGGTGTTGGCGACGAATTCGTAGGCCAGCTCGACCACCGACTGGAACCGGCCCGGAACGAGCGCGCGCCCGGCGCCGAGCATCATGGCCGCGATCAGCACGACCGCGAGCAGCATGTAGGCGCTGGAGGTGGTGAAGGCGATCTCCTGATTGCCGATGTGGCCGATCGTGAAGATCTTGTTGAGATGGAATTGTTCGATCGGATCGATCATCCGCGTGGCGTCTCAGTTGTTCACCGGCCACGCCGGCGCTTTGCAATTCACTCGTTGGTCTTCCGCGCTGACATGTTCCGCTGACGTCTCATTGGCGGGACCTGTCGGGAGCTATGCCTGCAGATCTGACCACGTTCAACACGCCGGCGGCGAAGCCGAGCAGGAAAAACACGATAAATCCGAAGGGGGATGTCGACAGCAACCGGTCGAAGCCCCAGCCAAGCACCGCACCGACGAGGACCCCGGCGATCAACTCGGAGGATAGCCGCAGGCCACGCGCCATGGCCGAAGCCCGGGCTGCAGTGTCACCGCTGCCGTTTCCAGGTTGATCAGCCTCGATCTTTCGGCCGTCCCGAATTTCGGACAACCGCTGGTCGAGACTTCCGAGCCTTGCGGAAAGCGCAACCTCATCGGGCGACTTGTCGCGATCTCCGTGTCCGCTGCTGTTGTTCGTGTCATCCGCCATGTGCCATCCGCCAAATCTGGAGATGTCTGGAGACCCGACGCGTCGCCGCGAATTGCAGGAAATAGCGCCCCATCGCCCTTTAAAGCTGCGCGGACCATACTGACCGCATCCCCCCAAGTCAAGATTGCGTGTTGAACTGTTAGATGCCTGAATTTGCTCGTTTTCTCGGCTTTTTCGTCAGATCCCTCGCGGCTGTCACCGCGGCGCATCAACAGCGTCGTGCGCAGGTGCAATGTTGCGTCTCACCGGGCGCTCTGATCCGATGCCGCTGAGCCCCCACCAGCACGGGAACCCGCATGTCGCGCCACATCGACTATTTCTTCTCGCTCCAATCTCCATGGGCCTATATCGGTCACCGCCTGTTCCGCGACATCGCCGCGAGCCACGGCGTCGGGGTGAACCTCAAGCCGGTGATGCTGCTGGACCTGTTTGCCGAGACGGGCGGCCTGCCGCTCGCCAAGCGCCACCCGGCGCGGCAGCGCTATCGCATTGTCGAGCTCAAGCGCTGGCGCGACAAGCGCGGGCTCGATTTCCACGTGCAGCCGAAGAATTGGCCGTTCAATGCCCGACTCGCCGATGGCGTGGTGATCGCGGCGCTGCAAGCGGGGCTCGATCCCGAACCTTTTCTGCAACGGGCGTTTGCGGCGATCTGGGAGCAGCAGCTCAGCCTGGGTGATCCTCAGGTCATTGCGAGCCTGGCAAGTGCCGTCGGACTGCCCGGACTCGAACTCGTGACCCAGGCCGCGAGCGATGCCGTGGGGGCGGCCTATGAACAGAACCGGCTGGACGCGATCACCGCCGACGTGTTCGGCTCGCCCGCCTATGTGCTGGATGGCGAGGTGTTCTGGGGGCAGGACCGGCTCGAGCTGCTGGCCGACGCGTTGAAATCGGGCCGCTCCGCCTATACGTCCGAGCCATGAGGGCGGCCCGTGACAGGTGATCGCACCTGAGGCCACGTCATGGCCGCGACACAATGTCGGCGTGCATGACGGCGGTTGCGACTGCGCCCTGGAGAGCCCGCCATGAGTGTGACGAAGACGAGTGTCACCAAGCAGCCCTGCCGGCATCCCCTCGTCGCGCTGCTCGCATTGGGCTGTCTGGGAGGCGAAGCCTTGGCCGCCGAGGACGCCGCGCCCGACGGCGACAAGGGGCGCTACACGATGTCGACGACAGCGGACGGCGTGATCCGGCTCGACACACGCACCGGTGCGGTCTCGACCTGCAACAACAGCGCCGGGTCCGGCTGGGCCTGTTACGCCGTGCCCGACGAGCGCGCCGCGCTCGATGCCGAGATCGGCCGGCTCCAGGCGGAGAACGAGAAGCTCAAGGCGCAGCTCGCCTCGCGCGACCAGAGCATCTCCGGCAAGATCGATGAGCCGTTGCCGAAGGACCAGGCGCTGCCCAAATCCGATCAACTGAAGAAGTCCGAGTCCAAAGCCGGTGAAAAGCCGGGGGAGTCGAAATCCGCGGATGGAACGCGCAAGCTGGAAATTCCGTTGCCCAGCGACCAGGACATGGATCGCATGATGGGTTTCCTGGAGCAGGCCTGGCGCCGGCTGCTCGACATGGCGAACCGGGTGCAGAAAGACGTCTCCGGCAGGATCTGACGGGGCGGCGAGGAGGCGGAGCAGATGTCCGTCAGATCGATATCGCGCACGGCGCCTTCGACCGTCGCCGTCAACATGGTCGTCACGTCGGCATTGACGGTGCCGACGCCTGGCCGCGGCTTCACCGATCTCACCCGCGAGGTCGAGGCCTTTCTCTCCGAAATCTCGGCACGCGAAGGCATCGTGACCGCCTTCATCCGCCACACCTCGGCGTCGCTGACGATCCAGGAGAACGCCGATCCCACCGTGCTGCGTGATCTCACCACCGCGCTGTCGCGCCTGGCGCCGGAGGACGCCGGCTGGGTGCATGACACCGAGGGGCCCGACGATATGCCGGCCCACATCAAGACCATGCTGAGCGCGGTTTCGCTGCAGGTGCCCGTGCAGGACGGGCGCATGATGCTCGGCACGTGGCAGGCGATCTATCTGATCGAGCATCGTGCGCGTCCGCATCGGCGCGAGGTGGTGCTGCAGTTCATCGGCGCGGTCTGAGCCCGCAAAAAGACAAAACCTCTGGCTTGAAACGCCGAACGGCCGCGGAGTGATCCGCGGCCGTTCGCTCGAGGTGGATGCGAGCGGGTGCCGCTCGCATCGTGACAGAGACCTCAATGGTCCTGGATGTTGACGTCCTTCGTCTCCGGCAGGAAGACGAAGCCGACGATCGCAGTGATCACGGCGAATACGACCGGGTACCACAGGCCGGCGTAGATATCGCCGGTCGAGGCCACGATCGCGAAGGCGGTTGCCGGCAGCAGGCCGCCGAACCAGCCGTTGCCGATGTGATAGGGCAGCGACATCGAGGTGTAGCGGATCTTGGTCGGGAACAACTCGACCAGCATCGCGGCGATCGGGCCGTAGACCATGGTCACGAAGATCACCAGGATGAACAGCAGGCCGATGATGGCGGCGACCTGCGGACGGAAGATGTCGAAGGGGTTCGACATCTTCACGATCGCGGCGTCGCCGGCCTTCGGATAGCCGGCGGCCTGAACGGCCGCGAGGACCGCGGGATTGCCGGCCTTGGCGTCAGCATAAGGCACGTCCGTGCCGTTGACGGTCACCTTCACGCCGGAGCCAGCCGGACCCGAGGTCGTCGAGTACTTCACCGACTGCTGGGACAGGTAGGCGCGGGCGGTGTCGCAGGGCTGGGTGAAGACGCGGGTGCCGACCGGGTTGAACAGGTCGCCGCAGCCGGCGGGATCGGCCACCACTTCCACCTTCACCGACTCGATCGCCTTCTCCAGCGCCGGGTTGGCGTTGCTGGTGATCATCTTGAAGATCGGGAAGAAGGTCAGCGCCGCGATCAGGCAACCGCCCATGATGATCGGCTTGCGGCCGATCTTGTCCGACAGCATGCCGAAGATCACGAAGAACCCGGTGCCGAGCAGCAGCGACCAGGCGATCAAGAGGTTGGCGGTGTAGCCGTCGACCTTCAGGATCGATTGCAGGAAGAACAGCGCGTAGAACTGGCCGGTGTACCAGACCACGCCCTGGCCCATGGTGCCGCCGATCAGCGCCAGCAGAACGATCTTGGCATTGCTCCAATTGGCGAAGGCTTCCGTCAGCGGCGCCTTCGAGCTCTTGCCCTCTTCCTTCATCTTCTGGAAGACCGGCGACTCGTTGAGCCGCAGGCGGATCCAGAGCGAAACGCCGAGCAGCAGCACCGAGACCAGGAACGGAACGCGCCAGCCCCACTTGGCGAAGTCCGCCTCGCCGATGATGGTGCGGGTAAACAGGATCACCAGCAGCGAGAGAAACAGGCCCAGCGTCGCGGTGGTCTGGATGAAGGAGGTGTAGTAGCCGCGCTTGCCGTTCGGCGCGTGCTCGGCGACGTAGGTCGCGGCGCCGCCATATTCACCGCCGAGCGCGAGGCCCTGCAGCAGGCGCAGCGAGATCAGGATCACCGGCGCGGCGAAGCCGATCGTCTCGGCGTTCGGCAGCAGGCCAACGATGAAGGTCGACAGGCCCATGATCAGGATCGTGACCAGGAAGGTGTATTTGCGGCCGACGATGTCGCCGATCCGGCCGAACACGATGGCGCCGAAGGGGCGCACCAGGAAGCCGGCGGCGAAGGCGAGCAGCGCGAAGATGTCGCGCGTGGCCGGGGGATAGGCCGAGAAGAACTGGGCGCCGATGATCGAGGCCAGCGAACCGTAGAGATAGAAATCGTACCACTCGAAGACGGTGCCGAGAGAGGAGGCCAGAATGACGAAGCGTTCGTCCTTCGTCATGCCTCCCGATCTCGCTTGCGTGGCGACCATTGTTGACATTGGCATTCGCTCCCCAAGTTGTTGCTATGATGGTTTCGCCTCCGCATGCCGGACTTGGACGGCGAGAGATCGCGGAGACCTTGCGCCTTCGATAACATCGCAGTGAAACCCGCCCCAATAAGACTTTCGGCCCTGCCGGCGGCAAGCGCGGGAAAGGTGGGGACATTGCGGCGGATCAAGTTCGCCGAGCGGTTGTCGCGCTACGGATGGTGCGTTGCACAAGGCGCCAATTAACCGCCTTCCCCGCCAATGGAATTGCATGCTTGCATGCGACCAGTCGCCGGGCGAGTATTTCCGAAAGTTCAAGGCAATGAGCGGATTTCGCGCGTTGCCGGCGCGCAAGATCAAATCAGGATTGAAATCAGGTTTCATGGCGGCCGCCAGCACCCATCTCGTCATTGCCGATGATCATCCGCTGTTCCGCAACGCACTGCGGCAGGCGGTGGCGAGCGTACTTGCGGAAGCCGTTGTCGACGAGGCCGGGTCGTTCGAGGATCTCACCGCGCTCTTGGAAAAGGACTCCGAGGTCGACCTGGTGCTGCTCGACCTCACCATGCCCGGCATCTCCGGCTTCTCCGGCCTGATCTACCTGCGCGCGCAATATCCGGCGATCCCCGTCGTCATCGTCTCGGCCAGCGACGACGGCGCCACCATCCGCCGCTCGCTCGATTTCGGCGCCTCCGGCTTCATCCCCAAGCGGTTCGGCGTCGACACGCTGCGCGACGCCATCCAGAAGGTGATGGACGGCGAGGTCTGGGTCCCGCCGGACACCGATCTCGCCGCCGGCGTCGATCCGGAGATGACCAAGCTGCGCGACCGCCTGGTCACGCTGACCCCGCAGCAGGTCCGTGTCCTGATGATGCTGTCGCAGGGGCTGCTCAACAAGCAGATTGCCTACGAGCTCGGCGTCTCCGAGGCGACCATCAAGGCGCATGTCTCGGCCATCCTGCAGAAGCTCGGCGTCGAGAGCCGGACCCAGGCGGTGATCGCCGCAGCGAAGATCGCGGGCAGCGCCTGGCGGCAGGACGTGCCGACGGGGAAGTGACAGGCTCATCATCTGCTGATTCAAGCCTGTCTTCAGGACAAGACTGTTGATCCTCATGGTGAGGAGGCGCGCAGCGCCGTCTCGAACCATGAGGCCACAATTGGGCCTCGCCCTTCGAGACGCCCGCCTGCGGCGTGCTCCTCAGGGTGAGGGTCTGCAGTTCTCGTGGGTTCAGGCCGCGCGATCACGGCTATGAGATCCGCAAGGCCCAAGTCGCCGTCATAAAATGATTTGATCGACGATCCATCGCGACACACCCTCTCAGCCTCGCGGCACATCTCGTGCCCGAGCTTTGCGCTTCAACCGCCCTCTTGAAACCTGAGAGCGCAGGGAAGGCCGGGCGCTGGCCGCGCCCGTGGCC
Source organism: Bradyrhizobium sp. ORS 278 (assembly GCF_000026145.1). Lineage (NCBI taxonomy): Bacteria > Pseudomonadati > Pseudomonadota > Alphaproteobacteria > Hyphomicrobiales > Nitrobacteraceae > Bradyrhizobium > Bradyrhizobium sp. ORS 278. The sequence goes on along the minus strand of NC_009445.1, from coordinate 6,944,031 downwards.
CGCCTGCAACAAAAAAGCAGGCGGCAGTCACCACAGGTCTGGCCGAACACACCCGGCCTTCCCCGCGCGATGGTTTTGACGGCTGCTCCGAGCTCTCCCCGGGGATCGGCGTTCTTGCCCCCGTCGTCCGCAGCATCGTCGCTACGGACTTGGCATCAGCACCGGGATGCCAGGACCACACGGCTTGACCGTGCGCGCCGGATCGTTCGTCCGCGAGCCAAAACCCGCTGCGACCCGACGCGCCCACCGCATCCCGCGCCCCACGTTCGTGACGACCGCGAAGCGCCCCTCATGGCGGGCACGGGACGACTCAAGGGGTAGCATGATTTCTGGAAAAAAGAAACAAGAATCGCGGCGCCGATCCGTCCGCTCGCATCCGCTCAAATGTCCGCCGGCCCAGGCGGCGCGTCGTCTCAGCGCATCTCGGCATGCGGGCCCTTCCATGGCCGACGCTGCTCTGCCTCATCGCCTTCGCTTGAACGCTTTCGCGATCGATTGTAGCTCAAACAGGTGACGTCTGGGGACATGTGTCGTGAATGATATCGGGGAGGGCGGTCGCGGCGGAGCCGTGGCGGCTTGCGGCGATGAGGTCAGCTATACGCCAGTGCCGGCGTGGTTCGATCTTGCCCCCTACCAGACGGAGCCATCGGTCGATCAGGACGCGTTCATTGCGAACGGAGTTTGCCGGCTGCTCACGGAGGTGCAGGTCAATCTCACCGGTCCTAAACCCTGCTGGACCTATCGGGGCGCGCAGCGGATCCTGACCAAGGAGGGCGCCGAGCGGGCGTCGCACATCGTCGTCGACTTCGATCCAGGCTACCAGCGGCTCGACGTGCACACCGTGCGCATTCTGCGCGGCGATCAGTGCATCGATCATGCACGGCCCGGTTGTTTCCAGGTGTTCCGTCGCGAGCGCGACATCGAGCGGCTGATGTTGAACGGCCGTCTGTCGGCATCCTTCCTGGTCCCGGACGTCAGGGCGAACGACATCATCGAGTTCAGTTGCACGCTTTACGGCGACACACCAGTCTTCCAGGGCAAGTACGAGTCCCTGGTGGAGCTCGATACCGCCAATCCGAGCTTCGATTTTCGCCATCGCCTGCTGAAACCGCGCAATCGGGTGATCGCCAGCAGAGAGTTCAACGACGCGCCGCCGGCAACGACCAGCGTCAGCGGCGACATCGAAGATGTGCGCCGGCGCGTTCGGGCCCAGCCAAAACGCAGCCCGAGCCCACCCATGACGCCGCCGTGGGTGGTCCAGGGCCCTGCCTTTCAGCTCAGCCAGTTCACTGGTTGGGGCGATGTCGCGGCGCTGATGGCGGCGGCCTATGACAGCGCCGAGATGCCGTCGACGCTGGCGGAGGAGATCGACCGGATCGGCGCGGCCCATCCCGAACCTGCGCAGCGCGCGGCCGAATGGCTGCGGTTCGTGCAGCGTGAATTGCGCTACTTCCTGCTCGCGCTCGGCGAGGGCGGCCTCGTTCCCCGCGACCTCGATGCGATCTGGGCCGGCCGGTTCGGCGACTGCAAGGACAAGGCGCGGCTCTATGTGGCCGGCGCGCGCCGTCTCGGTCTCGACGCCTGCGCGGCGCTGGTCTCCACGACGCGCGGCCCGATGCTCGACAGGCTGTTGCCGAGCCCGGCCATGTTCGATCACTGCATCGTTCGTGTCCGTATCGACAGTAAGAGCTACTGGCTCGATCCGACGCTGCCGCGGCAGGGCGGCAGCCTTGCCGCGATCGAGCTGCCTCATCTCGGCTGGGCGCTGCCGCTCTCGTCAGATGTCGCGCAGCTGGAGAAGCTGCCCGAGCAGACCGTCGCGCCCGTCGCGCACTGGCACGACGAATGGCGGATCGGCCCGACCCGGCAGGCCCCCGCGACCTTGCATCGCCGCGCCGAGTTCTCCGCCTGGGGCGCCGACCATGTCAGGACGGTGATCGCCAATGAGGGCGAGGCTGGCTACGCCCGCGCCCTGCTTGCGCAAATGCGCTCCGTCTGGCCAGAAGTTGTCGAAGCGAAGCCGATGGTCGTCCATGACGATGAGCAGCAGAACAAGCTCAGCCTGGACACGTCCTACACGATCAGCGACGGCTGGCGGCCGTCCGATCGGCCCGGCCGCATTCAATGGCAGTTCGAGCGATCGTTCGGCACGGAGTTGGCCTTTGCCGGCCGCGCGACGCGCGAGCACGACATCTTCGTCGGCCGGCCGCGGCGCCTATCCTGGCGCGTGCATGTCGAGATGCCGCGGGCCTGGCCGCGAACCAACACCGACGAATCCTGTGAGCTGCCCGGCATCAAGCTGACGAGCCGCCACGGCACGGCGGACCGGCACATCGACAGCTTCGTCGAGCTGACCGTCGGAGCATGGACCGTGCCGGCGGTGGAGGCCGAGCGCTATGAGCAGCTCGTCAGGCGCATGCAGCGGGATGTCCTGTTCATCCTGGCCGATGACGGGCCAACGACGATTCGCCCCGCCGGCGCTCGCAAGCGTCTTATGATTGAGGTCTTCGCGCGAGTTGTCATGGTGCTGATCTGGATCGCCTGGGCCCTCTGGATGTGGCGATAGGTCAGTCCGGCGGAGTGATCCACACGACGAACAGGCGGGTTCGGCCTCGCCGAACCCGTCCTGCACGGTTGGCGCGCTCGATGCGCCTCAGCGCCTCGCGGCTGGGCGTTCAGCGATCATAGTAGCCGTGATGATGGTGGTGATGATGGTGATGACCGCGTCCGATGCTGACGCCGCCGACGCCGGGAATGCCGATGACCGTGCGGTGATGATGATGATGGTGATGGTGATGGTGATGATGGTAGCGGCGGCCTCTCCTGATGATCACCGTTTCCGCCAGCTGGACCTCGTGCGCTTTGCTCTGGGCACGCGCCGCGTCGTCGGCCTGCAACAGCGCCAGCGCATTGGGAATTGGCGCGAGCAGTTCGGCGTAGGACGCGGCCTGCGGGATGGGGGATGCGTTCGCGCTCGGCAATGTGTGGGCCTGTGCGCTTCCAGCAGTGATCGCCGCGGCTGCGGCTCCGAGCAGCGCGGCTGTCTTCTTGTCCATGTCGGCGTTCTCCCAGGCTTGGATTTCGACACGCCGCTTGACGGCGCACGGACGTTTGAACGCGGATCCCATGGCCTCGTTCCATTGATCGGAGTTCCGAGCCCCGCCCATGCGGGGCTCCGCCGTGCGCCGCTGCCCCTGTCTGCTCCCGCTGACGGTCAGCGGATCACGGCTTTGCGGCAGGCTGCGCGTTGAGGAAGGCGTCGATCGCGGCGACTGTCGCGGCGGGCTGCTCCTCCATCAGCCAGTGGCCGGAGCCGTCGATGACCTTCTCCTGCACGTTGTCGGCGCCGGCCCGCGCCACCACCGCCATCGTCGGGCCGAACGAGGCGCTGCCGCCGATCGCGAGCACCGGCATGGTCAGCTTGCCATGGGCGGCGAGCCAGGCGCGGTTGTCGATCGCGTCCTGATCGAAGGCGGCGAACTGGCTGAAGCCGGCATGCATCCGCCCAGGGCCGGCGTAGAGCTGCGCGTAGTGGACGCGCGCGGCCTCGGGGAAATTCGCAGGCTTGGCCGAGAACTCGTTCCAGAAGCGGTCGAGATAGATGCGCTCGCGGCCCTCGACCAGGCGCTCCATGTCGGGGCCGCCGAAGCGGAAGTGCCACAGCAGCGGGTTCTTCAGGATCTCCTCCCATGGGCCGATGCCGGGCACCGGCGCGTCCATCAGCACCAGTTTTGTCACCCGGTCGGAATGCCGCGCCGCCAGCGCATAGGCGACCATGTTGCCGATGTCGTGCGCCACGACGTCGGCGGTGCGCGCGCCCAACGCATCCATCACGCCGGTGATGTCCTCGGCCTGGTTAGCCTTTTCAAAACCCTTGTCGGCGCGGGCGGACAGGCCGAGCCCGCGCAGATCGGGCACGATCACGGTGTGGTTTGCGGCCAGCTTGGCGGCGAGCGGCACCCACATGTCGCCGGTGTCGCCATAGCCGTGCAGCAGCACCACTGCAGGGCCGGTGCCGCCGACGCGGACGTGGATCGTGGTGCCGTTGGTGGGGATCTCCTGCGTGCGGAAGGCCGGCGGGAAATGGCCGGGCTCTTCCTCGGCGTCCGCGAGGGCGGCGCCGGCAAGGGCGGTGAGCGCGGTGGCGGCGAGGGCGGTGCGTTGCAGCAGGCGGGGCAGGGTCATGGCGAGATCTCCTGGGCTTGTCGATGCACGCAAAGCTAGACCGCGGCGATCCGCAGTATTAGAGGGTAGTCACGCCAAGGATTTTTGATCTGGACGCAAAGATGATGTTGGCCAGCGCGGATCGCGCCCGGGATCTGGAGGTGTTCTGCGCCGTCGCTGACAGCGGCAGCTTCTCGGCGGCGGGCCGCGGCCTCGGGCTGACGCCGTCGGCGGTCAGCCGCACGCTCGACCGTATCGAGATCAGGCTCGGCGCGCGGCTGCTCTTGCGGTCGACGCGGGCGCTGACGCTGACGGCTGAGGGGCAGGCCTATCTCGCGGCGGCGCGCCGCATCCTCGCCGACCTCAACGAGGCCGAGCAGGCGATCGCCGACCAAAGCGCGCCGCGCGGGCGCATCCGCGTCAGCGCCGCGCTCTCGCATGGCCGCATCTGCATCGTGCCGCTGCTCGGCGAATTCGTGCGGCGCTATCCGAACATCCTGGTCGACATCAATCTCAGCGACGGGCTCGTCGACATCGCGGCGGGGCAGGCGGATGTCGCGATCCGCGGCGGTCCGCTGGCCGACAGCGCGCTCACCGCCCGCCGCCTCAGCGACAACGGCCGCAGCATCGTTGCCTCGCCGGATTATCTCGCGCGCTGCGGCGTGCCGCTGACGCCGGAGGATCTGCATCACCACAATTGCCTGAACTACGGCTTCCGCCGCGCCGAGCCGGTGTGGCCGTTCCGCCGCGACGGCGTCGACTATGCGCTGAAGCTGCGCGGCGCGATCGAAGCCAACAGCGGCGACACGCTGACCGAACTCGCGCTCGATGGCGTCGGCATCGTCCGCGTCGGCGATTTCAGCCTTCGCAACGCCGTCGCCGAGGGCCGGCTGGTGCGGCTGCTCGAGGCGTTCAATCCCGGTGACAGGGAGGTCTTCCACGCCGTGTTCGTCGGCGGCGCCAACACGCCCGCGCGGGTGCGCGTGTTCGTGGATTATCTGGTCGAGCGGATGAATGTGAAGAAAGACGCGTAGACCGAGGACTTGCCGCCCGCCAGGAGGAGAGAACTCCGGCGGGCGGCCGCGTGTCTGATTGATCAGGCCGGCTGCAGCGTCAGCTCGACCTTGGGGAAGTCGACGACGGTCTGCGCCGCGTTGTTGGTGTAGTTGGTGAGCACGTTGATCGCGACATTGGCGATGATCTCGAGCAGTCGGCCGTCGTCGAGACCGGCCGCACGCGCCGCCGCAAGATCGGAATCCGCGACCTGACCCTTGCTGTCGAGCACGCGGCGCGCGAAGCGGGCGACCGCCGCGTCGACGGCGTCGTCAGCAGTACCCTGCCGGGCCTTGCGCAGGCCATCCGGGCTCAGGCCGGCGCCCTTGCCCATCAGCGAATGCGCCGCGAGGCAATATTCGCAGCCATTGGCCTGGGCGACGGCCAGCGCGACGATCTCGCGCTGCCGGGCGCTGAGCGCGCCGTTGGCCAGCGCGTCCGAGAAGGCGACATAGCCGTTCAGCACGGCCGCGGACTGGGCGAAGGTCGAGAACAGGTTCGGCGTCATGCCGATCTTGGCCTTCACGGCGGAAAGGGTGGCGAGAACGCCAGGCGCGGCGCGGGCGGTGTCGACGAGAGCAATGCGGGGCATGGAGGGGATCCTTCGTTGAGGAGTTGCACGCCCCCTCTATGCAGGACTATGAGTCACAGCAGGTGCCAGAAACATTGCAGATCGTCCCATGGATCCGTTTGCCGCCTTGTTCGCCCACGTCACGCCGCGCGCCCGGACCTTCTTCGCCGGGAATCTCTGCAACAGCGTCGATTTCACGGACATCGGGCATCTGCACCTGTTCAAGGGCGGCGTGCTGACCCTGACCCAGCCGGGCGCCGACGATCTCGCCTTGCACGAGCCGATGCTGCTGTTCTTCCCGCGCGGACGGACGCATCGCTTCGTGGTCGATCCCGCGCGAGGCGCCGATCTCGTCTGCGCCACCGTCGAGCTCGGCGGTGCCGAGGGCAATCCGATCGGCGAGGGACTGCCGGAGCTGATCGTGATGCCGATCGCCGGACATCCGACGCTCGCGCCGGTGTGCGATCTCTTGATGGCCGAGGGTTTTGCCGATGACGGCGGCCGGCAGGCGGCGCTCGACCGGCTGTTCGACTATCTGCTGATCCTGATCGTCCGCCACGTCGTGGCCCATGGCGGCGTCGCGAGCGGCGTGCTCGCCGGGCTCGCCGATCCGCGACTCGCCAAGGCGCTGACCGCGATCCACGACGCGCCGGCCAGGCCGTGGAGCCTCGACGATCTCGCCGACATCGCCGGCATGTCGCGCACCCGCTTCGCCGACGCGTTCCGGACGCGCGTCGGCCGTACGCCGATCGAGTATCTCACGCTGTGGCGCATGGCGCTGGCGCGCCAGCTGCTGGCCAGGGGCAGGCCGGTCAAGAGCGTCGCGTCGCAGGTCGGCTACGACAGCGCCGCGGCGTTCTCGCGGGTGTTCAGCAAAGTCTCGGGCCGTCCGCCGCGCGCGCTCGTCGGCAAGGCCTGATCCTACTCCGCCGCTACCATCTGCTGGATGCGCCACTGGCCGAGCAGCGCGCGCAAGGACGCCGGCTTCAGCGGCTTGTTGAGCACGGCGATGTTGTCGTCGCGGGCGGCGGCGCGGACATGGGGGCTGCGATCGGCGGTGATCAGGATCGCGGGCAGCGCCTCGTTGAAGCGGCGGCGGATGTCTCGGATCGCGGCGATGCCGTTGCCGCGGTCGAGGTGGTAGTCGACCAGCAGGCCAGTGACGGCGCCGTTGCGGGCGGCAATCGCCTCTTCTGCGGATTCAGGATCTGAGACGGCGATCACCTCCGCGCCCCACGCCGTGAGCAAGGTGCGCATGCCGTCGAGGATTGCGGGATCGTTCTCGATGCACACGATGAGGGCGCCGGAGATCGGTGTCGTCGCCAACGGCGTCGCGCTGGTGACGGCGGCGGTGTGGTTGATCGCCTTCGCGACCGGCACCGTCACGGAGAACACCGACCCGCGGCCGGGGCGGGAGTCCAGCGCGATGCCGTGATTGAGCACGCGCGCGATGCGCTCGACGATCGACAGCCCGAGGCCGAGGCCGCGGGCGATGCGCGCGCCCTGTTCGAGGCGGTGGAACTCCTTGAAGATCTCGCCGCGCTTGACCGGGGGAATGCCGACGCCGGTGTCGTAGACACCGATCTGCAGCGACTGGCCGTGGCGACGGCAGCCGACCAGCACGCGCCCCTGTGGCGTGTATTTGATGGCGTTGGAGATGAAGTTCTGCAGCAGCCGGCGCAGCAGCAGGCGGTCGGATTCGACCGGCAGCGAGCACGGCACGAAGACCAGCTCGAGCCCCTTGGCGCGCGCCGCCGGCGCGAACTCGATCTCCAACGAGCGCATCAGATCGGCCATCTTGAAGCTCGACACCTGCGGCGTCATCGCCCCGGCGTCGAGCCGCGAGATGTCGAGCAGCGCGCCGAGGATCTCCTCGATGGCTTCGAGCGAGTCGTCGATGTTCTCGACCAGGCGCGACTCCTCGCCTGCGGTCTGGCGCTCGACCAGGCTCGTCACGTAGAGCCGCGCCGCGTTCAGCGGCTGCAGGATGTCGTGGCTTGCGGCGGCGAGGAAGCGCGTCTTCGAGATGTTGGCGTCCTCGGCCGCGCTCTTGGCCAGGGCGAGCTCCGAGTTCAGCCGCGTCAGCTCCTCGGTGCGGTCGCGCACGCGCTTTTCCAGCGTCGCGTTGGCGCGCTCCAACGCTTCCGCCGCCTCGAAGGATGGCGTCACGTCGGTGAAGGTGATGACGAGGCCGCCATCCGGCATGCGATTGGAGCGAACCTCGATCACCATGTGGCGGTCGGCGAGGCGTTCGAGATACGGCTCGCCCTCGGTGGTGTAGGCGGCGAGCCGGCGCGCCAAGAGCGCCTCGCTATCTTCATAGGTTGGCGCGCCGATCGTGCCCATGAATTCGAGGATCTCTCGCAAGGGGCTGCCGATCTGCACCAGATGCGGCGGCAGGCCGAGCAGGTCGACGAACTGGCCGTTGGAGCAGATTAGCTGCAGGTCGGCGTCGAACACCGCGATGCCCTGGCGGACGTGATTCAGCGCGGTCTGCAGGATCTCGCGGTTGAAATGCAACGCGGCGTGGGAATCGTCGAGCAGCTTTAGCGCGGCCTTGGCGGACACCGTGCGCTTGCGCAGCAGCAGCGACATCACGAGGCGGGACGAGGCCGCGCCGATCGAGGAGGCGATCAGGTGCTCGGCGTGACGCAGCAGCTCGAAATCGGCGGGCGCCGCCGGATCCAGCGACATGTTGCGCTGGGCGGCGAACGTCTCGAACGAGGCGCGGGCGCGGTCGGGACCGAGATATTGCCCGACGGTGCTCTGGATGTCCTGCACCGTCACGGTGGAGCGCCAGCGCCGGAAGCTCGGCGCGCTCGGCGTCAGCTCCGCCGGCACGAACAGATCGGCCTGCAGCAGCTCAATCGACGACGGCTGCCGCGCCAGCGACAGCACGATGTAGGTCAGCAAATTGAGCGACAGGCTCCACAGCACGCCGTGCAGCAGCGGCGGCAGGTCGGTGCCGAGCAGCGCCTGCGGCCGCAGCGGCTCGAAGCCGAACGGGCCGTGCTGCAGGAACAGGATGCCCGCGGTCGAGGTGTCGAGAAAGCTCGGAATGAACAGCGTGTAGAGCCAGACGCCGAAGCCGACCAGCATGCCGCCCATCGCGCCGCGCGCGGTGGCGCGCCGCCACAGCAGGCCGCCGAAGAAGCTCGGCGCCAGCTGCGCGATCGCGGCGAACGACAGCAGGCCGATCGCGGCGAGCTGGGCGGTGCCGAGCGCGCGATAGTAGAAGTAGGCCATCACCATGATGGCGAAGATCGCGATGCGGCGGGTGCCGAGCAGGAAGCCGGCGAAGTCGCGGCCGGTCTCGCGATGCGCCTGCTGGCGCTGCAGCACCAGCGGCACGACGATGTCGTTGCACACCATGATCGACAGCGCCACGCATTCGACGATCACCATCGCGGTCGCTGCCGACAGGCCGCCGACGAACACCAGCACCGACAGCCATTGCGAGTTCGCCTCGATCGGCAGCGCCAGCACATACATGTCGCTGTCGACGGCGCCGAACGGAAAGGTGACGAGGCCTGCGAGCGCGATCGGGATCACGAACAGATTGATGGCGACGAGATAGAGCGGGAACAGCCAGCGCGCGCGCGACACCTCGGCATCGTCGGCATTCTCGACCACGCTGACGTGAAACTGGCGCGGCAGGAGCATCGCGGCGCAGAACGACAACAGCGTCATCGTCAGGAAGTTGCCGATGCCGGGCACGTATTCCAGGGCGCGCTCGGCCTCCGGCGATTTCATCGCGCGCTCGATCAGCTCGACCGGCGAGAACATCCAGAAGGTGACGAAGGCGCCGGCGGCGATGAAGGCGACCAGCTTGATGATGGATTCGGTTGCGACCGCCAGCATCAGGCCGTGCTGGTGCTCGGTGGCGTCGGTCTGCCGTGTGCCGAACAGCACCGCGAACATGGCCATCGCGAGCGTCACCATCAGCGCCATGTCGCCGACGATCGGAATATGGGCGAAGGCGCGATCGTCGATCAGGATGGTCTGCAGCGAGGAGGCGACGGCCTTCAGCTGCAGCGCGATATAGGGCACCGAGCCGATGATCGCGATCAGCGCCACGGTGGCCGCCACCGCCTGGCTCTTGCCGTAGCGCGCGCCGATCAGGTCGGCGACGGAGGTGATGTTCTGTGTCTTGGCGAGATGGATGACCCGGCGCAGCAGCGGCGTGCAGGCCCCGACCATCAGGATCGGACCGAGATAGATCGCGAGGAAATCGACGCTGGTGCGCGAGGCGAAGCCGACCGAGCCGAAGAACGTCCAGGAGGTGCAGTAGATGGCGAGCGACAGCGGGTAGATCAGCCCGGCCAGCCAGCTGCGGCTTTCCGGCGCGCGCCGTTCGCCGGCCCGGTTGCCGCGGCTCGCGACCAGGAACAGGAACCCGATATAGCCGAACGCGGCCAGGATCACGCCCCAGTCGTGCAGCATGCGTCGCGCGAACTCCTCGTTTGGGCCCTGGAATTGAGGCGCGAGCTTAGCGCTTCGGGGAAGATGGGGCGATAGGGATGTGGAAGGGGACGCGGAGAATGGTGAGGCGTCGTTAAGGGCTGCGGCGCATTGCTGTTGCGGCTTGTCTTGCCCGTGAGAGCCGATGACGTTGCGGCGGGGGCTGTCTGCTCCCTCCCCCCTGCGGGGAGGGGTCGGGGGTGGGGGTCTCCGGGCGCTGAATGTAGTGAGGCGCGCGTCGTCCTATGCGGAGATTTCAGTTGCACGCTTGTGAGCACGGCCCTCACGAACAGAGGGACTCGTGGACCCCCACCCCCGACCCCTCCCCGCAAGGGGGAGGGGAGCGCAGCGGTGTGCGCGACGATAGCTTTGCTAAGTCAGCGGAGGGGCCGTAGCCCGGATGAGCGCAGCGATATCCGGGGTATCACGTGCCGTCTCGGTGAACCCGGGTGTCGCTGCGCTTACCCGGGCTACGAAGGCTACTCCGCCGCCAGCGGCTTCTTGTGCAGCGCCAATCCCAGCCGTTCCCAGACCTGCAGCAGGGCCTCCGCCAGGCGGTCGATCAGGCCGTCGTCGTGATAGGGCGAGGGCGTGATGCGCAGGCGCTCGGTGCCCTTGGCGACCGTCGGGTAGTTGATCGGCTGGATGTAGATGCCGTGCTCTTCGAGCAGCAGGTCGGAGGCCTGCTTGCACTTCTCGGGATCGCCGACGAACAGCGGCACGATGTGGGTGTCGTTGTCCATGACAGGCAGGCCAGCGGCGTTGAGGATCGCCTTGACGCGGGCAGCGCGGTCCTGGTGGCGCTCGCGCTCCCAGCTCGACGATTTCAGGTGCTTGATCGCGGCGGTGGCGGCCGAGCAGATCGGCGGCGGCAGCGCCGTCGTGAAGATGAAACCCGGCGCGTAGGAGCGCACGGCGTCGATGATCTCGCCCTTGGCTGCGATGTAGCCGCCGAGACAGCCGAACGCTTTCGCCAGCGTGCCTTCGAGAATGTCGATGCGGTGCATGACGCCGTCGCGCTCGGCGATGCCGCCGCCTCGCGCGCCGTACATGCCGACCGCATGCACCTCGTCGACATAGGTCATCGCATTGTAGCGCTCGGCGAGATCGCAGATCGCGGCCAGCGGCGCGACGTCGCCGTCCATCGAATACAGGCTCTCGCAGGCGATCAGCTTCGGCCGGCTCGGGCCGGCCGCGATCAGCAACTGCTCGAGATGGGCAAGGTCGTTGTGGCGCCAGATCTGGCGCTCGCAGCCGGACTGGCGCACGCCCTCGATCATCGAATTGTGATTGAGCGCATCCGACAGGATCAGGCAGTCCGGGATCAGCTTGGCGAGCGTGGCGATGCCGGTCTGGTTCGAGACGTAGCCGGAGGTGAACAGCAGCGCCGCTTCCTTGCCGTGCAGATCGGCGAGCTCGGCTTCCAGTTGCACCAGGGGATGGTGGGTGCCGGCGATGTTGCGGGTGCCGCCGGCGCCGGTGCCGACGCGGGTCGCGGTCTCGACCATTGCGCCGACCACCTTCGGGTGCTGGCCCATGCCGAGATAGTCGTTGGAGCACCAGATCACGACGTTGCGCGGACCGTTCGGCGAGTGCCAGGTGGCGTGCGGGAACCGGCCGGCGATGCGTTCGAGATCGGCGAAAACCCGATAGCGGCGCTCGTCATGCAGACGACCCAGAGCGGCACTGAAATATTGGCTGTAGTCCATCACGGAACCTGACGTGCTGCGCTGCAGCGCAGCGCCTGGAGCGGACCCTCTAAGCGACGGGGGCTTAAGGCCTTCTTAGAGCGTTTCCAGAGCGGCTGTCGAGCCGGAATCCCACGGCAAGAGTTGGGCGTTTTGTCCAAGCCCGGCCGATCTGGACCGGACCGCGCTCGCATTGCGGCAGCGCCGCGGCCGCCCGGTCTCAGCCTCAGGTGGTGCGATAATGCAGCACGCCGTCGATCTCGCGGGCGGTGAGGCGGCCCTCGACCAGCATGTAGTTGACGTGCGCGATCAGCTCGCCGGCGGCGAAGCCCATCTGGTGGGGATCGAGCACGTGCTTGTGGAACACGACGGGCACGAGCTGCGCGGACGTCCTGGTCTCGTCGCGGCAGGCCTCCGCAATCATCCGGCAGCGCTCCTCGTGATGGTCGGCCAGCTGCTTGATGCGGGTCTTCAAGCCGTAGAACGGCACGCCATGGCCGGGCAGCACCAGCACGTCGTAGGGCAGGGTGGTGGTCAGGCTCGCCAGCGACGCGAGATATTCGCCGAGCGAGTTCTGGTCGGGCTCGACCGCCCAGACGCTGACATTCGGCGAGATCTTGCTCAGCACCTGGTCGGCGGACAGGAACAGCTTGTCGGCGGCGCAATACAGCATCACCTGGTCGAGCGCGTGGCCGCCGCCGGTGATCACCTTGAAGCGGCGGCTGCCGATCTGGATCTCGTCGCCATGGGCGATGCGGCGGTACGAGGCCGGCAGCACCGAGACGCGCTGCAGATATTCCTGGCCGCGGCCGAGCAGCTTGTCGGTCAGGGTCTCGTCCATGCCGTGGCGGCGGAAGAACAGCCGCTGCGCGTTGCGCCGCTCCTCGGTGCCGCGGTTCTGATGATACACCGATTGCAGATATTCGACCTGCGACATCACCAGCGGGCAGTTGAAGCGCTCGACGATCCAGCCGGCGAGACCGACATGGTCGGGATGCGAATGCGTCACGATCAGCCGCGTGATCTTCACATCCTTGAGCGGGCCATCGAGCAGCCGCGTCCAGGCGCCGATCGACTCCTCGTTGCCGAAGCCGGAGTCCACCGCGACCCAGCCGTCGCCGTCGGCCAGCAGGTAGATGTTCACATGGTTGAGCCGGAACGGCAGCTTCAGCCGCAGCCACAGCACGCCAGGCGCGACCTCGACCACCTGGTCCTCACCGGGATGCTGCTCCCAGGGGTAGCGCAGGGCTTCGGCGGACGAATAAGCGGTGTCGGTCTTGGTCATGTCTCATCGATTAACGGCCGCAGCGGGCGAGCGCCAGCCGAAAAACGCGGCGGGACGACATGGCTGAACGGCATTCCGGGGCGTGGCAGACGGTTGCATGCGGAGCTAGCGCCTCGCACTGCTTGCCTCACTCGCGTCATTCCGGGGCAAGGCCGCAGGCATTGAACCCGGAATCTCGAGATTGTCTTGCGCTCACCAGTTCGAGATTCCGGGTTCAATCGCCAATGCGCGTTGCGCATCGGCCATTGCCCCGGAATGACGCTGGGAGCAGCTGTCGCTACGCCGCCCTGATGTTGATCAGGAAGGCGTCCACTTCCGCGCGCAAGGTCTCGGCCTCCCGGCGCAGCGCCTCCGAGGCGGTCAGCACCTCGTTCGCCGAGGTGCCGGCCTGGGCCGAGGCGCTGGAGACGCCGGTGATGTTATGCGAGACCTCGCTGGTGCCCGAAGCCGCCTGCTGGATGTTGCGGGCCATCTCGTGCGTGGCGGTGCCCTGCTGCTCCACGGCCGCGGCGATCGCGGTCGTGACGTTGTCGATCTCGGCAATGGTCCCGCCGATGTTGCGGATCGCCGCAACCGCCGACGACGCGACCTGCTGCATGCTGGCGATCTGGGCGCGGATTTCGTCGGTGGCCTTGGCGGTCTGACTGGCGAGACTCTTCACTTCCTGGGCCACGACCGCGAAGCCGCGGCCGGCCTCGCCCGCACGGGCCGCCTCGATCGTGGCGTTGAGCGCCAGCAGGTTGGTCTGCGAGGCGATCGCCTGAATGAGGTCGACGACGACACTGACGCGGCTCGCATTGTCGGCGAGGCCCTGCATCGTCGAGTCAGTGGCGCCGGCCTCCTCGACGGCTTTCTTGGCGATCTGCGCCGAGGTCACGACCTGGCGGCCGATCTCGGCGATCGACGACGACAGCTGCTCGGTGCCGGCGGACACGGTCTGCACGTTGACCGAGGTCTCCTCGGCCGCCGCGGCGACCGCGCTGACCAGCGAGTTGGACTCATCGGCGGTCTGGGACATGCTCTGCGCCGTCGTCTGCATCGCCGTCGCCGAGCTCTGCAGATTGGCCAGCGCGCTGCGCACCGTCGCCTCGAACTCGGCAATGCGCGCCTCCATGCGCGTGGCGCGCTCCGCCTTGGCGGCGTTCTCGCGCTCCTGCTCGGCGGCGAGCGTGCGGGCCTGGATCATGTTGTCGCGGAACACCTGCAGGGTGTCGACCATCGCGCCGATCTCGTCCCGCTGCTTCGAGGCCGCGATCTCCGTCGCCAGGTCGCCGCTCGAGAGGTTCTGCATCGCCTGCTGCAGCCGCTTGATCCGGCGCAGGATGTTGCCGCCGACATAGAGCCAGACGAACAGAATCGAACCGAGCAGTGTCGCCGCGCCGGCGCCAACCATGCCGAACGTCCCGAACTCGATCTCGCGGCCGGCCGTGACGGTGGCGCCTTCGGTCGATTTGCGGACGCCCTCGACGAGCTGCTGGACGCTGATGTCGAGACCGACATTGAGCTTGCGCGTCTCCTCCAGCACGGTCTGGCCGTAATCGTTCGCGTCGAGCTCTTTTTCGCGGGTCTTGAACACGCGGCTCTTGCCCTCGCCGAGCGCGGCGAGCTTCATCGCCGCGTCGTTGATCGCCTTGGTGCTGCGTCCGTTCGGCAGCAGCTCGAGGTTCGACTTTAGCTGGGCCAGCGAATCCTTGAACTGTCGCTCGACAGACTCCAGCGTGTCGCTGTCATTGGCCGAGAGCGCGGCCGCCATCTGCGCGACGATCAGATTGCCTGATGCGATCACGTTGCCGAGCTGCTCGACGAAGCGCGCCGCCGCGGTGGCGTCGTCCGCAGAGACCTCGGCGGCGCCTAGCACGGCGTTGAGCTGCGTCTGGGCGTCGAGCATCGGCTCGTTCGCCGCCTTGGTGAACTCCTCCTGCGCCTTGCGCAGCGCGTCGTACTGCTGATTGTGCATGGCTGCGACGGCGAGGCGCTCGCGCGCGGCCGACACCAGGCTCTGATTGGCCTCGTTGATGTTCTTGATCGTCTCGGCGAGCGGCGCGACCACGCTCTTTTCGGCGCCGAGTGCGCTGATTTCGGCAAGGCGCTGCTGCGTGGCCTTCTGGATCTCCTGCATCTTCTTGAGGCGATCGTTGAGCGCGTCCTCGCTCTGCGAGCCCAATAGCGCCGGACCCAGGCTGGCGAGACTCGAGCTCTGCGCCAGCAGCTGCAGGCTCGCGGTGAGGCGGGGAATGTCGCTGCCGGACAGCTCGACCATGGTGCCGCCGATGTGGCGCAGCATCAGCCCGGCGCCGACGCTGATCGCGATCGCCATGCCGGCGATCACCGCAAACGCCGCGAACAGGCTGCCACGGACGCCCCATCTGGGACGCAGGACTCCGAGCATTCTGCTGAAGCTGAACCGACCCGCCATGTCTCGTTTCCCTCGATCGTGCTACTTTGAGCTGATATTTGTGCGAGCACTATCGCGGTCGTGAGTTAACAATCAGGGAAATTACGCGGTTCCTGCTGATTTTTCATGCATTTCTACATTTCACGCCGCGGCATTCGATGCCGCGGTGGGCGTTATTAGTCCGTGGAACGAGGACCCTGTGACAAGGAAAGGCCGGCATCGCTGCCGGCCTTTTGATGCTTTATTGTTTTTTGACGCCTGCGGATCAGTAGCGGGCGGCGACGGGGACGCCCCAGTTGAAGCGGTAGTTCACGCCGGCCTTGAAGGTGTGGTCGTCGGTGGTGAAGCTGCCGGTGGGAACCAGCGCGGCCGGCGCGGCGAAGGTGGCGCTGCCGAAATTGTAGTACTGGTATTCGGCCTTGGCCGACCAGTTCGGCGCGAACATGTATTCGATGCCGCCGCCGACGGTCCAGCCGTTGCGGTGATCGCCCGAGGTCGCGAAGCCGACCTGGTTACCTGCCAGGGTCACCTTCTCGTTGTTGTCCGAATAGGCGTAGCCGCCCTTCACGTAGAGAAGGCCCGGACCCCAGGTGTAGCCGACCCGGCCGGTGATCGAGCCGAGGCCGCGCTGGCTGTTGTTATAGACGTAACCGCCCGGGAATGCCGCGCCGACGCTGCCGCTGAGCCAGCTGTACTGGCCTTCCGCGCCGATCACCCAGGTCGGAGCGAACTGCCAGTCGGCGCCGGCTTGAACGCCGCCGAGGAAGCGGCCGTTGGAGTTGTTGCCGGTTCCGAGGCCCGAGAAGTTGTTGTCGCTGGAGAAGGCGCCGCCGAGATGGGCGCCGAGATAGAAGCCGGTCCAGTTGTAGATCGGCGCGACATAGGCCGGCGCCTTGGTCGCATAGGGATAGCTGCGCGCGCCGAGATCGGCAGCGAAGGCGGAGGACGAGGCGAGCGCGGCGAGCGCAACGGTGGCGAACAGGATCTTCTTCATGGCGGGTCTCCAACTCAGACTAACAAGGCTCGCGCAGCGCGCGCCGTCGATGCATTGGAGATAGATCGCTTTTTAGTAAAATGCTGTCACTTGCGCAGCACACCCCTCTTCAAGCCGGCCGGATCAGGTGCAAACGTTGTCGCGTAGTTAGCAAACCGCTAACGAAGCCTGAAGCATTGGTTGATGAAGCGGATCGTTGTGCCGTCGCGGCACACGCGGTTAACGCGCTTTAAGAGGTCAGGGCGTTCTGAGCGAATCGTGCAGCGCGGTGACGGCCTCCCGCAGTTGATCGCGATGCAGGCTGTCGTCCCCGGGAAGGGCTGCGACGCCGGTTGCGATCTCCTTGAGGATCGCGGCGAGCAGCCCGTAGTGGAGGTGCAGGTGGATCGACTTGCGAACGTCCTCGGCTCCCGGGCGCTCCAAGGTCAGCGCCAGCCCCGACGGTTCGAGATGGGCCTCGAAGCGCGACGATCGCTCGAACGTGCCGACATAGAACTTGTCGGGATATTCGAGCGCGACCTCGGCCTTGTCGGGGACGGGCTTCGACATGGGACCTCATCTGAAACCTGGTTGTCTACCGTCGCACAACGCCGGAGGACGGCCTTGCGACAGGTCAGGGACTTGCAATCGAAAGGTGCACATCCTGTAAAATCGCGAGTTCGTATGGAACCAAATATTTACTTTATATTATCGTGAGTTCCATAGATCTGAGACAGTTTGTGGCGCCGCAGCATCCAGATTGTGCTGACCGGCGCTCGACCCCTGCGCGTCATGGCGACGCCAGGCCGATGGCAGTCACCTCTCTCGCACCAAGGAAGACAAGCGCAATGAAAACGCGGCTCTCGATCTCCGCGATGATCCTGGCCTTCGGCGTCGTCGTGGCCGTCGGCCTGGGCGCCGTGGTCGCCACCGGTATCTTCGCCGTCCGGGAGCTGAAGGTCGGCGGCCCGCTCTATCAGAACATCAAGCTGGGCAACGATCTCGTCGCCGATATCCTGCCGCCCCCGGAATATGTGATCGAGTCCTATCTGGAAGCGACGCTTGCGCTGCTCGATCCATCCAGTCTCGATGCACGAGCCGCGCGATTGGCCGACCTGAAGAAGGAATATGACGACCGCAGGACGTTCTGGAGCAGCTCGGCGCTGGAGCCGGGACTGAAATCGGAGCTTGTCGAGCGGTCGGACGCCGAGGTCCGGCGGTTCTGGCAGGTGCTCGAGCGCGAGCTGATGCCGGCGCTGCGGGGCGGAGACATGCCGGCGGCCAAGCTCGCCTATCAGCGACTGACCACCGCCTATTCCGCCCATCGGACGGTCATCGATGGCATCGTCGCGCGCGCCAACCGGATGATCGCCGAGACGGAGGCGGTGGCGGCCGGTCGCGACAGCACCATCAGCTGGTTCGGCGGCGTATTGTCGGGCCTCGTCCTGCTGGTCGTCGTCGCCGGCCTGCTCGGTCTGGTGCATGGCGTGGTCCGGCCGCTCGCACACATGACCCGGCTGATGCGGCAGCTGTCCGGCGGCGACCTGTCGACGTCCATTCCGTTTGCCGAGCGGGGCGACGAGATCGGTGCGATGGCCCGAGCGCTTGCGGTGTTCAAGACCAATGCGATGGAGAAGGAGCAGCTGCAGAAGCAGGATATCGAGCGCGTCGCGGCCGAGCAGGAAAAGCACCGCGCCATCCTCGCCATGGCCGAGGTGATCGAGCGTGAGACCACGACCTCGGTCGGCGCCGCCGCCGGAGCCTCGCGAGAGGTCGAGACCGCCGTGGGCGGACTGTCCAGCTTGGCGCACGATCTCTCCGCCGATGCGAGCGCGGTGGCGTCCGCGTCCGAGCTCTCGCTGTCCAGCGCCCATGTGGTCGCAACCGCGGCCGAGCAGCTCAGCGCGGCGATCTCTGGCATCGCGAGCCAGGTCGGGCGCGCTACCGCCATCACCAAGACCGCCGTGACAGGACGCGAGAAGGCGACCAGCACCATCCAGTCGCTCTCGGAAGCGGTCGGCAAGATCGCCGAGGTGTCCAACCTGATCGGCGGCATCGCGCAGCAGACCAACCTGCTGGCGCTCAACGCCACCATCGAGGCGGCGCGGGCGGGCGATGCGGGGCGCGGATTTGCGGTCGTCGCCGCCGAGGTGAAATCGCTGTCCGACCAGACCGCCAAGTCGACCGAGGAGATCTCGCGGCTGATCTCCGAGGTGCAGAATGCCACCAAGGCCACCGTCGACGCGGTCGAAGGCATCGGCGGCCAGATTTCGGAGATCGACGTGGTCGCGGCCTCCGTCGCCTCGGCCATGCAGCAGCAGCGTGCCGCCACCAGCGAGATCAGCCGGTCGGTCGCCGCCTCCGCAGCCGCGGCCAAGGATGTCTCGGAAAAGATCTCGAATGTCGGCCGCGGCGCCCAGGCGGTGAACGACCGCGCCGCCGAGGTCCGCACCGCGATCATGCAGGTCGGCGCGACCATGTCATCGTTGCAGGCGGTGCTGACCAATATCGTGCGCAGCACCACGAAGGACGGCGCGACCGTGTCCCGGCGGGCGGGATGAGCACCTGAGACCGCATTTCTACGGACGTAAAAATTTACTTCCGTTGAAAAAAGCTTGTGCACGCTAATCGCATCTTCAGTTGAGGCTTGGCGGCCGGAACGTGATCTCGTCAACGGCGACGGGATCGTGCCGCCAGCGCCTGCCGCGATCGCGGATCCTCCCATCTGGAATGCGTCGTCCGACATGAAAATGCGTCTTTCGATTTCCGCCCTCATCGCGGTCTTCGGCCTCGTGCTCGCGCTCGGCTTCGGTGCCGTGGTGCTGACCAGCGCCTACGCGCTGCGCGAGCTCAAGGTCGGTGGGCCGCTGTACAGCAAGATCAAGCTTGGCAACGATCTCGTCGCCGACATCCTGCCGCCGCCCGAATATGTCATCGAAGCCTATCTCGAGGCGACGCTGGTGCTGCGCAACCCGAAGAACCTCGACGCGCATGCCGCCAAGCTGGCGCAGCTCAAGAAGGACTACGACGACCGGAAGGCGTTCTGGATCGGATCGACGCTCGAGCCCGATCTGAAATCGCTGCTCGTCGAGAAGTCCGATGCCGAGGTCAGGAAGTTCTGGCAGGCGGCAGAAGCCGAACTGATCCCGGCGCTGCGCGCCGGCGACACGGCGAAGGCCGATACGGCCTATGCCCGGCTGAGAGACGCCTATGCGGCGCACCGCGCGGTGATCGACACGCTGGTCGAAAAGGCGAACAAGTTCAATTCAGACATGGAGACCGCGGCCGCGGCGCAGGACAGCAGCATCTCGGTCGTCGTCTGGACGGTCTCCGGCATCGTGATGGCGCTGGTCATCGCCGGCATGTCGGGGCTGGTGATGGGCGTCGTCCGTCCGCTGTCGCGGATGACCGGCCTGATGCGGCGGATCGCCCAGGGCGAGCTGTCCACCGACATCCCCTATTCGCAGCGCGGCGACGAGATCGGCGCGATGGCGCGCGCGCTCGGCATCTTCAAGACCAATGCGCTGGAGAATGCCGAGCTGCGCGACAAGCAGGAGCGTGATCGCGCCGAGGCGGATCGCGTGAAGAGGCGGGCCATGCTCGACATGGCCGACGTGATCGAGCGCGAGACCAGCACATCGGTGGACGAGGCGGCGGGCGCGTCGCGCCAGGTGGAGGCGGTGGCCAGTGGCCTCTCCGATCTCGCGCATGAGCTGTCGGCTGATGCCCAGGCGGTGGCGGCGGCCTCGGAGCAGTCGCTCGCGAATGCGCAGACCGTGTCGGCGGCGGCCGAAGAGCTGAGCTCGGCGATCCGTGAGATCTCCAGCCAGGTCGCGCGCGCCAGCACCATCACCAAGTCGGCCGTCACCGGCCGCGAGAAGGCAAAGTCGACGATGATGTCGCTGACCAAGGCGGTGGACAAGATTGCCGAGGTCTCGAACCTGATCGGCGGCATCGCGGAGCAGACCAATCTGCTGGCGCTGAACGCCACGATCGAGGCCGCGCGCGCCGGCGAGGCCGGCCGCGGCTTCGCCGTGGTCGCGGCCGAGGTGAAGTCGCTGTCGGATCAGACCGCGAAATCGACCGAGGAGATCTCGCGCCTGATCGGCGAGGTGCAGAGCACCACGCAGGCCACCATCGATGCGGTCGAAGGCATCGGCAGCCAGATCTCCGAGATCGACGAGGTCGCGGCCTCGGTCGCCGCGGCGATGGAGGAGCAGCATGCGGCGACCCAGGAGATCAGCCGCTCGGTGCACTCCTCCGCCAGTGCCGCCCGCGACGTCTCGTCCAAGATCGGCAATGTCGGCAAGGATGCCGGCATGGTCAACGATCGCGCCGCCGAGGTGCGCAGCGCCATCGGCAATGTGGCCTCCAGCCTGACGGCGCTGCGCGCGACGCTGGTGAAGGTGGTCCGGACCACGACCGTCGAAGCCGACCGCCGCCAATCCCCACGCTTCCGCACGAGCCTGCCGATCAAGGTGATCGATGCGCGCAAGGGGCCGGTGAAGGCGGAGCTCGTCGACATCTCCGAGGGCGGCGCCTTGTTCCGCTTCGATCCCGAACCCGGCATCGGCGATCGCGGCGTGATCCAGTTCACCGGCTTCAGCGGCGACATTCCTTATCAGGTTCGCGCCCGCGACCACGACGCGCTGCGCGTGGAGTTTGAGCTCGGCGCCAGGCGCGAGGCCTTCGCCACCTGGGTCAGGGGCTCGTTCATGCAGCAGGCGGCGTAGGGCCGCGACCCTCTTTGCTCAAGGAAAAGCCTCCGTTCCCGGCGGGAACGGAGGCTTTGTCGTTTGGCGTGCGGCTTGGTCAGCTTCGACGAACGAGATCGCTGATCCGCACCGGGAAGCGTCTGACACGGATGCCGGTCGCGTGCGCCACCGCATTGGCCACCGCGCCGGCCGAGCCGGTGATGCCGATCTCGCCGACGCCCTTGATGCCGAGCGGATTGACGAACGGATCGTGCTCCTCGACCGTGAACGCATCGATCGCCGGAACGTCGGCATTCACCGGCACATGATACTCGCCGAGATTGGCGTTCATGATGCGGCCGCTGCGGCGGTCGGTGATCGCCTCCTCGTGCAGCGCCAGCGAGATGCCCCAGATCATGCCGCCGACGAGCTGGCTCTTCACCAGCTTCGGGTTGATGATGCGGCCTGCCGCGAACGCGCCGACCATCCGTGTCACGCGCACCTGGCCGAGATCGGGATCGACCTTTACCTCGGCGAACACGGCGCCATGCGAATGCATGGCGTACTGCTCGTTGGCGGCCGGATCCGGCACGCCGCTGCCCGAGCCTTCGACCTCGTCGAGGCCGGCGCGCGCGAGGATGTCAGCATAGCTTTCACCGCGGCCTTCGTCGTCGCGCCGGACGAGGCGGCCGTTGCGGGCGATCACGCCGGCGTTGCCGGCGCCGAACAGCGGCGAGCGCTGATCCGACGTCGCGAGCTCGGCGAGCTCGGCGATCACGGCAGCGCCCGCATTGTGGATCGCGGTGCCGACGGTTGCCGTGTGCGCCGAGCCGCCGGCGATGCCGGCATCGGGCAGGTCCGACGTGCCGGCCTTGAACGTGACCTGATCGCGCGCGAGCGCCAGCGAATCCGCCGCGATCTGCGCGAACGCCGTCCACGCGCCCTGGCCCATGTCATGCGCGCCGCTCTCGACCACGCCCGAGCCGTCGCGCCGGATCACGGCGCGCGCCTGGCCTGCGAACATCAGCGCGTGGAACGTCGCCGTGCCCATGCCCCAGCCGACCAGGAAGCCGTCCTTGTCGCGCATCATCCGGGGCTTGAGCGGCCGGTCCCACCAGCCGAAGCGCTCGGCGCCCTGCGTGTAGCATTCGCGCAGCGCCTTGGACGAGAACGGCTTGCCGGTCGAAGGCTCGACCTCGGCGTAGTTCTTGACGCGGAAGGCGAGGGGATCGAGGCCGCAGGCCTCGGCCATCTCGTCGACCGCGCTCTCGAGCGCGATGGATCCCGGCGCGATGCCGGGCGCGCGCACGAACAGCGGCGTGCCGGTGTCCATCCGCACGGCGTCATAAGTGGTCGCAATTGCCGGGACGGCGTAGAGCGTATGCGTCACGTGGGCCGCCGATTCATAGAAGTCCTCGAAGCTGGAGGTGGCGATCCGCGCATGGTGATGAATCCCAGACAGCTGGCCCGCGGCGCTGGCGCCAAGCCGCAGGGTCTGCCGGGTCGGCGAGCGATGGCCGAATGGGCCATAGAGCTGCTCGCGGCGCGCCACGAGCTTCACCGGCCGGCCGACCATCTTGGCTGCGAGAATGCCGAGCACCTGCGGCCCGGCCATCAGGCCCTTGCCGCCGAAGCCGCCGCCGAGGAACGGGCTGCGGATCAGGATGTTTTCGGGCGCGATGCCGAACAGCTCCGCGAGGCGCGCGCGCATCATGACGAGGCCCTGCGTCGGCGTGTCGATGACGAGCTTGTCGCCCTGCCATTCCGCGACGATCGCATGCGGCTCCATCGCGTTGTGATAATGCGGCGGGGTCTCGTAGATCGCGGTGAGCTGCTTGTCGCTTCCCGCCAGCGCAGCCTCGACATCGCCGTGGCGTTCCTCGGCCGGCGAGCCCATGCCGACGGCCGGAGGCACATAGACGGCATCTGCATCGAGGCCGATACGCGCCGGCTCCACCTCGTAGCGCGGCGCGAGCAGGGCGGCACCCTCTGTCGCCGCTTCCAGCGATTCCGCGATGACCACCGCGATCGGCTGGTTGGCGTAGCGCACGCGATCGGTCTGCAGCGCCTCGAAGCGGAACGCGAACGGATTCGGCTTGCCGTCGGGATCGGCATGCAGCGGCGGCCGGTTGGCCGAGGTCATGACCTCGACGATGCCGGGATGCGCCTTGGCCGCCTCGACGTCGAGCGCGGTCACGCGGCCGCGCGCGATGCTGGAGACGGCCAGCACGGCGTAGAGCAGGCCGGGCGGATTGTTGTCGGCCGCGTAGGTCGCGCGGCCCGTCACCTTGGCGAGACCATCGACGCGCGACAGCGGCTGGCCGATGTTCGAGCCGTGCCGGAGATGGGCGGGATCGCGGGAGAGATTGAGCTCAGGCGTCATGAAGCACTCCTGGAACGGAGGAGAAGGGAGAGGCCGGCAGCGCCGGCATGCGCGACGGCGTGCCCTGCGCTGCGGCGGCGAGCGCCCGCACGATCAGCTGGCGCGCGAGCGGGATCTTGTAGGCGTTGTCGCCGGAGGGCATGGCGTCGCGCAGCGCCGCGTCGGCCGCGCGTTCGAACGCGTCCGGCCTGGCGGAGTGACCGGCGAGCACAGCTTCAGCATCCCGCGCGCGCCATGGCTTGGCGGCGACGCCGCCCAGCGCAAGGCGCGCCTGCGTGATGCTGCCGTTCTCGATCACGAGCCCGGCCGCGGCCGAGACGACCGCGAAAGCGTAGGAGTTGCGCTCGCGCACCTTCAGATATCGCGCGTGCTTGGCGAAGCTGCGCGCGGTCGCGGGCAACCGGACCGCGACGATCAACTCGCCGGGCGCCAGCACGGTCTCACGCTCCGGCGCGGTGCCGGGCAGAAGATGCAGCGCCTCCAGCGCGACCTCGCGGCGGCCCGCCGAACCTTCGATCTCCACGACCGCATCGAACGCGGCGAGCGGGACGCAGAAGTCGGACGGGTTGGTGGCGATGCACGCTTCGCTCCAGCCGAGCACCGCGTGCTGATGATTGTCGCCGCCCCGCGCGTCGCAGCCGGCGCCCGGCACGCGCTTGTTGCACGCCGACGCCGTATCGTAGAAATAGGCGCAGCGCGTCCGCTGCAGCAGGTTGCCGCCGACGGTCGCCGCATTGCGCAGCTGTGCCGAGGCACCCGAGAGCAGCGCTTCGGCGATCGCCGGAAAATCGCGCGTGAAGCCGGTGTCGTGAGCGAGGTCGGCATTACGCACCAGCGCGCCGATCCGGACATCGCCATTGGCGAGCGGCTCGATACGCGTGAGCTCCTTGATCTGCGTGATGTCGACCAGCCGTTCCGGCCGGACGACATTGCCTTTCATCAGATCCAGCAGGTTCGTTCCGGATGCGAGATAGGCCGCGCCCGGCGCGCCGGCCGCCGCGACCGCCTCGGCGACCGTCGATGGTTTCACATAGTCGAACCGGTTCATGCCGCGCGCTCCTTGTTCTCAGTCAGCGTCTTTTGCGCGTCGAGCACGGCCTCGACGATGCCGACATAGGCGCTGCAGCGGCAGAGATTGCCGCTCATGCCCTCGCGCACGCGCTCGGGATCATCTCCCGCGTGGCCTTCGGTGATGAGGCCGACCGCGCTCATGATCTGGCCTGGCGTGCAGAAGCCGCATTGCAGGGCGTCGTGGGCGATGAAGGCTTCCTGCACGGGGTGCAGCTGGTCTCCATTTGCGAGGCCTTCAATCGTGGTGATGGCAGCGCCGTCGAGGCTGAGCGCCAGCGTCAGGCAGGAGTTGATGCGGCGCCCGTCGACGAGGACGGTGCAGGCGCCGCACTGGCCGCGGTCGCAGCCCTTCTTGGTGCCGGAGAGATGGAGACGCTCGCGCAAGAGGTCGAGCAGGGTGACCCGGGGGTCGTCGAGCGCAAGGGTGCGCGGCTCACCGTTGACGGTGAGTCTGACAGTCCAATTCATGCGTTGTTCCGATCGAAGCGATGGCCTAATCGGATCGCAGCGGCCACCGCCTTACGGGCGCGTGTCCGTCCAGATCCAGCGACCGCGGGACGACGAGCTTCAGGAAAGGTTGGCTGTCCCGGGTGGCAGGTCTATTTATACGGAGGGATCCTCCGCTTAGCAAGAGGACATGAACGGTCCGTCATCAAGAGCTGGTGAGATGGAGACGAAACCACAAGAGCGCCATCGCAAGCCGCGCGCCGACGCGCAGCGCAATCGCGAGCGGGTGCTCGAAGCCGCCAAGGCGGTGTTCAGCGTCGGCGGTGCGGAAGCCAGCCTGGAAGCGGTCGCGCGCCAGGCCGGGGTCGGCATCGGTACGCTGTATCGTCATTTCCCCACCCGCGAGGACCTGTTCGAGGCGGTGTATCGCCGCGAGGTCGAGCAGCTTGCGGAGCTTGCCGAGGAGCTAAAGACTGAGCCGTCACCGGTTGAGGCGCTCCGGCGCTGGCTGCGCTCGACGGTACAGTTCGTCGCCACCAAGAAGGGCATGATGGCCGCGCTCGCGATCGTGATGACTGCGAACTCCGAACTCGCCGCCTATTCGCACGCCCATCTCACGCGCTCGATCGGCGCGCTACTCGCCCGCGCCGTCGACGCCGGCGAGATCCGCAACGACATCGGCGCCGACGACGTGCTGCGCGCCCTGATCGGGATGTGCTACATGCACGACCAGACCGGCTGGCAGCAGAGCGTGCTGCGGCTGCTGGATGTGTTTGTGGATGGATTGCGGGTGCAACGCTGAGGCTCCCGCGAGGAGCCAATGATGCGAGTCGCCCTCGCTCTCGTCTTGCTTGTCGCGCTGGTCTATTCAGGCGAGTGGGCCTATCGCAGCTTTATTCGGCCGATCGATCCGCTTTCTCCCGAGATCGTCGCGCTTGCGGACCATTTCGACCGGAACGGCATCAAGGTCTCGCCCTCGGCCGTGCGCCACGGCTTCCGGTATTCGGAGGTGCAGGCAGTCGCAGCCTTCAAGGTTGCCGATCTTCCCATCCCATTTGTTGTGGTGGTCTGTGCCGATAGGCAATCCGCAGCTGCCCGGTTTGCGGGGCTCAAAGGTGACGGTGCGAAGAGTGCCGGACAGAATGGCCGCATGGTTCTGGACCTCGGGCTGTGGGCTGATGAGAACCAGGAGCGCGCGGTGAGGATTCTGAGTCTCTTCCAGGCTTTCGATCACTGATAGGAATGACCCGTCCATCGAACTGCCCGGGCCAACACGTTCGACCACTCCCTCGTCCAGGCAGTGATGTATCGGGCCGAATACTCTCTCCATCGTCATTCCGGGGGGCGCGAAGCGCGAGCCCGGAATCCATAACCATGAGCGCTGCTGAAGCGCTCGGTCCTCCACACGACGCCTTGCGTCACAACGGATGCCGGTGAGTATGGATTCCGGGCTCATTCGCTACGCGAATGCCCCGGAATGACGAACGTGGCATAGGCGGTCGTCGCGCTCTCACCCCCGCAGCCACTCCATCAGCGCCTGCGCCGTCTCCTCAGGCTGCTCCGGCTGCGGCAGGTGGCCGCAATTTTCCAGCACCACGAGCCAGCTGCCGCTGATGCCGTCGGCCATCTCCTTCGACAGGCTGTTCGGGATGGTGTTGTCGGTGTCGCTCGTCAGCACCAGCGTGGGACAGCGGATCGCCGTCAGCGTCGGCCGCGAGTCCGGGCGCGCCATGATGGCGGTCAGCTGCCGGATGAAGCCGAGCACGCCGACCTCCTCGGCCATGTCGTGCACCATCTGGCGCAGCCGCGGATCGTCCTGGCGCGAGGGATGCACGAAGCCCGCGAACAGCTCGTCGACCACGGTGTGATAGTCGCCGTCCTTGGCGCGGGTGATCATGGTGCGGCGGCGTGCGCTTGCCTCCGGCGTATCCGGCCGCGCCTGGGTGTTGATCAGCGCCAGCCGGCCGACGCGCTCGGGCGCCTGGCGCATGATCTCGAAGGCGATGTAGCCGCCCATCGAATGGCCGGCGAGCGCGAAGCGCGGCGGCGCCTCGGCGAGGATGCGGCGCGCGATGCCGGCGATGCTGTCATCGCGAATGTGATTGGCCACCATCACCGGCCCGAGCCGCCAGAGCGCCGGAATGACGGGCGCATAGATCCGCGGCGAGGAGATCAGCCCGGGCACGAGCACGAGCGGCAGCGCGTCAGTCATGGCTTTCCCCCTTGGAGCGGCATTATGCTTGTTGGAGACGGGTGTCGTTCGCCCGATGTGCCATCTTTGCGCGAGATGCCGCCGATGTCCAACGAAGTCCGCCGGTTCGAGCTGCATCGGCAGAGCGATGATCTCGTCTACAGCTTCGCCCGTCTGCCCCGCCCGGACGGCAGCATCGGCTTCAAGCGGGCCGATGGGGATTATTGGATCGTATGGAAGCCGGAGTGGGGCTGGGTCGCCTGGGACGAGGTCTCGCAGTCCTGCATGGGCCGGCCCTGGAACGTGCTGCCGGCAGATCAGGGCGCAGCGCCGCCGGAGGGCGACTGGGTCAGCCGCAAGGGCGCGAAGTCCTACGTCTATACGCTCGTCCATCTCATCGGCTGAGCCACGCGCAACGGTGCAGGAGAGCCGGCCAGCCGGCGACGGGTGGTCCGCCGCGCGACACGTCTCCGTCATCGCGGTCAACACCGCGGGTAACATCAAACGTCTTCAGGCTTGGTGGCTGTTGTGATCCGGTGCCCACGGCCGCGACGACCATCGCGCGCGCATTCGCGGCAAACCGGTGGCAGCGTCTACAACGTGCCGCTTTGCTCCGGATCTCATGACGTCCGCGCCGGACCATGTCACCGCCGGCAGGAGCGTGATGATACCTGGACCTGTTTCAAATCGTGGCAACTGCGACTGACGTCAAAATAAGATCACGTAATTGGCAAGAGCGGCGCGCGCCGTCGTCTCACTACTACAACGATTAGTTCGTGGCCTGCCAAACTTCACGTCGTCGCGCGGCCGGTGCGCCGCCTGTTGCAGCGCCCTTCGTCGTAGCATCGAGAAGAGGTCGAGGCGATCGGAGCGATTGTCGCAGGCAGGCTGCCGTCATCGTCCGGCAGCCCTGCGCAGGCCGTTCAGCGTCCCTGTAGCGATGGCACGGCGGGAGACGGGCGCGCCGCAGCGCCATGGCTGGGAGACGTGATCGATCGTGATGGAGAAGCGCCTCGTCCGCCGTCACCGAACGGCGCCGCGTGCTGGCAGAGCTAAGCTGGAGGAGATGGCAGGGGCGTGCGCAGGGCCGACGCGCCGGCCGGCACCGCTTCAGTGAAGCCGGTGCCGCTTAGGATCAGTGAAATCAGACCAGCAGGGGCTGCACGGTCGTCGCAAGCTGCTTCAGCAACGGCAGAAAGCGCTCTTTCATCTCGTCGATCGTAATCCGGTCGACGTGCCCGCCAATATTCGCGGCCGCAACGATGCTGCCGTCGTAGCGGCGGATCGGCACCGAGATCGAGCGGAACCCGGGCTCGGCCTCGCCGTCGACCACCGAATAACCGTCGCTGCGCACGGTCGATATCGCGGCGATCAGCGCTTCCTGGTCGGTGGTCGTTTGCGGCGTCATCGGCGTGAGCGGCGTCTGCTCGATGGCCCGCCGCAACTGATCGTCCGGCATGCGACTGAGCAGCACCCGCCCCACGGAGGTGCAGAAGGCCGGCAGCCTGTAGCCGATCTCGAGCCCACTGGAGAACATCCGCGTCGGCGTGGCGCGCGCGATGAACACGACCTGATCGCCATCGAGAACCGCGAGAGAACAGACCTCGCGGGCCTCCGTCGCCGCGACATCCAGCAACGGCTGTACCACGGTGTTGATCTGGTTCGATGCGAGGTAGCTGGATGCTAACAACAGCACCCGCGGCGTCAGCGAGAACAGCCGATCGTCGCCATGAACGAAGCCCGATGCCTTCAGCGTCAGCAGGATGCGGCGCACCGTGGCACGCGCGAGACCTGTGAGTTCGGCGGCCTTGCTCAACGTCATCGGCCGGCCTTCGCGGCTGAAGGCCTGTATCACGCGAAGCCCTCGATCGAGTGCTTCGACGAACTCAGGCCCGTCGCCACGCGCCTGCTTCTTCTCCTCATCAGTCCGCTTTAGTTTTGGCATCGGCCTGACACGATCCGCTGTTGTTGTTCTCGGCCGCAGTGAAGCTGCTGTCCGTTTGCCCCTTGGCTTCGGTTGTAGCTTTTTCACTTGCGCTTCTCCCCAGTTAAAGCGAATCTAATCTTGGCGAACATGTGTTCGTCTAGCGAACAATATTAGATGATCGCGTGACGTCAACGCCCGACTTGCGACGGAACAGGAGAGACGGCCATCATGATGAGCAAAGAGCAGAATGATCTGATCACGCGCATCGGACCCGACGCACCTGCCGGTAAACTAATGAGGATGTATTGGCAGCCGGCTGCGCTGGTGGACGAGCTGGCGGGCGAGCGCCCCGTGCGCGCGGTCAAGCTGCTCGGCCAGGACTTCGTATTGTTCAAGGATGAGCAGGGGCGCTACGGGCTGCTCGATCGCGATTGCCCGCATCGCGGCGCTGACCTCGCTTTCGGCCGGCTCGAGCATGGCGGTCTGCGCTGTGCCTTTCACGGCTGGCTGTTCGACGTCGACGGCGCCTGTCTCGAGACGCCGGCGGAGCCTGCCGGATCGCCGCTGTGCAAGAACGTCAAGCAGCGCTCCTATCCGGTGGTGGAGAAGGGCGGCATCCTCTGGGCCTGGCTCGGCGAAGGGGCAGCTCCGGCGTTTCCGGACCTCGACTGCTTCACGGCGCCCGACGCCTACACCTTCGCCTTCAAGGGCCTGATCGAGTGCAACTGGCTGCAGGCGCTCGAAGTCGGCATCGACCCGGCGCACGCCTCGTTCCTGCACCGCTTCTTCGAGGACGAGGATACGTCCACCGCCTATGGCAAGCAGTTCCGCGGCGCCTCCGCCGACAGCGAGCTGCCGATGACCAAGGTGCTGCGCGAATACGACCGTCCGATCATCAATGTCGAGCGGACCGAATACGGTCTGCGCATCATCGCGCTGCGCGAGATCGATGCCGAGCGCACCCATGTCCGCGTCACCAATCAGCTGTTCCCGCACGCCTTCGTGATTCCGATGAGCACGGAGATGACGATCACGCAGTGGCACGTGCCGGTCGATGACGAGACCTGCTACTGGTACGCGATCTTCACCAGCTATGGCGCGCCGGTCGACAAGGCGAAGATGCGCGCGCAGCGGCTGGAACTCTATGAGCTGCCGGACTACCGCTCGCGCAAGAACAAGAGCAACGACTACGGCTTCGATCCCCGCGAGCAGGCGACCGCGACCTACACCGGCATGGGCAACGACATCAACGTGCACGATCAATGGGCGGTGGAGTCGATGGGCCGCATCCAGGATCGCACCCGCGAGCATCTGGGACAGTCGGACAAGGCGATCATCCAGTATCGCCGTCTGCTGCGCGAGCAGATCGAGACGGTCGCGCGCGGCGAGCAGCCGATGCTGCATCTCGACGCGGCCGCGGCGCGCAGCGTGCAAGGCCCGGCGACGATGGACGGGATCGGTCCGACCCGCGGCTGGGAAACCTATTGGATGGAAGTCGACGTCCGCCGCCGCCGCAACGCTCCCTGGGCCGCGCCGGTGCCCGCCGATATCGTGCGGCTGGCGCCGGATCTGAGCGCGGCGGAGTGATGGCTGGGGTCTTGTACTCGTTGGCCAGAGATAGCCTTTTCGTATTGGTCCGAGGACGGTACGCTCTTCCCGTTCTGACAGGGAGAGGGTTGGCGTGAGGGGCAGCCGCGCACCGAGCGTGCGGAGAGCCCGCTCACGCGGATTGCATCTGACGATGCAGTCCAGCCTCTCCCCGCACGCGGCAGGGCTCTCGCATTTGAAGATCGCGGTGATGTGCTCGTCTCTCTCCACGTCGTCATGGCCGGGCTTGTCCCGGCCATCCACGTCATCCGCTGCCCTGAGAACGACGTGGATGCCCGGGCCTTCGCCGCGCCGAAGCGGCTTCGGCCGCGCAGGCGGGACAAGCCCGGGCATGACGGAGTAACACGTGAGCAGGATCGTTCGCCGGTACAGCTCCGCACCGCCATATGCGGTAGACCTGCCGCACGCGCGGAGAGGCGGAGACCGAGCCAGCCGCGCTGCCGTGCACGCGATCGCGCAATCAGTCAATCCTATCAGGAGCCATCGTTGAGTTTCGTCGCCAAGCATCGGCTGTGGACCGCTGAGCAGACTGAAGCCGCGGCGCGCATGCGCCGTCTCGCCGAGGAGCACGGCCTCAACACCATCCGCTTCTCATTCCCCGACCAGCACGGCATCCTGCGCGGCAAGGCGCTGAGCGTCGACGCCGCGCTGTCCTCGCTGGAAGACGGTTGCTCGATCACGACGACGCTGCTCGCCAAGGACACCTCGCACCGGACTGTGTTTCCGGTGTTCACCGCCGGCGGCGGCTTCGGCATGAGCGAAATGCAAGGTGGCAGCGATGCGTTGATGGTCGCCGATCCCACCACGTTCCGCGTGCTGCCCTGGGCGCCCGGCACCGGATGGGTGCTGTGCGATCTCTATTTCGCCAATGGCGCGCCCGTGCCGTTCGCCACCCGCAATCTGCTGCGCTCCGCGCTGTCGACGCTCGACCAGCGTGGTTATCAGTTCAAGGCGGGCCTGGAGGTTGAGTGTCACATCTTCAAGGTCGAAGACCCGCGCCTCGCACCCGCCGACGCCGGCTCTCCCGGCCAGCCCGGCGCGCCGCCGGCGGTCAGTCTGCTGACCCAGGGCTATCAGTATCTGACCGAGCAGCGCTTCGATCAGATGGAGCCGGCGCTCGAGATCATCAGGACCCATCTCGCCGCCCTCGGCCTGCCTCTACGCTCGATCGAGCTGGAGTACGGCCCGAGCCAGTGCGAGTTCGTGCTGCAGCCCGGCATCGGGATGGAGCCAGCCGACACCATGGTGCTGTTCCGTAGCGCCGTGAAGCAGATCGCGCAACGCCACGGCTATCATGCTACCTTCATGTGCCGGCCGCGCATTCCCAACGTGATGTCGTCGGGCTGGCATCTGCACCAGTCGCTGGTGGCGCGTGATGGCGGGAACGCCTTCATGAGCAATGAGCCCGAGGAGCTCTCCGCGCTCGGCCGTCACTACATGGCCGGCCTGCTCGCGCATGCGCGCGCGGCCGCAGTGTTCTCGACGCCGACGATCAACGGCTACCGGCGCTACCGCTCATATTCGCTGGCGCCGGACCGCGCCATCTGGGGCCGCGACAACCGCGGCGTCATGATCCGCGTGCTCGGCGGTCCGGGCGACAGCGCGACCCGGCTGGAGAACCGGATCGGCGAGCCCGCCGCCAATCCCTATCTCTACATAGCCTCGCAGATCGCAGCCGGCCTCGACGGCATCGACCGCGCGCTCGATCCCGGCCCGTCGGCCGACGTGCCCTACGAGACCAAGGCGAGCCCGCTGCCGAAATCGCTGCGCGAGGCCGTCGATGCGCTCAAGGGCGATGCCTTCTTCCGCCAGGCGTTCGGCGCCACCTTCATCGATTACTACACCTTCATCAAGAACGCCGAGATCGAACGCTTCCAGCAGGAGGTGTCGGACTGGGAGCAGCGCGAATATTTCGAGATGTTTTGATCAGGATGCTGTCGCAGGATGCAACAAGAGACGGCTTCGCCATTTCGAGATGGCGAACTGGCCGTTTGAATCCCAATCCTGTCGCTATGCATAACCTCCATCCCCTCACCCTGAGGAGCCCGCCGCAGGCGGGCGTCTCGAAGGGCGAGGCCAAAGTCGCGGCCTCATGGTTCGAGACGGCGCTACGCCTCCTCACCATGAGGGTGAGCACCGAAATCTGCGCGGCAGCCCCAGATCCAAGAGCAGTGTGCTCATGACGCCGAGATTGCCACGTTTGGAATCCAGGATGTGATCAAGATTTTCACCGATTTCAACGCCCGCACGAACGACGATCTCTGCTGGCTTCTCAAATATCGTGAGCGTGATCTCGCGCCGCAGATCGACGCATTGCAACTCCGAAAGGGAGACCGCATCATCCTGTTTCATGATGACGGTGATTTCGAAGTTATCGCGATGCTCGATTATCGGTTCGTTGAGGTTCTCGGGCGTGATGAATGGGTCGCGATCCCTGACTGGGATACGCTCGTCAGAAAATAGCCTCCGCGCCTCACACGCTGCGCGTCAATCCGCCGTCGACGCGGATGTTCTGGCCGGTGATGTAGGCCGCGCCGTCGGAGGCGAGGAAGGCGATGGTCGCGGCGATCTCCTCGGCCTTGCCGTAGCGGCCCATCGGCACCGTGGTGCGGCGCTGTTCCGTCGCGGGCAGGCTGTCGATCCAGCCCGGCAGCACATTGTTCATTCTGATGTTGTCAGTCGCGTAGCTGTCGGTGAAGATCTTGGTGAAGGACGCGAGGCCGGCGCGGAACACGGCCGATGTCGGGAACATCGCGGAGGGCTCGAAGGTCCAGGCCGTCGAGATGTTGATGATCGCGCCATTTTTCTGCGCCCGCATGATCGGTGTGACCAGACGCACGGGACGGATCACGTTGAGCAGATAGGTGTCGAGCCCGGTGTGCCACTGCTCGTCGGTCAGCTCCAGGATCGGCGCGCGCGGGCCGTGGCCGGCGCTGTTGACGAGCACGTCGATGCGGCCCCAGCGACTCATGGCTCCGTCGACCAGGCGCTTGAGATCGTCGCTCGACTTGTTCGAACCGGTGACGCCGAGGCCGCCGAGCTCCGCGGCGAGCGCCTCGCCCTTGCCGGAGGACGACAGGATCGCAACGTTGAAGCCGTCGGTGGCGAGACGGCGCGCCGCCGCCGCACCCATGCCGCTGCCGCCGGCGGTGACCAATGCGACCTTCTGAGCTGTCATGGCGAAAACTCCCGATGCGGTGCGCGGCTCGCCGCGCCTATTGCCGGGCACCGTCTCTACGGGTTTTCACCGGCAGCGTCGAGCGGTGCGCGTCGCTGCGGCCTATCGGTCCGGGATCGTCTGATCTGGTTGATGACGGCGGCGCCGATCCTGCTCCAGGGACGTCCTGCCAGGCTGTAGAGGCTCACCGTTCGCTCGATCGCAAGACCGGCAATGGCGATGCGGCGCAATCCCGCCGGCAGCTGCGCGCTGCGTGGCAGGAGCGCGACGCCGAGGCCGGCTGCGACGAGCCCGAGCAGATCGCGCTCGGCGTGGACCTCGCCCGCACGGATCGCACCGACGCCGTGGCGTCTCAGCCCTTCGAGGATGCCCGGCGTATGCTCGCAATAGGCTCCGACCAGCAACGGCTCCCGGCAAAGCTCCATGGCTGGAACCAGCGGCCGGCCTGCGAGCCGGTGCTGCGTGTGGACCACGAGGTCGAATCCCTCGGTGAACAGCGGCAGCTGGTGGAGATGAGAGCCCGCCTTGTGCAGATCCGCCGCGATGACCAGCTCGACGTCCCCGTCTTGCAGCATCGCCGCGGCCTTGGCGCCGTCGCCGCGCTGAACGGTCAGGTCGAGATGCTCGAAGCGGTTGCGGATGCGCTGGATGTGAGGAATGACGGGAGCCAGATCGATCGATTCGGTGAGGGCCAGGCGAAGGCTGGTCTGCGGTCGCTGCCTCATCGAGATCGCCACCGCCCGCGCGCCGAGCGCGGCGTCGTAGCACTGCTTCAGCGCAGGATGCACGGCGTGGCCGAGCGCGGTCAGTCGTGCCGACGGTGGTCCTCGCACGAACAGCTCGCCGCCAATCTCCGCCTCCAGCTGCTTGATGGCGCGCGACAGCGACGGCTGCGTCACGTTGCATTCATCGGCGGCACGGGAAAAATTCAGAAGCTTGGCGACGGTGAGGAAGTAACGGACCTGATGCATCTCCATCGGCGCGACCCTGATGAGCGGGAACGAAGGCGCCGGCCGGCGCGCTGGGGAGCCCGGCCGAAGCCGGGGTGACGCTGCAGCACGCGCCGGGCTATTCGTGCCGGCCAGCGCTGCGACTATGCGAGCGAGCCATGCGACGCGCGTTCACGGATCGCGGACCATGTACAAAATCCGCTGGCCGGCTTCGCGCCGAACGCCAGGCTTCGTCAGGACGACAGCTGCTTGCGGTATTCCGATGGTGTCAGGCCGCAGGCCTTGCGAAACGCCGTGGCGAAATGCTGCGACGACGCGAACCCGAGCGCGAGAGCGATATCGGTGATGGAGTGATCGCGCTCGGCGAGCAGCGCGCGGGCGCGCTCGATCCGACGCTGCATCATCCAGCGATAGGGCGAGCTGCCGAGCCCGCGCCGGAACAGCTCTGTCAGATGCGGTACCGACAGATCGAGAAATGCGGCGAGGTCCGCCACCGAGAGACTCTCGCCGAGCCGGCTGTCGAAATAGTCGACGAGCTGCCTGAGCCGCCGATCCTCGATGCGGGGGTTGCCACGCAGCGGCTTGGCGAACGCTGCGTCTGCGCGATTCGAGTGGTGGATCAACAGATGCCCGAACAGTGTGGTCGCCAGGCTTTCCAGGTAGGATTGTTCGACCGCGGAGCCGCTGCTGCCGAGAAGCGCGCGCCGCAGCTCGCGGGACAGCGACAGCAGGACGCCATTGGGGTCGTGACCGACACTCGCGAACTCGATCTGCGAGGCGGCGGCGTGGCAGCCGAATTGCGCGAGACCTTGCGCCAGCGCGCCGTTCGATAGCATCAGGCGAATGCACTCGAAGCCGGTTCCTCGCGCGGCGCGGAAGCTGTCGCCCGGCGCATGCGCCTGCCACAGACCGATCGGTACCGGACCGTCATGGACCTGACGCTCGTTCTGCCAGATCGTGACCGAGGTCGGTCGCAGCTGCAGGCAGAACATCGTGGCGTCGATGCAGGGACCGTTGATCTCTTCGAGATCGTCAGAGCGGCAATGACGCAGCATCGCGCCCGACGCGCTCTCGAACGATGTCGTTGCGACGAGATGTGACGACCACAAACCGTCGACGAGAGCCGCCTCCTGCCTGACTGTGCGCATATGCCTTCCGAACGTCCTGGAAACAACGACCGGCAGCGGAAAATCACCACACTTGCTGCCAAGGCGCAAGCGCGGCCGGCCCGCCGGCGCATGTCACGGTTCCGTCAAACGGGCGCACGGCTGGCATTCGGGAACCGGATCTCGCCGAGCGGCATATCAGACGGGCGCGTCCCGGCCCACGGATGCAGCAAGGCCATGTTGGCCGTAACCATGAGAGGCGGAGCAGGACGAGAATGTCAGACCACAAGCCGCAGCGCGATCGCGCGGTCGTCGACAGCGGCGATGCGTCCGACCTTTCGACCGAGCACCACGACATCTTCTTCGCGGCCGTCGAAACGACGCGCATGCCGATGATCGTCACTGATCCGCGCCAGAACGACAATCCGATCCTGTTCGCCAACCGCGCGTTCCTGGAGATGACCGGCTACGGCCTGACGGAGATCGTCGGCTCGAATTGCCGCTTCCTGCAAGGGCCCGATACGGACCGCGACACCATCGACGCCGTGCGCACCGCGATCGCCAACCGCCAGGACATCGCGGTGGAGGTTCTGAACTATCGCAAGAACGGCGCGGCGTTCTGGAACGCGCTGTTCATCAGCCCGGTCTACAACCGCAACGGCGACCTCGTGTACTTCTTCGGCTCGCAGCTCGACGTCTCGCGCCGGCGCGATGCCGAGAGCGCGCTGGTGCAGTCGCAGAAGATGGAGGCGATCGGCCAGCTGACCGGCGGCATCGCCCACGACTTCAACAACATCCTGCAGGTGATCATCGGCTACACCGAGACCCTGCAGGGAGCCGTGAGCGAGCTGGCGCCGCGCCACCGCCGTGCCGTCGACAACATCCGCACGGCGGCCAACCGCGCCGCGACCCTGACGCAGCAGCTGCTGTCGTTCGCGCGCAAGCAGCGGCTCGACAGCCGTCCCATCAACCTCAACAACATGATCGAGACGATGGTGCAGATGGCGCGGCATACGCTCGGCGAGAGCGTGCGCATCGTCGTCAAGGCGCAGCCGGATCTGTGGAACAGCCGCGTCGACCAGACCCAGGCGGAGGTCGCGCTGCTCAACCTGTTCGTCAATGCGCGCGATGCGATGCCGCATGGCGGCACGCTCACCATCCGCACCGAGAACAAGGACATCGCGGACGAGGACATCCTGCAGTTCGGCGTGCCCAAGTCCGGACGCTACGTCGCGCTCAAGGTGTCCGACGACGGCGTCGGCATTCCGCACCACATTCTGGCGCGCGTCGCCGAGCCGTTCTTCACCACCAAGGACGAGGGCAAGGGCACCGGGCTCGGGCTTGCGATGGTCTACGGCTTCACGCGCCAGTCGGGCGGCAGCACCTATATCTACAGCGAGGTCGGCCTCGGCACCACGGTGCAGCTGTTGTTTCCGGCGACCGAGCAGGCGATCGCCGTGCCGGCCGTGCGGACGCCGATGGCGATGGACCGCACGGGCAGCGAGCGTATCCTGATCGTCGAGGACCGCACCGATGTCGCCGAGCTCGCGCGCTCGATCCTGGAGGATTTCGGCTATCGCACCGAGGTCGCGACCAACGCGCATGCGGCGCTGGAGCTTTTGGATTCCGAGATCCGATTCGATCTCCTGTTCACCGATCTCGTGATGCCCGGCGGCATGAACGGCACGGTGCTGGCGCGCGAAGCGCGCAAGCGCCAGCCGAAGCTGAAGGTGCTGCTCACGACCGGCTATTCCGATGCGGCGGTCGAGCGGGCCGACGCCAATATCGGCGAGTTCGAAATCATCAACAAGCCGTACCGCCGCACCGATCTGGTGCGTCGCGTCCGGCAGTTGCTCGACGGCCCGACCGGCGTGACCTGATGCAGCGCTTGACCCGGCGACTCCTCGCGTCGAAAGTCGCTGTCGAGAGCGGAGAACCCGGCATGCGCCACGTC
This sequence comes from Bradyrhizobium sp. ORS 278, assembly GCF_000026145.1. NCBI lineage: Bacteria > Pseudomonadati > Pseudomonadota > Alphaproteobacteria > Hyphomicrobiales > Nitrobacteraceae > Bradyrhizobium > Bradyrhizobium sp. ORS 278. Next base: position 6,905,932 of record NC_009445.1, on the reverse strand, counting down.
ACAATCCAGTCACCGGCCGACGCGCGTCGCGAGCCTGGCGTGGTCGCGGCCGGCGTTTATGCCAACGGCCGCCGCGTCGCCGATATCGCGATCGACGAGGCCGGCGCATGGAGCCGCAAGCCGGGACATGTCGTCTGGATCGGGCTGCACGAGCCGGATGCGGCGCTGCTGCAGCGGATCGCCGATCAGTTCAACCTGCATGAGCTCGCGATCGAGGACGCCTCTAAGGCGCATCAGCAGCCGAAGGTCGAGCGCTATGGTGATGCGCTGTTCGTCGTCGCGCGCACCGCGCAGCTCGTCAAGGAGCACATCATCTTCGGTGAGACCCATATCTTCGTCGGCCCCGGTTTCGTCGTGTCGGTGCGGCACGGCGCCTCGACCTCCTATGGCGCGGTGCGCGAGCGCTGCGAGAGCTGCCCGGGCTCGCTCGCCAAGGGCGAGGACTACATCCTCTATGCGATCCTCGATTTCATCGTCGACAACTACCGCCCCGTCACCGAGAGCATCATGGCCGAGGTCGAGACCCTGGAGGAGGTCGTGCTGCAGCGGCCGCTGGCGCGCCACGAGGTGGACCGGCTCTATCGTCTCAGGCGCGACCTGCTGCGGCTCCGCCGCGCCGTCGGCCCCGTGGTCGACGTCTGCAAGCGGCTGGAACATGTCGACAATGTCGCGATCGACGCCGAGATGGCGCCGCTGTTCCGCGACGTGCTCGACCATGCCAAGCGCGCCGAGGAGGATGCGGATTCGCTGCGCGAGATCCTCGCCTTCGTGTTCGAGGCCAGCATGATGGCGGGACAGGCGCAGCAGACCGACATCGCCCGCCGCCTGGCGGCCTGGGCCGCGATCCTCGCGGTGCCGACGGCGGTGGCCGGCATCTACGGCATGAATTTCGAGCACATGCCGGAGCTGAAATGGCAGTACGGCTACTACGCCGTGCTCGGCTTCATTGCGGTCGTCTGCAGCACGCTGTACTGGCAGTTCCGCCGCCGCGGGTGGCTGTGAGGGGCGCACCGCGAGCCGAACTAAATCTCACTTGTTCATTGCAACACTCTGCGAGCCCCAACTACGGTGCACCCTCTCCCCTTGTGGGAGAGGGTGGCTTCGATGCGAAGCATCGAAGCCGGGTGAGGGGTCTCTATCGGCACGGGAATTCGCGGAAAGAGACCCCTCACCCGGCATGATCGAGCTTCGCTCGCTCATGCCACCCTCTCCCACAAGGGGAGAGGGTGCACCACCGTTGTGGACTGGAAGGGATAGAGTATGTCGCCAGCGTGGCGAGAGGTGATCATGTGGCCGAGCGCGTTACCTCGGTCTTTCCCGACCAACACGCTACCCCTTCGCGAACTGCCGATAGTCCGGCTCGCGGTGGAACCAGAACTCGTAGCCGCTCACCGCTTTCTGCATGGCGACGTCGTGGATCGGCTGGTTGAGCGGCACCACCGGAACCTCGCGCATGCACAGTGCGATGAACTCCTTCACCGTCGCCTCGTACTCCGCCGCATCCGTCGTGAAGCGCGCCTTGTCGATCAGCGCGTCCATCTCCTTGCTCTGGTAGGACGAGATGTTGAAGATCGAATTGCGGCCGTGGAAATTCCAATAGAAGTAGTATTCGGGATAATCGAGCCAGCCCGAGAACCGGTTGAGCGCCATCGGAAGCTCCTTCTTGTTCAAGGTCGTGCGCCAGTTGGCACCGGGAATCTTCTCGATGCCCGCCTTGATGCCGATCTTGGCGAGGTTCTCCTGGATCAGGATCGCGGTGGGCTCGCCGACTGTCGCGGTGCCGGCGTCGAGCGACAAGGTCGTCTCCAGGCCTTCGAATCCGGCCTCCTTCATCAGCGCCTTGGCCTTGTCGAGGTCGGTGACATAAGGGAACGGCTGCGGCCATACCGGCTTCTCCACCTCAGCCTTGCCGCCATACATCGGCACCGCGCGGCCGAAGAACGCGCTGGATTGGATCTGTTCATAGGGCATTGCCCAGGCGATCGCCTGGCGCAGCTTGACATTGTCGAATGGCGGCCTGGCCGTGTTCAGTGCGACGTACCACAGCGCGTTCGGGATCGGAACGCCCGTGACCTTGACCTTGCCCTCCTTGATCAACTGGTCGAAGTCGCGCGGCGCAAAGCCGCTGGAGAGGTCGGCATCGCCGCGCTCGAGCATCGCCCGCCGCGTGCCGGCGGAGGGAATGTCGCGCGCGATGACGCGCTTGATCTTCGGCAGCGGGCCGCACCTCCAGCCGTCGAACCGGCTCAGGATCGTCTCGGTGCCGGCCTTCCAGCTCTCCACCTTGTAGGCGCCGCCGCCGGCCTCGTTGTTCTTCAGCCAGGCCAGCGCCCACGGGTCCTCGGGCGTCGCGTTCTTCTTCGCGAGCTCCGAATTGATCACGAAGGGCACGACCACCGCGACATTGAACAGCAGCATCTTGTCCTTGCGGATGTAGTCGATGCGGAAGGTGTGATCGTCGACCAAGACGAACTGCTCCGGCTTCTCCAGCGAGCCCGCCGACATCTGGAAGGTCGGAAAGCCACCAACCGAGACGGCGCGATCGAACGACCATTTCACATCCTTGGCCGTCACCGGCGTGCCGTCGTGAAAGGTTGCGTCGTTGCGCAGCTTGAAGGTGCAGGACATGCCGTCGGCGGCGACCTCCCAGCTCTCGGCGAGCTCCGGCGCCAAGGTGGCGCGATCGTACGAGATGGTGCCGTCCGGCAGCGTCTTCGCCGCGTAGCTCAGCAGCCGGTCATAGCAGTTCCAGGCGAGACCGTTGACCGTTTGGTTCGAGCCCACGCCCTGCATGTCCAGCGAGTTCGGCCCGAGTTCCTGCACCACCAGCAGCGTTTCGGCGCGGCCTTGCGCTTGCGCGATGCGCGGCCCGAGCGCGCTCACGCCGGCAGCCCCCAATCCGCCGAGAACGACGCTGCGGCGTGTGACATCGACATACGAGCTGCTCATTGAGACCTCCCTGCGGCACGATCGGTTGCAGCTGTGGAGGCAAGGCGCATGCCATGCCGCGCGCTCACGCCGCGGCGGATCGACCCTGGTGCGCCGACCACCAGGCGGCGATCGCGTCGGTCAGCTCGTCCCAAAGCGTCGTCGGAAGATCGGGCACCGCCACGCGAACGCTGTAGCGGTCTGTAGTGGCGTCGTGAAACCATTCGGTCGCGGCGAAGTCGAAGCCGAAGCTGCCGGCGTGGCGGATCGGCAGGCCGGCGCGGCGGAGGTCGTCGCTCATGACGGCCGCGGCTTGCCGCGCCGTGGCTTCGTCCAGCGTATCGCGGCTCGCGAGCGTGACGTAGAGGCCGTGCGCGAAGTCGAGCTCCGCGGTCAGGCCGCGCAGCGTCGTCGCAAACCGGCGACGCGCGCGGCGGCTGTTCCGCAGAATGGCGGCCGTGCGTTTGCCTGTCAGATCGCGGTAAGGCTCCGTGCCGACAAAGGGCGGGAAATGCGTGGGCAGGGCTGCGCCGCCGAGCAGCCTCATGGCGTTGCGCATTTCCTCCGGCAAGGCGGCGAGCGGCGCGCGCTGCTCGACGCCAGACCCGATGAAGGCGACCGAGCCCAACCGGCCGTATTCGGCGCCGAGCGAATCCAGCTTGGTATGACTCCGCACCATCACGACCGGCACGTTCCAGCGCCGCGCCCAGGCGAGCACGCGTCGGATGCGCCCCGAACCGTTCGCAAAGCAGGTCGTGTCGAAGATCAGGAGATCAACCGCCGGACGTCGGCAGTGGAGCACAGCTTCGAAGCGTGCGGTGGTCGCGCTGGAATCGAGCAGCAGCAGGCGCGGTGAACGCGATCGCTGCGTCAGCACATCGGCGAGGTCGCGCGACACCGTGACCGGGCGCAGGTGCCGCGCATGCGCGTCGACCAGCTCCTGGGTCTCCCCATAGGAGCCCGGCAGCATCAGCAGGTCCGCCTCGCCGAGCACCGGCCGCGTCGCCAGCAGCAGCGCCGCGATCGCGGCCATGCCCGAGATCGTGTAGATCGTGTCTCGAATGTCGTCGCCGACCGAATAGAATGACGGGCCGCGCACGTCGAGGTCCGCGCGCTGATAGTCGTAAGCGAAGGCGAACGGTCCGGCGCGATGGTCCTCGGTGTCCGACCAGGCGGTTTCCGTCGCTGTCCAGTCGCTCAGCGCGTACTCGGCCTTGAGCGCGGCCGCGAGCTGAAACTTCTGCCTGACGACCTCGTCGACCGTGCGCGGCACAGGGACGGGACACGGCCGCCGCAGGCAGCCGTTCAGGAGCTTCAGCTCCTGATGTTTGCGGACGAGATAGGCGTCGATCGTCTCCATCGGGCTCTTTCAATGGGGTCAGACTGGAACGCGCGGGCGCTACGTTGGGTCCAAACGAGCGGCTGAGCTTGAAATGCGCTAGGCTGCGCGCGCACAAGGGAGGATGCTATGGGCAGGGAACTCGAGGGCAAGGTGGCTGCCGTCACCGGCGCGGCGTCGGGCATCGGGCTCGCGAGCAGCGAGGCGATGCTGGCCGCCGGCGCGCGCGTCGTGATGATCGATCGCGATGCCGCGGCGCTGGCGCGCCTGCGCGAGCAGCACGGCGAGGCAATCATTCCGGTGGTCATCGACCTGCTCGATCCCACGGATTGCGCCACGCTGCTGCCTCGCGTGCTGGACGCAGCCGGCCGGCTCGACATCTTCCACGCCAATGCCGGCAGCTATCTTGGCGGCGACCTGGTCGATGCCAGGACGGACGCGATCGACCGCATGCTCCATCTCAATATCAACGTCGTCATGAAGAACGTCCGCGACGTGCTCCCGCACATGATCGCGCGCGGCTCCGGCGACATCATCGTCACCAGCTCGCTCGCCGCGCATTACCCGACGCCGTGGGAGCCGGTCTACGCGTCATCGAAATGGGCGATCGACTGTTTCGTGCAGACCACGCGCCGTCAGGTCTTCAAGCATGGCATCCGCGTCGGTGCGATCTCGCCCGGCCCGGTGGTCACAGCCCTGATCGCGGACTGGCCGGCCGAGAAGCTGAAGGAGGCGCGCGAGTCCGGCAGCCTGCTGGAGCCCGCGGAGGTCGCCGACGTCATCCTCTTCATGCTGACCCGCCCGCGCGGCATGACCATCCGGGATGTCGTGATGCTGCCGACGAATTTCGATCTGTAGCAGACGGGCAAGTTATTGATCAGCGCGGTCGCGGCGACCTCATTTTACCTCGTCCGCGTGTCGGAACAGGCCGGATTGCATCGTGAGATGCAATCCGGGTGAGGGAGGACCCGCCGCGAGCGCGGTCTCCGCGGAGGCCTCCTCGTCTTCTCCCCCGAGTAAGAAAATGCAGCTCACCGGCAGGTAGCCCGCATGAGCGCAAGCGACATGCGGGTTCATGTCAGTGTCGGTGATTGCTCACGCCCAAGCGAAACGACGAGGGAACGGCCACGCCTCACTCCGGCACGGGCACATCGAACGTGTTGAGCGTGACCGACACCATGCAGTAGATGCCGATCAGATAGGACAGCTCGGCCGCGCCATGCTCGCCGAACTGCGCCACGGCGGCCTTGTAGGTCAGCTCCGGCAGCACGCCGCCATTGACCAGCGCGGACGCGAAATCATAGGCGACGGCTTCCTCCTTGGTGAGGTCGACCGGCCGCTGCCCGGCCACGATAGTGGCGAGCTTGTCGTCGGACAGGCCGCGCTGCTCGGCCACGTGGACATGCGCATAGATCTCGTAGGCCGAGCGGAAATGCGCACCGGTCACGAGGATCGCGACCTCGCGCACCGCCGCCGGCAGCGACGGCTTGTTGGCGATCGCCTTCACCAGCTCCCACACCGGCTTGCCGAATTTCGGCTCGCGCAGCCACGGATTCCAGGGGCCCAGCAGTGCGCCGTCGTCGCGGATGTTGATGAAACCCTTGAAGCTCGCCTGGATGCCCTGCTTCATGTCGTCGTAGAGCGGCTTCTGCTCGTCGCTCAACGCATCCGGGTTGAGAATGGGAAGGCGCATGATGATCTCCTGTTGCAATGCGCCAAAGATACTGCCGCATTGCAACGGGGCAAGGACCGGACCGGTCACAATCAGGTTCGATCTGAACGGGTCGACAGACCCGTGCCGGGCGGCTCGGCGTAAGCAGACATCGAGATGTCACATGTCACGACGATTCGGCCTCGTTTGTGTCCCTTGCTGAGGCCCGCGCGGCGCGGGCGTTGCGCTCGTCACATCCCATCAGAAATGTCCGGATGATGTTGCCGGTCTCCGGATCCGTCACCGACTCGCCAGCATGGCGTGCGGCTTTCTTGAGCGTGTCGATGTCGATCAGCGACCCCAGTTCCTCCCATACGAAAGAGAGGCTCAGCGCGCTGACATCGGCGACGCTGGCGCGCAGGAACGGCGCGACGGCATCCGGCTCCGTCAACAGCGCGGCCAGCCAAGCGCGTTGGGCTGGCCGATCCAGGCGACCCCATTCGAACATCAGCGGTGGCGCATCGGCCCGCTCGCGCAGCATCACCCGCCAATCCAACTTGGCCTCGTCCGCGAGACGGCTGGCTAGCGCCTTGTCCAAAGCGCGCCAACTCTCCTCCCTGATCAACGTGTCGGAGCGCTGGCGGCGGTTTCGGTCGCGTTCGTGCTCGGCGGCGGCACGGTGGATCGCTTCGCGGAAATACAAGGCCAGCGAGAGCGGCAGATCCTGCCCTACTTTCCAGATCTCATAGATCTCGACGGGGCGCGCCGGGTGATCTTCCGCCCAGGACTGGGCCAAGGCGTTCGGTCTCAACACCAGCTGAGCGATGACATAAGCGAGGTCCCGCGGCCGGATCTGCGACGTTTCGTCCAGATGCGGGCTTGCGCCGATCAGCGCCTGGGCGAGGGTCAGCAGCGTCTGCATGCTCGCGTTGTCGGCGCGTTTCAGCAGAAGCTGCAGCAGCTCCCGCGGATTGCGGGCGTAGAGTGTCTTGATCCGCTGCACCGCCTCGCCGGTCGAAACATGCAGTAATTCCTCCAGCTCGAGATCACCGATCTCATCAGCAGCGATCCCATAAGAGAAGTAGCGGTCGAAGTAGCGCGGTCTCGCTATTCCTTGCGGCCGCAACGGCATTGTTTTGAACAGGGCCGCGATGAGTGTTCGGGCGGAGTCGGCTTCGTCGGGAGCGACGCTATGCAAGGCCGCCTCGATCCGGGCGTCGATGCCGTCCTTGTCGTAGAGCGTCCGGCGCTTGGGCCCCGCGTCGAGGCTCGGATAGCCCTCGGGATCGTCCTCCACCGCGAACACGCGCTTGTTGTCGCGGACGACGGCGTAGAGCTCCGGGTACAGCACCCGCAGGCCCTCGATGCTCATCTGATCGGCGACATCCACCTCACCCTTCAGCATCGGCAGCGCGAACCTCAACGCGTTGCCGTAGCGGATCGCCTGGCGCGGGGTGGTCAGACGACGGGCAAGGCCGTCGCGAGCCAGCGTCTTGAACCGCAGCCAGTCGTCGTCGGGCAGCGTCACTCCGGCATGGTCAAGGGCTGCGATCGCCTGCTGCTCGACGAAGGTCATCAGGCGCTCGCGAGGGACCGCCGGGAGCGTATACGGATACTGGACGATCTTCTCCAGGAACTGGCGGCCGGCATCGCCATCGCTGCCGAATTTCTGCGCAACGGCGCGACCCACCATCTCGTCGTCGAAGGCGAGCAGATAGATCACATTGGGGAAGTTGGCCGTGAGCCTGACAATCTTGAGCAGCTGCAGGATTTCGTCGCGGTCGAGCCGGTCGAGATCATCGATCAGCACGACGACCTTCTTGTCGGCGGTCTGCATCGCCTCGCGAACGTCATCGCGAACCTCTTCAATCGTTTTGAGGAAAGCCTTTCCCAGCTCCTTTGTCGCGGTCCCTGCACCGCTCGCCAGGAAACCGAGCACGCCGCCGAACTCAGCCAGCATGTGGCCAAACTGTTCGCGCGTGCTCTGGCTGCTTCGTCCCATTACAAAGAAAAGCTCTTCGAAGAACCGCTTCAGCAGCGTCTCATTGTCCTTGAACAGCCAGGGATTGAAGGACAGCAGCACGACCTGATCGGCATGCTCGGTCTCCAGCACTTTTTTCAGGAAATTGAGCACAGAGGTCTTGCCCGACCCCCATTTTCCGTAAATTCCAATCACCGGCGCGCCTTCGCGCGCGTCGAACGTCGCGATCATGCGCGCCAGCCGCTGGCTGAATGGCCAGCGGTTGAACGCGTCGTCATCCTTGTGAACCACGGGATCGCCAAGCTGTCGGTTGGTCATCACATCCACCCCGGCAAGAAAGGAAGATCGCAGGCATCGGAGATCAGCGATCAGCACCCTACGCCGGAATTCGCGTCACGTGAATGACGCTCCGTGAGGCTGAGGTGCGCGGATCTTCGGCATCGCTCCGCCTCTCGCATGCCCGTCATGCTCAAACTGTCCGTCGTGCCGGTTTGCCGCAGCACAGCACCTTGCGTCGTCGGGCAAATCACCTGCAGATTTCCGCGCGTTCCGTGCTCATCAAGAGGGACGCTTCGCGGGTCGTCACGAGCGTTGGGTGCGGGATGCGATGGCCGGATCGGAGTTGCAGCTACGCATTCGCGAGCGGACGAACAACTTCGATACGGACGGAGAAGTCGCGTGGTCCTGGCCTCCCGGCGCTGAGGTCAAGCCTGTCGATGTGCGTCACGCGCATCGCGGGCGATGGGGGCAAGACAGCCGGTCCCCAGGAAGATCGCGTATAAATCGTAAGCCCATCGCGCAGGGAGGGCCGGGTGTGTTCGGCCAGACCTGTGGTGACTGCCGCCTGCATTCTTTTGCTGCAGGCGGGCCACGGGCGCGGCCAGCGCCCGGCCTTCCCCGCGCCCTCGATATCGAGAGGGCGATATGATCGCAAAGCTCGGACGCCTTGCGCGCCGCGAGACGACGCTGTCATGGCCCGCGTCCCGGACACTGTCATTCCCTGTCATCATGCCGGTCGCAGGCCGAATCTGGAACTTTCGCGCCACGCGGTTTTGATTGGGTTGGCTTGGCTTATGCAAGGTACGAGACCTGATCGACCCCGCCGGACTACGCGGTCCTTCATGATCAAGGAATCATCAGCTCATGACCACCATCGCAGATCAGATCGTCGAGACTCTCGAGATTGCCGGCGTGAAGCGCATCTACGGCGTCGTCGGCGACAGCCTCAACGGGCTGACGGAGTCGCTGCGCGTCCGCAAGACGATCGACTGGGTGCATGTCCGTCATGAGGAAGCCGCAGCGTTTGCAGCTTCGGGAGAATCGCAGATCACCGGCGGCCTCGCGGTTTGCGCCGGCTCTTGTGGCCCGGGCAATCTTCATCTCATCAACGGTCTCTACGACGCGCAACGCAGCCGCACGCCGGTGCTGGCGATCGCCGCGCACATTCCGTCGAGCGAGATCGGCGGCGGCTACTTCCAGGAGACTCATCCCCAGAATCTGTTCCGCGAATGCAGCGTCTATTGCGAGCTGATCTCCGATCCGACGCAGATGCCGTTCGTGCTGGACAACGCGATCCGCGCCGCGATCGGCGAGCGCGGCGTCGCCGTGATCGTCATTCCCGGCGACGTCGCGCTGAAGGCGGCGCCGAAGCGCGCGCTGCCGCCAGCGATCGGCCTGCGGCCGCCGAAGCCGGTGGTGCGCCCGGCCGAGCCGGAGCTCGATGCGCTGGCGGCGCTGCTCAATGGCGCTCGGCGTGTGACGTTGTTCTGCGGCCGCGGCTGCGCCGGCGCGCATGCCGAGCTGATGCAGCTCGCCGAGACGCTGCAAAGCCCGATCGTGCATGCACTCGGCGGCAAGGAGCATGTCGAATACGACAATCTCTATGACGTCGGCCTCACCGGCTTCATCGGCTTCTCCTCGGGCTATCACGCCATGCACAGCTGCGACACGCTGCTGATGCTCGGCACCGATTTTCCCTACAAGCAGTTCATTCCGTCGGACATCAAGATCGCCCAGGTCGACATCCGCCCGAGCCAGCTCGGCCGCCGCGCCCGCCTCGACGTCGGCGTGGTCGGCGATGTCGGGGAGACTCTTCGCGCATTGCTGCCGAAGCTCACGGCGAAGTCCGACCGCGGCCATCTCGACGAGAACCTCAAGCGCTATGTCGCCGCCCGCAAGGGCCTCGACGATCTCGCCGTCGGCACGCCTGGCCGTCCGCCGATCCATCCGCAATATCTGACGCGGCTGATCAGCGAGAACGCCGCCGATGATGCCGTCTTCACCTTCGACGTCGGCACTCCCACGATCTGGGCCGCGCGCTACATCGCGATGAACGGCCGCCGCCGGCTCGTGGGCTCGCTGGTGCATGGCTCGATGGCCAATGCGATGTCGCAAGGCATCGGCGTCCAGGCCGCGCAGGCGGGGCGGCAGGTGATCTCGTTGTCGGGCGACGGCGGCTTCGCGATGCTGATGGGCGATCTGATCACGCTCAAGCAGATGAAGCTGCCCGTGAAGGTCGCGATCTACAACAACGGCACGCTCGGCTTCGTCGCATTGGAGATGAAGGCGTCCGGCTTCGTCGAGCACGGCACCGATCTGGAGAATCCGGATTTCGCCGCGATGGCCAAGGCGATGGGCATCCATGGCCGCCGCGTCGAGGATCCCGGCGAGCTGCCGGGCGCGGTCGCCGAATGGCTCGCGCATGATGGCCCCGCGGTGCTCGACGTCGTCACCGCCAAGCAGGAGCTGTCGATGCCGCCGACCATCGGCCTGGAACAGGTCAAGGGCTTCAGCGTCTGGCTGATCCGTGCCGTCATGAGCGGCCGCGGCGACGAGGTGATCGACCTGGCAAAAGAAAATCTGCTGCCGCGATGAGGGAAAGATTGCGCCGCGGACGATGCCTGTGGCCCGAAGGCCCGCGATGTCCCCTCATGGTGAGGAGCGCCGCGCCCGAGTTGAACTTTTGCGACGCGTGTCAAGCGCGGCGCGTCTCGAACCATGAGGCCGGGATGGTCCGGACCTGTCGTGTGGGGAAAACGCTGGTGCTGCCGGACAGGATTGAACTGTCGACCTCTCCCTTACCAAGGGAGTGCTCTACCACTGAGCTACGGCAGCAAATGCAGCAGGGGCTGGCCCTTGGGGCCGCGACCGGGCGCGGGCGGTTCTTGCCACAAGGTCCCCGTCGGCGCAAGCGCGGGTCGCCCGGTTTTCGGGGAAAGACGCCGGCTCCAAGCCCTGAAATCCCGCCGACACCGTTCGAATCTGACCGAATCTGCCCGCGAGGCACAATTTGCCCGTCCCTCCCGCTCGGCCAACTCAGCCATCACCGGCTTCGTCGTACCTCCCCAACCGGGCAGGCGACGTCGCGCGGCACGGAACCTACCGTCTGCGTCGCCATCCCCCCTTGGCTTTCGCGCCCGCAGCACCGATTGTTGGGCCTCTGGTAAGAGATGACCGGGGAGGGGGATGACCGATCAGAGCAAGCCGCCGCCGAAGACATCGCGCGAGGAGCGACTGAAGCAGGCGCTGCGCGAGAACTTGAAGCGGCGGAAGGCGCAAAGCCGGCAGCGGAGCCAGGCGGTCGCGGCCGAGACGGGCAGTGCCGTCGAGGCCCCAGGCGATGATGCCGATGATTCGGTGCGTTGAGCAGAGTGGACGTAGGGGAGCGTGATGACGGTGACTGACGGGACGACGGCGGGTGCCGCGGCGGGGCGTGCGGAGCTGGCCAAAACCTTTGTCCGGTTCGAGCAGACCTTCCCGGAGCTGACGCCGCAGGAGATCGCCCGCCTGCGCGGCTTCGGCGAGATCAGGACCTATCGCGACGGTGAGCTGCTGTTCGAGACGGGCAAGCCTGGTCCCGGCATGTTCGTGATCCTCAAGGGCCACGTCGCCATCACCCAGCGCGACGGCCTGGGTCACGTCACGCCCGTGATCGACCAGGGCCCGGGACAGTTTCTCGCCGAGATCGGCCAGCTCTCCGGCCGGATCGCCCTGGTCGACGGTCATGCCGAAGGCGAGGTCGAGGTCATCCTGATTCGCCCGGACAAGCTGCGGGCGCTGCTGATCGCCGAGGCCGAGCTTGGCGAGCGCATCATGCGGGCGCTGATCCTGCGCCGGGTCAATCTGATCCAGGGCGGTGCTGGCGGCCCGGTCCTGATCGGCCCGCCGCAATCGGCGGCGATCGCGCGGTTGCAGAGCTTTCTCACCCGCAACGGTTTTCCGCACCACCTGCTCGATCCCGCCGCCGATCACGATGCCGCCGATCTGATCGCGCGCTATTCGCCGACGCCGGCCGAACTGCCGCTCGTCGTGGTCTCCGACGGCAGCGTGCTGCGCAATCCCAGCGAGAACGAGCTGGCGCGCGCCGTCGGCATGATCGGCGGTCCGCGCGGCGAGAAGATCTACGACGTCGCCGTGGTCGGCTGCGGACCGGCGGGACTTGCCACCGCGGTGTATGGCGCCTCCGAAGGCCTCTCCGTGGCGGTGCTGGATTCCCGCGCCTTCGGCGGCCAGGCCGGCGCCAGCGCGCGCATCGAGAATTATTTCGGCTTTCCGACCGGAATCACCGGGCTCGCGCTGACCGCCCGCGCCTTCAACCAGGCGCAGAAATTCGGCGCCGAGATCATGATCCCGGTATCGGTGACGGCGCTCGATTGCGAGCGCAAGAATGGCGCCTTCGTGCTGGCGCTGGAGGGCGGCGACGAGGTGCGGGCCCGCTCGGTCGTGGTCGCCAGCGGCGCGCGCTACCGGCGTCCCGATCTTGATCGCCTCAAGGAGTTCGAGGGCCGCGGCGTCTGGTACTGGGCCTCGCCGATCGAGGCGCGGCTGTGCGCGGGCCAGGAGGTCGCGCTGGTCGGCGGCGGGAATTCGGCGGGACAGGCGGCGGTGTTTCTCTCCGGGCACGTCAAGAAGGTGCGGATGATCATCCGCGGCGGCGGGCTCGCCGCATCGATGTCGCGCTACCTGATCGAGCGGATCGAGGCGACGCCGAATATCGAGCTCATGTTCAACACCGAGGTGGTCGCGCTCGACGGCGGCACTGATGCGGGGCTTGAGCGCATCACGCTGAAGAGCCGGCTGTCCGGCGAGGAGACGCCGGCCAATATCAGCAATCTCTTTCTCTTCGTCGGCGCCGATCCCGCCACCGGCTGGCTCGGCAATTGCGGCGTGACGCTGGACCGCGCCGGATTCGTCGTGACCGGCGCGCAGTCCGAGCAGAATGCCGGGCGGATGGTGTCGCCGCTGGAGACCTCGGTGCCGGGTGTCTATGCGGTGGGCGACGTGCGCTCCGGCTCGGTCAAGCGGGTCGGTGGTGCGATCGGCGAGGGCGCTCAGGTGGTGGCCGCGCTGCACGGCTTTCTTGCCGATCCGCTGGTGCCGCCGGTCTGATTCGCCCAGCGGGTTGCACCGTCAGGGGATGACTCCGCGGAGGATGCGACCTGCCGTTGCGAACCCATCAAATCGCCGTAATGTCGGTCCTGTTGCGCCAACCTTAGGCAAATCTCCCGGCCAGCTCGATAGGACCAGCATGGATCGCATTCGCATCGTCGGCGGCAACCCGCTTCACGGCACCATTCCGATTTCGGGCGCGAAGAACGCCGCTTTGCCGCTGATGATCGCGGGCCTGCTGACACCGGAGACGCTGATCCTGGACAACGTCCCCCGCCTCGCCGACGTCGCGCAGCTGCAGCGCATTCTCGGCAATCACGGCGTGGACATCATGTCCGTCGGCAAGCGCCCCGGCGATGGCCAGTACCAGGGCCAGACCTTGCAGATCTCGGCGGCCAGCATCATCGACACCACCGCGCCTTATGAGCTGGTGTCGCGGATGCGCGCCAGCTTCTGGGTGATCGCGCCGCTGCTCGCGCGCATGCACGAGGCGCGGGTGTCGCTGCCCGGCGGCTGCGCTATCGGCACGCGGCCGGTGGATCTCCTGATCATGGCGCTCACGAGGCTCGGCGCCAGCATCGACATTGACGCCGGCTACGTCGTCGCCAAGGCGCCAGGCGGCCTGCGCGGCGGCACGATCGATTTCCCCAAGGTCACCGTCGGCGGCACCCATGTTGCGGTCATGGCAGCGAGCCTCGCCAAGGGTACGACGGTCGTCACCAATGCCGCGTGCGAGCCGGAGATCTCCGATCTCGCCGACTGCTTGAACAAGATGGGCGCACGCATCTCCGGCGCCGGTACGCCTGTTATCGAGATCGAGGGCGTGGCCTCGCTGCATGGCGCGCGGCACACGGTGCTGCCGGATCGCATCGAGGCCGGCACCTACGCGATCGCCACCGCCATGACCGGCGGCGACGTCCAGCTTGCCGGCGCGCGGCCGGAGCTGCTGCAGTCCGCGCTCGACGTGCTGGCCGAGGCTGGCGCGGAGATCTCCAGCGATGCGGAGGGTATTCGCGTGGTGCGCAATGGCCACGGCATCCGCCCGGTGCAGGTCACCACCGCGCCGTTTCCCGGCTTCCCGACCGATCTCCAGGCGCAGCTGATGGCGCTGATGGTGCGGGCGCAGGGCGCCTCGGCGATCACCGAGACCATCTTTGAAAACCGTTTCATGCACGTCCAGGAACTCGCCCGCTTCGGCGCGCGTATCAGTCTGGACGGCGAGACCGCGCGGATCGAGGGCATCTCGACCCTGCGCGGCGCGCCTGTGATGGCGACCGACCTGCGCGCCTCGGTGTCGCTGGTGATTGCGGGGCTGGCGGCGGAAGGCGAGACCATGATCAATCGCGTCTACCATCTCGATCGCGGCTTCGAGCGGCTGGAGGACAAGCTGAAGGCCTGCGGCGCGACGATCGAGCGCATTCGCGAATGAGATGAGGATGATGTCGTGACCGACCGGCTCAAACTGATCGCGCTCGACGCCGACGATCTCGCCGTGATTTCCGCCCACGTCCAAGATGCGCGGGTGCAGCCGGCCGACATCATCTGGCGCCAGGCCGAGAAGCGGCTGGTGATCGGCATGAACCGGCTCGACTGGGAGCAGGCGCTGCATGGCGAGAACGAGCCGCGCCGGCTGTTGGCCGCGTTGCGCTTCGACCGGGTGCTGGCCTGCAAGTCGCGCCGCATCGACCTCGCTGCGCCGGATGCCGTGCTGGAGCTGATCGGCATCGAATTCCATCCCGGCACCGAGGCGCCCGCCGGCAGCGCGCTGCTGCTGTTCTCCCACGGCGGCGCGCTGCGGCTGGATGTCGAATGCCTGGAATGCGAGCTGACCGATCTCGGTGCCGATGACCTCGGCACCTCCGACGTGATCGACGACATCCCGCCGCTGACCGGGTAGGGGCCGGTTCAAAGGGTTGACGGCCCCGCGCTGCCGCGCCATTGAGCAGGGGGTCTGGGGCAGCCACCCCTTCGGAAAGTGCCAGAGATGCCCATTCGCCTGTCCCGCGCCAGCGCCGATTTCGACACCCAGTTTCGGCAGTTTCTCGCCGCCAAGCGCGAGGTCTCCGCCGACGTCGAAGCCGCCGCCCGCGCCATCGTGGATGACGTCGCCAGGCGCGGCGATGCGGCGCTGCTCGAGGCGACGGCCAAGTTCGACCGGCTGGAGCTGAGCGCCGCCACGCTGCGCGTCACGGCGTCCGAAATCGAAGCCGCGGTGAAAGCTTGCGACACGGCGACCGTCGATGCGCTGACATTCGCCCGCGACCGCATCGAGGCCTTTCACCTCAAGCAGCTGCCCCAGGACCAGCGCTTCACCGATGTCGCCGGCGTCGAGCTCGGCTGGCGCTGGAGCGCGATCGAATCGGCCGGGCTCTATGTCCCGGGCGGCACGGCGGCGTATCCGTCCTCGGTGCTGATGAACGCCATTCCCGCCAAGGTCGCAGGCGTCTCTCGCCTCGTCATGGTGGTGCCGGCGCCGGACGGCAAGCTCAATCCACTGGTACTGGCGGCGGCGCATCTTGGCGGCGTTTCCGAGATCTACCGCGTTGGCGGTGCCCAGGCCGTGGCGGCGCTGGCGCATGGCACCGCGACGATCGCCCCGGTCGCCAAGATCGTCGGCCCCGGCAATGCCTATGTCGCCGCCGCCAAGCGGCTGGTGTTCGGCAAGGTCGGCATCGACATGATCGCAGGCCCCTCCGAGGTGCTGGTGATCGCCGATGACAGCGGCAATGCCGACTGGATCGCGGCCGATCTGCTCGCCCAGGCCGAGCACGATGCCAGCGCGCAGTCGATCCTGATCACCGACAGCCGCCGCCTGGCCGATGACGTCGCCCGCGCCGTCGAGAGCCAGCTCAAGACCCTGCCCCGCGCCGCGATCGCCGGCGCGTCCTGGGCCGATTTCGGCGCCATCATCGAGGTCGACCACCTCGACGAGGCCGTGCCGCTCGCGGACGCCATCGCCGCCGAGCATCTCGAGATCATGACCGCCGATCCCGATGCGTTCGCGGCCAAGGTCCGCAATGCCGGTGCCATCTTCCTCGGCGCGCACACGCCGGAGGCGATCGGCGACTATGTCGGCGGCTCCAATCACGTGCTGCCCACCGCGCGCTCGGCGCGGTTCTCCTCCGGTCTCGGCGTGCTCGACTTCATGAAGCGCACGTCGCTGTTGAAATGCGGTCCGGAGCAGTTGCGCGCGCTGGGGCCAGCGGCGATGACTCTGGGCAAGGCCGAGGGTCTCGACGCCCATTCACGCTCCGTGGGAATACGCCTCAATCTGCCATGACCCAGCACCCGCCAGGCGACGACCGGACCAATCGCATCGTGGCGGTGACGCTCGACGAGGAGTCGATCGGCCGCTCCGGTCCGGACATCGAGCATGAGCGGGCGATCGCGATCTACGACCTCGTCGAGGAGAACCTGTTCGCGCCCGAGGGCGCCGACGGCGCCGGTCCCTTCACCCTGCATCTCGGCATCACCGCCAACCGGCTGATGTTCGACATCCGCAAGGAGGACGGCACCCCGGTCGTGACGCATCTGTTGTCGCTGTCGCCGTTCCGGCGGATCGTGAAGGACTATTTCATGATCTGCGACAGCTATTACAACGCGATCCGCACCGCGACGCCCGACAAGATCGAGGCGATCGACATGGGCCGCCGCGGCATCCATGACGAGGGCTCGCGCACCCTGCAGGAGCGGCTCAAGGGCAAGGTACGGGTCGATTTCGAGACCTCGCGCCGGCTGTTCACTTTGATCACGGTGCTGCATTGGAAGGGCGAGGGCCAGTGACGCCGCGCGCCGCCCAGCCCGCGTCCTGCCGTCCGGCCAAGGGCGCCTAGACGCATGGCCGAGGGGCCGCCGCGCGCGCGCCAGCCGCAGGCGGTGCTGTTCGCCTGCGGGCAGAACAGCGTGCGCTCGCCGATGGCCGAGAGCCTCTTGCGGCAGATGTTTCCGCACGCGCTCTACGTCCGCTCCGCCGGCGTCAAGAAGGGCGAGCTCGACCCGTTCGCCGTCTCCGTAATGGCCGAGCTCGGCCAGGACATCTCGCAGCACAAGCCCACCACGTTCGAGGAGCTCGAGGACTGGGAGGGCCTGAACTTCGACCTCATCATCACCCTCTCGCCGGAAGCACACCACAAGGCCCTCGAGCTGACCCGCACCATCGCCGCCGACGTCGAATATTGGCCGACGCCGGATCCGACAAATACCGACGGCAACCGCGAGCAGAAGCTCGCAGCGTATCGCGAGGTCTGCGACGGCCTGTTCACGCGCATCCGCAAGCGCTTCGCCAAGCCCGGCCCGGCCGGCTTGTGAGTTCCACGGTTCCTCCACCGCTGTCATCGAACCGAAATACCAGCGTCGTCCCTCGCTCAAACTCGCACCGTAGAGCAGGCCTGTCGCAGCCTTGTCGCAGTCTCCGGGTTGTGGAATGGCACCCCTTCCGATAGGTTCCGCGCGCCCGCCCCTCGGCTTCCGAATCCCTCAGCGAAATCAGCATGCTCGGCCGTCCCAAAATCGTTCTTGCATCCGGCTCGCCGAGGCGTCTGGCGCTGCTCAACCAGGCCGGCATCGAGCCCGACGCGCTGCGCCCGGCCGATGTCGACGAGACGCCGAAGCGCGGCGAGCTGCCGCGCGCCTGCGCCAACCGCCTCGCCCGCGCCAAGGCCGATGCGGCGCTAAAGTCCGTCCAGCTCGACGACGAGCTTCGCGGCTCCTTCATCATCTCCGCCGACACGGTGGTCGCGGTCGGCCGCCGCATCCTGCCCAAGGCCAATCTGGTCGACGAGGCCTCACAGTGTTTGCGCCTGCTGTCGGGCCGCAACCACCGCGTCTACACCGCGATCACCTTGGTGACGCCGAAGGAGGCGTTCCGCCAGCGCCTGGTCGAGACCCGCGTCCGCTTCAAGCGGCTCAGCGAGGACGACATCCAGGCCTATATCGGCTCTGGCGAATGGCGCGGCAAGGCCGGCGGCTACGCCGTGCAGGGCATCGCCGGCTCGTTCGTGGTCAAGATGGTCGGCTCCTACACCAACGTCGTCGGCCTGCCGCTGTACGAGACCACGACGCTGCTCGCCGGCGAGGGCTTTCCGATCCGCTTCGGCTGGCTGAACACCGTCGGCGTCTGAGTCGGCTGAAGGGATGCGCTGGACGTTCTGGGCGCCTAAATAGCGGCCATGTCCGACGAATCAACCCGCTCCACCACCGCGCCCGCCAAACCCATCCGACGCTGCCCGATCTGCAACCGGCCGGCTGCCGAAGCCTCGCGCCCGTTCTGCTCGCCGCGCTGCCGCGACGTCGACCTCAATCGCTGGCTCAGCGGCTCTTATGTCATCCCGGCCACCGAAGGCGACGAGGACGACGTCGAATAGAGCAGCGTTTTCATGGTGTTGCGCCGGTGGTGGCGGCCGTCGCAAGGGCCGCTGCGCATCTGCAAAAGGAATGTGAAAACTTCGCGTCTCGGCGGTAGACAGCGCCGTCCCGTCTGACTATAACCCGCCGGCTCGTCGGGCTTTTTGGGCCCGTAAGAGACATGCCCAGGTAGCTCAGTTGGTAGAGCATGCGACTGAAAATCGCAGTGTCGGTGGTTCGATTCCGCCCCTGGGCACCACGCTTCGCCCTGCGGGCTACGCGTGGCGCAGCCAGGCCGTAGCCCGCAGGGCGAAGCGTGCCCGGCGAAGCCCCTTGGCGAAGCCGGGCGTTTGAGCCCCCCAAGTCTCGCTTGAGCCCCGCTCCCTGATCTCCGATCAACCCTGTCAAACAGCCTGCCACTCGCCGCAGCGGTCGCTCACGCCCACGCGCTCGCAATCTCGCTGCCTGATCGGCCCGAGCTCTGCTGCAGATGGCGTCCTCGTCAGAAGAGAGGGCGCAGGGAAGGCCGAGTGCCGACTGGCACCCATGGCCCCCGTGCGAAAGAAATGCACGGGGCAGGAACCACAGGCTCAGCCGGAAACAACCCGGCCTTCCCTGCGCGATGGTTTGAACGGCTGCTCCGCGCTCTCCCAGGGGACCGGGCTTGCTTGCCCCCGTCATCGGCATCGTCGCCGACCAAGACACCAGCGTCGGGGTGTCGGGACCACACGGCTTGACCGTCCGCATGACGACGTTCGTCCGCACCCGCAAATCGAGATGCTGCGTCGCCCCACGGCCACCACTCCCCGCCGCAACGTCCCGTGACGATCGCGATACGCCCCTCTCAGTGCGGGCGGGATGCGCGGGATAAAACCACTGATTTGGGGGCGGCGTCAACACATTTTCTGGTATTCAGAATAAGCGCTGTTCCGGCCAATCTCAGCGTCTTCCGGGGGGGCGAACAATCGGATTTACGGAAACAAGCAAGAGGAGTGCGGACTCACTGTTACTCTCCTCAGAGGATGAGAAAGAATTGGATTTTTGCGGTTTTCGGACGGGCTAAGTCGTTGATTTGACTCACGTCGAGAATCACCAAAATCGAAAGATTCACAGCCTCTCAGGACAAGCGTGGGCTGTTCTGTGGCGGACATGACTCATCGCAACCTACCCCTGAGGCTTTCCTCCGTGTCCTCTCGGTTTGCCTCAGCTTCATAGGTTCGCACCAATTGCATCAGCAGAGCCGATGCAACATACGGATGAGTGGACTGAAGGGAGTCGGCCCAAGTGCGGTACTTTGTTGCCAGCTCTCGTTCCTGGTCGCCGCCAGCACCGCGCCAGACCGCGCCGCGCGAATTGTAAACGCCAGTATGTGCGCCTCGCATCAGCTGTTCAGAGTGAACCTCTTCCATAACTGTGCGGACGGATTCACTAGGCCAGATACCGTCGGAACCAACGGGCGAATGTGCTAGCAAGCGTCCGATGCACATGTCCGCCACATCAATGCGACTAATGCCTTTCGCAGATTGGCGAACTGACGACACCCATCTTGCCAAGGTATTGGCGTCTGACTTTCCGATCTCATCGTGGTCTGGAATACGCTGGAGTGCCTCCAGCAATTTGTACCCACGCTCGGCCATGTCCTTTACGCGCTCTTCTGGAACCCGAATCTCATCCGGGTCCGCCGCACCATCTTTCCGCTTGTATGCCCACGCAATTGCCTGGGCAAAAAGCTCCGGGTGGGCCTCTACATATCTCTCCAAATTGGGGATGCCGTAGCTGTCGCCCCGGCTATCCCAAGGCCGCGCGAGAACATCAATATACGCAAACTCAAGACCAGCTTTTTCGTCAAGGGAGAGTGCTGAACTAGTGTTCAGGTATTTGAAAGCTTCCTCAACATTATAATGCTCCAGCATATACTCGCCCGATTTGTCATTGCCACCGGTTGCCATATCCTGCAGGAGGCGGTGCAGGATCTGCGGGTCCAGTCCGGTTGGCTTCAGGCGAATACACGAGAATGCCGCGCGCGGTCGGCCCGCTTTCAGAAGACGCTCAACGCTCTGACTATTTTCATCGTCCGAATGTGGGCTCCAATCGGGAACCACATCGCTCCAATATTTTGCCTGGCCATCTGGTCCTAGGGTATCGACGATCGCCCAGGTCGCCGCTGAATAAGGGCACAACACTAAAAGTCTTGCTGCTTGCTCGTCGGACAATGCGGAACACACAGCCTGAATTACGTGAGTGCGCTTTGCATCATCGGCGATCCCGCGAAACGTGCCGCCGATTAAGTTTCTGGAGGTATGAACGTCAGTTTCATCAGCCAGAACCGGACGCAAAGCAACATTGATCAGTTCGATCAATTGTGATTCATCCAGAACGTTGTTCATCGCTGCAACTGCACCAAGTGTCCAGGCGGCGTTTCCGCGCTTGGCGAGTGTGATCAGCCCACCGACACCTTGTGCACAAAGCACTTCCTTTAGCGCAGCGGCACGGACTTCTTGAATCCGTTCAGAGCGCTTGCTGTAGTCGGTATATTCGATGTCTTCAATCTCATCAGCCGACTCCTCCAGCCACTGCTCACGAAAGAGCCAAGCGTGCTTATTTAGGAGGTCGCTTGGCTCAAGGGCTTCATACGCAGACTTAGCGGCTTTAACCAAGGCGCGCGCCGCGGCATCCTTCTTTGACTGCCGAGCTGCGCGTCGAGACAGCGTTGAGACGCGAATCTTCTCGCGCATCGCCGCTTTTTCCGCGTCACTCGCTCCAGTCTTTGCCCACGTTTCGATCAGGGACCAAACCCGCGTCTGGTGCTCAGGCGCAAGGACCCGCAGCCGAGATACAAGATCGCTAAGCGTTTCGAGAGTATGGTGTGGCCAGTTGAGAGCCATCTCGATCATCTCTCGGACGAACGAATGTATTGGCTCCCACGTCGCGAAAGGTTCACCAAATCCATATCCGTCGGAACGCCAGCGCGGCTTGTGGCTGTAGTGGCCCGTTTCACCATAAACATCAAACTGTGAGACGCAGAGGCGCCAGGCAACATCGGGATAAGTTCTGGCGAGAGTTTTCATCAAGCTGACGCGCTGGTTATGATCCGCTGCAGTTTGGGGCATCCATGCCCGGAAAATGGATTGCAGAGAATTGGTCGGCTTATTAACCCAATTGTCATCGATTTCGATCCTAGCGAGTTGCGCCAGAATGATTGCCGCGCGTGGTAGCGTTTCCGGATTCCAAGACAGGCCTTCAAGTGCCCACAAGAGGCCGGTGCGGCTCGGGCTTCGTCCGAAAAAGCTAGTCGAGACTGGGCGCAGCAAACCAAGAACGGCGGGATTGTCCGATGCTAAGTCGCGTTCGATGATCGATAGAAATTCGCGCGGCGCGGCTTCGGCGTAAGTAGGCAAGTCGCGATCATTTGCCTCAAGCTTGCGCGTGGTGAGAGGATTTTCAAGCAGCCGACGAACGAGGAGTGCTGCCTCGCCTTCTGGATCTACGCCCAGCCGCGCTCTGAAAAGGTGTGGCCCCTCGATTGATAGCAAGACGAGGGTTTCCGATATGCCTTCGCGGAATGGGCTAGAAAATTCGCGTGTTTTACCATAGAGGCCGGCTGCCCATCTTTTTTCGTCATCCAGGTCGAGCGTCGGATCATCTTCTCCTAGCACTATCTCCGCTATATTGAAAAAGCGCCTAAGGTCTTCGGCGGTGACCACGTCGGCGATTGCGTAAAGTAGATCAATTTTGGAGACAACTCCGCGATAAGGTCCTATCGACCACACGGGCGGATCATTAATTAGCGCTAATTGCTGAACCTGCCTCTCAAGGTGTGGGTATGGTATTTCTTCTGCTAGCAAAGACAGAGCCAGCCTGTCAGCGTCGTTCGCGCTGTGCCATGCGCCGGCGAAGAGGAATGGCACCAGACTGGATGCCGTCGTTTTTGTGTCGGCCCAAAGAGGCGTCCGCAAAGCGCCTGATGCGAGCCTTCGTCTCAGGACTGTGAGCGAACGACCAGATTCGGCCTCCAGGCGATTAATTTCGTCGCGGTCTTTGCCCATCTCCGCGAGAGCCGAGCCAAATGCGGCATGTGAAATCTGCCCAAGCAGGATCTTTGGCTCTGAGTTCGCGGCATTCCGGGGATAGATGACGATCGAATGCATCTGCTTGAGGTAGGGCGCGAGCTCCCGCTCCACCTCTCGCGACGTGGCAACTGGGATGAATGTCTGAGCGCCTTCCGCAAGATGCGGCAATGTGGCAGGCGCGTCGAATACCAGTACACGGTCTCGATACGATCTTAGGTCAAGGCGCGCAGCGCGCGCCATGCCGTGGTCGTGCGCTTCAGCCGGACGCGCGGCCGCTATGAGCGGCAAGGGCTGATGGTCGAGCCGCAGGTTCTGGCAGAGTTGCGCGACGAGACCGCCTGAGCCCGGGGCCATCGCAGCGCGTTCACTTCCGAGCAATGCTGCGGAGGCGCCGCTGCGTTCGCCCGCAATCCGCGGCTCACGCCGCCCGCACGGAGCCCAGGAATTTGCCGACCTCCGACTTCAGCCGGCTCGAATTGTGCGACAGCGAGCGGGCGGCGGCGAGGACCTGGGAGGACGCGGCGCCGGTCGAGCGGGCGCCGCCTTGGACGTCGGTGATGTTGGACGACACCTGCAGGGTGCCGTGCGCGGCCTTCTGGACATTGCGGGCGATCTCCTGCGTCGCGCTGCCCTGCTGCTCGACGGCGGTGGCGATGGTGGAGGAGATCTCGGACAGTCGCTCGATGGTGCTGCTGATCTCGGTGATCGCGCCGACCGATTCCTTGGTCGCCATCTGGATGCCGTTGATCTGATGGCCGATCTCGCCGGTGGCCTTGGCGGTCTGCTCGGCCAGCGCCTTGACCTCCGACGCCACGACAGCGAAGCCGCGGCCGGCGTCGCCGGCGCGCGCCGCCTCGATCGTGGCATTGAGCGCCAGCAGGTTGGTCTGTCCGGCGATGGTGTTGATCAGCTCGACGACGTCGCCGATGCGCGCCGCGGCCTTCGACAGCTCGCCGACACGGCCGGTGGTGGCGCGCGCCTGGTCGACGGCGTCGCTCGCGACGCGCGCCGATTCCTGGACGCGGCGGCTGATCTCGCCGATCGAGGTCGACAGCTCCTCGGTCGCGGACGCCACCGACTGCACGTTGGCGGAGGCTTCGTCGGACGCGCCGGCGACCGTGATCGTCAGTTGCTGCGAGCGCTCCGCGGTCGCCGTCAGCGACGAGGCCGAGGCCTCCAGCTCGTTGGCGGCCGTCAGCACCGTCTCGACGATCTCGCCCACCGCAGCCTCGAAGCTGTCGGCGAGCGCGATCATGTCGGCCTTGCGGCGCTCGGTGGCCTGTTGATCCCCATGCGCCCGCGCCGCGGCCTCGTCGCGCGCCCTGCGCTCGGCGTTCTCGCCGATGATCACCACCGTCTTGGCGACCTCGCCGACCTCGTCGCCGCGCGTGGCGCCGGGGATTTCGATGGTCAGCTCGCCGGCCGCCATTTTCTTGAGCGCCCCGTTCAGCCGCGTCAGCGGCCTTGCAATGCCGAGGAACGAGAACAGCACCGAGCCGACCAGCGACAGCATCACGATGACGGCCACGACCAGGCTCAGGCGGTTGGTCTGGCTCAGCTCGGTGGCCGCCAGCGCCTTGGCGGCCTCGGCGTCCCGGGCCGCGGTCTCGAGCGCGCCCTGCATCAGCCCGACGATCTCGCCCGCCGCGGGCAACGCCTTGGTGTTGAGCAGCGACTTCTTGGCGGCCTCCACCGCGATCGCCTCGGCGGTGACGGCGGAAAAGGACTTGACGTTCTTCGCGAGCCCATCGATCGTCGCAAGCAGCGTGGTGTCGCTGATGATGCTGCGGGCGCTGTCCAGCGTGTCTTCCAAGCCGCCGGTGCGATTGACGATGACCTGCTTCTCGCTCTCGTCGCCGGTGGCGATCAGGCGCCAGGTCGCGGCCTGAACCGAGTTGAAGTTGGAATCCGCTTCGTTCAGCACCCGCTCGATGTCGCTGCGATTGGCGGCGCGGATCAGCGCCGGCGACAGCTGAAAGCCTTCGAAGGTCTTGGTCCAGTCCGCCGACCGTTCGGCCCGCTTCTTCGTGATGTCGATGATCCTGAGCTGGGCCTTGCCGATCTCCGAGGCGGAGGCATGATAGTCGGCCCCGAGGGCGCGGATCTTCTGCAGGCGATCCTTGTCCTCCGGCCGCACGACGTTGGCCACCGCCGCATCGAGCTCGCCTGTCATGCTCGCATAGGCGCCGTTGAGACGGTCCATCTGCTTCTCGAGGTCCGCTGCGGTCTTCGACTGCCAGACGTCGCGCAGCGACAGCTCCATGCCGCGCAACGCGATGTTGGCGCGCAGGGTGCGATCGGCGACCGCCTGCTGCACCCAGGCGCGATTGTTCGCCGCGGTGATGGTCGTCTCCGAACTCATCTGGTTGGCGACCATGCCTGTCGACAGCAGAACGCCGAACAGCCCGACGGCGCCGAGCTTGTTTCCAATGCGATTGAGCTTGATCACGATGCGCACCGCTTCAGGTTGAAGTTGGAACTGTTTCGCGCGGCCAATTCCATTTGGATTGGCAGGATTTCATCGTCGCAATAGCAGGCGCGCTTCTAATTTGGAGTTAAGTTTCCGTTCCCGGCGGTTCTCTGAATGAGGGGCGCCTGATGCGCGATGATCTCGCGGACGTGTAGTTCCCTTGCTCACAAGAGACGCCTGCACCTCTGCAGCTCACATGCGCGGCGCTTCCGCGGATCAAAAGCGGAGCTGAACGCCGCGCGCCGAGGTCGAGCTGGCGTTGACCCACCATTCGGGCCGATGCCAGTCCGATGTTCGGCGCGGCAGCTTGCGAACCACCCAGCGCCTGATCCGTCGGCGGCGCTTGCCCGTTGCGCGCAGGCGATCATCGGTTCATCTTGATGATGCGCGGAGGCCGCGCCGCCTGGAGAGCCGCATGTTCGTCGACCTGCCCGCCTATTGGCCTGAAGATCCGAAGCCCGAGCGTCCGAAGCGCCGGCTGTCCGCGCGCGGCGAGAAGGTTCTGGTCGGGCTCGTCGGCCTCAACATGGTGCTGCTCCTGATCGCGCCCATCTGCGGCGCCTCGCTGATCGATTGGGTGCTCGCGGTGCTCGCGCGCTGACGTCGGCCACGCGCGGCGCCAGCGGATGGGGCGACACGCTGTCGCGACATCCGAGCGGACGCGGTCATGTGAGTTGAGTTGCGCGAGGTCCGTTGTCGGTATCCGATTGTGGGTGCGCAACACCGCGCGACGCCGGAGGCTTGGCGAGCGCTCCGCATCGCGTCTGCACCTCTGCGTTGCAGCACGTCATTCGTGTAGACATCCTGCAGGGGTTGTGAGACGCTTGTCGTACATCCAGGCTGCTGCCGTCGATTGATGAAATGATTTGATAGTTGCGCCGGCCCGCCATTGCGGGCGGCTTGTTTGTTTGATCGAAGCGAGGTCAGCCCATGACCATTTTGACCGGGCCTCCGCGTGATGCGATTAGGAATCAGCCGATTTCGGACGAGCTGACGCGCGTCCTGCAAACCGCGGCCGAGGCAGCGGGCATCGACATGATCAGGATCAATTCGGGCGGGCAGGATCCGCCCGGACCCGGCGCGCGGCGCACCGGCTCGACGCGCCACGACCATGGTCGCGCGGCGGACGTGCAATGCGTTGTCGGCGGCTCCACGCTGACCTTCACCGATCAGTCGGCGCCGGAAGCCATCGTCACCTTTGTCTCCGCGGCAGCAGCGGCCGGCGCGACCGGCATCGGTGCCGGCGTGGGCTATATGGGCAACCGGACGATCCATGTCGGCTTCGGCGTCTCGACGAGCGACCATTCGCAACTCACCTGGGGTGCCGGCGGCCGCTCCGCGACGGCGCCGCAATGGCTGCGAGACGCGGCCGCCGCCGGATGGGCAGCACCCGCGCCCGCGCCTCCGCAGCCTGCGCCGGCCGCCGCGCCGGGCCGCTTCGTCGTGATCGCGCGTGACGGATTGAAGCTGCGCGGTGGTCCGGGCACGAGCTTCGGCTCGGAGAGGACGCTGCCGGCGGGGACGGAGCTGACGGTGGTCGCGCGGTCGGCGGTGGATCCGGCATGGGTGCGCGTCGATGTCGAAGGCGACGGGTTGCTCGACGGCTACGTCTTCGCCGCGTTCCTGGCGCCGGTCGCGCCCGACGACCTTCACGAGCATGCGCCCGAGCCGCGCCCGGGCGACAACTGACTTCGACGGCGGCGTGGTTGCCGGACGCCGTCTTGATTTGAACGTCCCTTTGGTTTGAAGCCCTCGTTGCCGATGGAGTGCCTCGTGGTTACAGCTGACGATATCAGTTGGTTCAAGCGGCAGTTTCGCCACCCCATCCAGGCGGCCCTGCCGGGCACGCCGTTCGATGTGGACATGATCGTCGCGATCGCCTGTCAGGAGACAGGCTATATCTGGTCGGTGCTGCGCAAGAAGGACCTCCCGCTCGATCGCGTTCTGGCGCTGTGCGTCGGCGACACCATCGACTTCCGCGGGCCGGGCAAGGGCCGGCAGGCGTTTCCGCGCAACAAGGAGGCCCTGGTCGCGGCGCCGAACGGCGAGGCGATGTTCGACATCGCGCGCCAGGCGCTGGTGGACATGGCGGCGTTCATTCCGGGCTACAAGGACGCGGCCGCCAATCCGAAGAAGTTCTGCCACGGCTTCGGCGTGTTCCAGCGCGACCTGCAGTTCTTCAAGGACGATTCTGACTACTTCCTGCAGCGGCGTTACGAGATCTTCCCCGACACGCTCGCGCAGTGTCTCGGCGAGTTGCGGCGCGGGCTGAAGAAGCTCGGCTTCGAGGCCCGGACGAGCCTGACGGACGAGGATTTCGCGAAGGTGGCGATCGCCTACAACACCGGCGGCTACAATCCGGTCAAGGGCTTGAAGCAGGGCTTTTTCGACGGCGAGAAGTTCTACGGCGAGCGGATCTTCGACTACGTGACGCTGTCGCGCAGCGTCGAGCCCAGCCATGGCCTGGCGACAGGGCGCTACGTCGTCATCGCGCGCGGCGGCCTCAAGCTGCGCGGCGGGCCGGGCACGAGCTTCGAGTCCGAGAAGACGCTGCCGGCCGGAACCGAGCTGACCGTGGTCGAGACCGACAGTCATGATCCGACCTGGGTGCGGGTGGACCTCGAGGGCGACGGGCTGCTCGACGGCTACGTCTTCGCCAGCTTCCTGGCGCCGGCCGAGCAGCATGCCGGTGCCAGGGAGGATGTCCCGGAGCCGTCGTGACGCGACTGCCGGGCTTCGCAAGCAGCGCGCGCCCTCACGGCATGCGGCGGTAGATCTGCAGGTAGTTGGTCGAGGGGCGGCCGCCGATGCGCCAGCGCATCGTCAGCGGGTTCAACTCGACGGCCACCGTCTCCACCGGAATGAAGCGACGCGGCGCGAGCAGCGTCCGCAGCTCCGAAGGCTTCACGAACCGGCGCCAGTCATGCGTGCCGCGCGGCAGCCAGCCGAGGATGTATTCGGCGCCGATGATCGCCTTCACGAACGAGATCGGCGTGCGGTTCAAGGTGCCGATCACGAGCAGGCCGCCGGGACGCACGAGGTCGGCGACATGGCCGACGAAGCGGGCGAGATCGGCGACGTGCTCGACCACTTCGAGCGTCAGCACGATGTCGGCCTGCTCGCCTTCGGCGGCGAGATCCTCCGGCAGCGCGTGGCGGTAGGAAACGAGCGCGCCCTGCCTGCGAGCGTGGTCGGCGGCGACCAGCACGTTGCGCTCGGCGGCATCGATGCCCAGGGTCTCGGCACCGAGCCGCGACAACGGCTCGGTGACGATGCCGGCGCCGCAGCCGACGTCGATGATGTCGAGGCCGGCCAGCGGCAGGTTCGCTCCGGCGTCGCGGCCGACCAGCGCGGGCAGGCGATCGCAGAGGTAGCGCACGCGCGCGGCGTTGAAGGCGTGCACCAGCTTGAACGCGCCGTCCGGCTTCCACCATTCCTCGGCCAGACGCGAGAACCGCGCGATCTCGGCGGGATCGATGGTGGAGGGGCCCTCGGCGGTCGCGGCGAAAGCGGGCTTCACGGCATCCTTGTAGAGCATCGTCGTCCTTTCTCCGCCGACGGCGCTACTGCGCGAGGCGCAGCAGCACGGCGGCGCTCAGCACGATATGGATCAGGGTGAGCACGACCGAGGCGCCATGAAGGCGGGCGAAGCGGCGCTTCTCGCCGGCATCCGTGGCGCGGTTGATGGCGGGCATCAGGATCTGCCGTGCCAGTACGGCCGTCAGCGCAACCGCGACCAGGGCTCCGCCGGCGAGCTCATCTCCGGACAGCGCCAGCAGGCCCGCGGCGGCCGCCGCCGCAATCACGAACAGATAGAAATGCGGGAAGGCGCGGCGGATCAGCGTACGCGTCGTGTCGGCCGGCAGCGCGCTGAACAGGAACGGCGCGAAGCCGAACGAGAACAGCGTCATGCCGCCGAACAACAGCGCGGTGATCAAGAGGGCGGCGGCGTTGATCATGGCTTGGGCTCTCCGCGCGCGGGCCAGCGCGGCAGGATGTAAGGCACGCGGGCGCGATAGGTTTCAAAACGCGCGCCATAGAACTGCGTGAAGCGGCGCTCCTTCCAGCGCGGCGCGAACAGGCAATAGGCGGTCAGCACCGAGGCCACGGCAAGCTGGTCCGGTGTCCAGACCGGGACCGTCCACAGCGACAGGGCAAATGACAGATAGATCGGCTGCCGGATCAACGCGAACAGGCCGCTCATCGGCATGTCGGGAAAGCGCGGCGCGCGATCGGCGACCAGCGACAGCCAGCCGAGCGCGCCGGACTGCACCTCCACGCCGGCGTCCCAGCTCGCCTTGATCAGCAGCAGCCAGGTGCTTGCATAGACGAGGCAGAGCCCGACGAAGGCCGCGCCTTGCGCGCGCCACCAGATGATCCCGCTCGGCGTCCACAAGGCGAACAGCGACAGCAGCTGCAGCGAGGCAATGATCGCGTAGTGGGTGGTGGCGAGAGTCGCACCATGCCGTCCCAGTCGCGTCAGCCAGCGGCGGCCGGGTCCGAGCAGCAACGAATGGACCAGCGGAAACTGCAGCAGCAGCGCGGCATTGACGAAAATCGACCACGGCCAGGGCACGCGGCCGAAGCTCTCGCTCATGCCGAAGAACATCGCGCCGATCATCGCCAGCACGGCGAGGGCGAACAGCGCGTGACAGACGAGGCCCGTTGCGACCGCGGTCGTAATGCGTCCCGCGCCAGCGGGCGCGGCGAGCGCCGCGCGCAGCAGCGCCGTCAGGCGGGACAGATGGGTGGTGTCGGCGGAGGTGCTCACAGTGCCGCTACGCCGCCCGCCGTCGCGCGGATTTCAACAGGATATCACGGATGCGTGAGAGGCGAGGACGGAGAGCCGCTCGGGCAATGCAGATCGAGGAAGGTCAGACCTTCATGTCGATCACGATCCGACTCATCTCGTCGCTGGCCTTGAGCACGCGCGCATTGGCGGCGAAGCTGTATTTGGCGACGAGCTGGCTGATCATCTCTTGCGCCAGGTCGACCCGAGGCGCGGCGACGAGGCCTTCCTTGTTGGCGAACGGCGCCGTGGGGTCGTAGCTCGCCGAGGTGCCATTGCCGGCCTTGGCGATCGTCGTCTGCGTGCCGCCGCCCGCGACGTCGCTCTGCACCAGTTCGAGCGGATCATAGGCCTTCGGCGCGCCCGCCGGCACATTGCCGTTCGTATCCGGCAGCGCGCCCGTGCTCCTGGCATTGGCGACGTTCGACGCCGACACTTCGAGGCGGCGCGCGGCCGCGTTCATCCCGGAGACTGCGTTGGAGGCGATGGGGCTCATGGGATGGCAGCTAAGCGCGGAGCCTGCGAAGCAAGCGTCAAGGCCGGCGGGCGATTTCAAGCTAGCGGTGCAAGGTTTTGTTCACCATGCGGCGTTGGGTGACCTCATGGCGATTTGTTCCGCGCGGCTTGCAGCAGCGCCAGCGCAGGAGCGACATCATCAGCCGACGCGATCAGCGCATAGTCGCCGCGAGCCGCGCCTGCGCCGGCGGTGACGACCACCGTTCGTTTCGGGCAAAGGCCGAAGCACGAGGCCATGATGACGCGGGCGCGTTTGCCATTCGGATCGACCGCGTGCCTGGTCTCTCGCTTGATCGCCTTCTTGATGTCCTTGGCGGCATCGCTGCGCTTGAGGCATTTGCGGCAGATGAATACGGGTGCAGGGCGGCGCGGCCGAATGAGGGTGGGGGAAGCCATGCGCCTGAGCTAAGAGGTAGGGCGGGCCGCCGCATCCCTCGGGATCGCGCAGCCGCCGTGCGACAGGCGCGGTTCCGGCGCCGCTTTCAGTCCGCCGCGCCACGGGCCAGCAGCCAGCGCGTGCCGATGCCGATGGCGAGCGCGGGCAGCACGACCATCGCGCCTGCGATGATGGCAAACACCAGCTCCAACGGCCACAGATTGTGCGACGTCGGATCGATGGCGGTGTGCCGCCAGACCGGGACGATGACGATGCTCGGCACAGTGGCGATCATGACCTGCGCGATGCGCCGCGGCCCGGCTGCTTCGGTGACGACGAGGACGTAGGTCAGGAGGCCGAGCAACAGCGCTCCCGGAAGGATTGGAAATTGGCCGTGGTTCAGCTCGGCATAGGACAGCCGCCAATATGGGATGCCGACCGCCAGGACGACGACGACATAACCAAGCGCGAGCGCGATGAGGCCGGTGACGATCTTCATGCTCGGAGGCTGGCATGGTTCGGCTTAAGACCACCTAACCGGTAGAGGTGAGCTATTGCCCGGCGGCCGGGCATATGATCTGCTGAATTGTCATCATCGTCATCGGCTGGGGATGTTGCCGAAGCTCGGTTCCCGCGGCCCGGACGGCCATGTCATAGTGCCGCCGATCCGCGTCGGACAAGGTCCTGCGGGACAGGCATCATCCGAAGGAGACCGCTCGGCGCCATGGCGGGCAGCGACAGCGACAAATCACGGCTCGACGACGCCGCCCGCGCCGGCTGGCTGTATTTCATCGCCGGCCATACCCAGGACGAGATCGCTCGGATGCTGCAGGTCTCGCGCGCCTCGGCGCAGCGGCTGGTGTCGCTGTGCCTTGCCGAGCGGCTGATCACCTTCCGGCTCGAGCACCCGATCGCCTCCTGCATGGCACTGGCCGCACAGTTGAAGGAGCGCTTCGCGCTGGTGCATTGCGAGGTGGTGCCGACCGATCCGGCTGCGCCCACGGGCGCCGCCGGCATTGCCGAGCGCTCCGCCAACCTGCTGGAGACGACGCTGCGCGCCGAGACGCCGGTTATCATCGCGCTGGGCACCGGCCGTGCGGTCCGCGCCGCGGTCGAGCGCGTGTCGCCGATCGACCGGCCCGAGCATCAGATCGTGTCGCTGGTCGGCAACATCCTGGCCGACGGCTCTGCGAGCTTCTTCGACACGGTGGGCCGGCTGGCCGACCGCACCGGCGCCCGGCATTACCCGATGCCGCTGCCGTTTTTGATGGGCAGCGAGGACGAGCGCGACCGCATGGTCAGGCTCGACGCGATCGCCAAGGTGAAGGCGGTCGCCGACAAGGCCGACCTCAAGCTGGTCGGCATCGGCCAGATGGACCAGAAGGCGCAGATGCATATCGACGGCTTCGTCACCCGCGACGAACTCACCGAGATGATGCGGCTGGGCGCCATTGGCGAGATCACCGGCTGGGCCTATGACGCCAAGGGGCGGATCATCGACGCCGGCATCAACCGTCGCCTGACCAGCATTCCGCCCGACGTGCCGGCGCGCGCGATGACCATCGCGGCGGCGCTGGGACCGGCGAAGATCACGGCCATCCGCGCCGCGCTGACCGGGCGGCTGATCAACGGCCTGATCACCGATGAGGCGACCGCGCGCGCCATCCTGGCTTGAGGATGCCTCACTCTCTCTCGTCATTCCGGGGCATTCGCGCCAGCGAATGAGCCCGGAATCGATAACCCCAGGCTAGCGTTTCGAGACGCGATGCCCACGACCAGCGTGCCCCGAACCTCTCCTTGTGGGTATGGGTTCCGGGCTCGCGTTTACGCGCGCCCCGGAACGACTGATCAAGATAGACACGCGATCTTCAGTGGCGCCTTCAATCTCTGAGGGATTTCCTTATGCGTCGCACAACCAGCGGGCGCCGACACCTGCTTGACAAAGTCCAACCGTTGTTGTGAACATCAGCCCAGCCCGTGAGCATATGTTCAAAAGACACGGGGAGGGAGGAGACCGTGAAGACCATCTTCACTCGCACGCACACGCTTGCCGCCCTGATGGGCGCCGCCGCGCTGCTGACCACTATGCCCGCATTGGCCGAGACGACCCTGACCATCGCCACCGTCAACAATGGCGACATGATCCGGATGCAGGGCCTGACGGGCGAATTCACCAAGGCCAATCCCGACATCCAGGTGAAATGGGTGACCCTGGAAGAGAACGTGCTGCGCCAGCGCGTCACCACCGACATCGCCACCAAGGGCGGCCAGTTCGACATCCTCACCATCGGCACCTACGAAGTGCCGATCTGGGCCAAGAAGAACTGGCTGGTGCCGCTCGACAAGCTCGGCGCCGACTACGATGCGAACGACATCCTGCCGAAGATTAAGGACGCGGTGTCCGTCGACGGCAAGCTCTACGCCGCGCCATTCTACGGCGAGAGCTCGATGGTGATGTACCGCACCGATCTGTTCGACAAGGCCGGGCTGAAGATGCCGGAGAGCCCGACCTGGGACTTCGTCATCGACGCCGCCAAGAAGCTGACCGACAAGCAGGCCGGCACGTTCGGCATCTGCCTGCGCGGCAAGGCCGGCTGGGGCGAGAACATGGCGTTCCTGACCGCGATGTCGAACTCGTTCGGCGCGCGCTGGTTCGACGAGAAATGGCAGCCGCAGTTCAACACGCCGGAATGGAAGAAGACGCTGTCGACCTATGTCGACCTGATGAAGGAGGCCGGCCCTCCTGGCGCCAGCTCCAACGGCTTCAACGAGAACCTCGCGCTGTTCAACGCAGGCAAATGCGCGATGTGGATCGACGCCACGGTCGCGGCCTCGTTCGTGACCAATCCGAAGGAGTCCAAGGTCGCCGACAAGGTCGGCTTCGCGCTGGCGCCGAACACCGGCCTCGGCAAGAACGCCAACTGGCTTTGGGCCTGGAATCTCGCGATTCCCGCCGGCTCGAAGAAGACGGACGCAGCCGAGAAGTTCATCGCCTGGGCGACCAGCAAGGACTACACCAAGCTCGTCGCCTCGAAGGAGGGCTGGGCCAATGTGCCGCCGGGCACCCGCACCTCGCTGTACAAGAACGAGGACTATCTGAAGGTCGCGCCGTTCGCGAAGATCACGCTCGCCTCGATCGACGCGGCTGATCCGAGCCATCCGACGGTGAAGCCGGTGCCCTATGTCGGCGTGCAATACGCCGCCATTCCGGAATTCCAGGGCATCGGCACCGCGGTCGGTCAGCAGTTCTCCGCCGCGCTTGCGGGATCGATGACCGTCGATGCGGCGCTGAGCGCGGCGCAGTCCGCCACCGAACGCGAGATGAAGCGCGCCGGCTACATCAAGTAAGCGCGCTACAGTATCAGCTCGTCACGGAACTCCTCCCGAGCTGATCACTGGCGGCCATCCCTCCCCACAAGGGATGGCCGCATTTTCTCTAGGCTTGAACGAAGGACCTGTAGGGTGGGCAAAGCGCAGCGTGCCCACCGCGCCACGGTGGAGGTGACGATGGTGGGCACAGCGCTCCGCGCCTTTGCCCACCCTGCGGACTTCTCGAGCATACAACGAAGCCGGTGCCTATGACTGCGCCCTCTCCCCTTGCGGGAGAGGGCATCACCGGCCAGTCCACATACGCGGTTGGGTGAGGGGTATGCTTCCGCAAGCGGAGCTCGCTGAGAGAGACCCCTCACCCAACCGAGCTTGCCGAACTGTCTTACATGCCCTCTTCCGCAAGGGGAGAGGGCGCAGTCACGGGCATCGCGCTCGTCTCTGGAGCTTCAAGCGCTAAGGTTTGGGTTCAACGATGCTATCGCCAAACCATCAATCGTCATTGCGAGGAGCGAAGCGACGAAGCAATCCAGAGTCCCGCGCACGCCCCTGGATTGCTTCGCTTCGCTCGCAATGACGGCGGTGTTCACCGAGCAATACGGACAGAGCCATGGCCACCCGACAAACTCAACTGCTCGCCCGGGCGCTGATGTCGCCGGCCGTCATGCTGCTGTTCGTGTGGATGATCGTGCCGCTGGCGCTGACAATCTACTTCTCGACGCTGCATTACAGCCTGCTCGATCCAGGCTCCGAGAGCTTCGTCGGCCTGGAGAATTTCGAGTACTTCCTCACCGATCCCGCCTTCCTGGCCTCGCTGCAGAACACTCTGGTCCTCGTTGGCTCCGTTCTGCTGCTCACCATCGGGCTCGGTATTCCCCTCGCCATATTGCTCGACCAGCCCGTCATCGGTCGCAACTTCATCCGGCTCATGGTGATCGCGCCGTTCTTCGTGATGCCGACGGTGAGCGCGCTGGTGTGGAAGAACCTCTTGATGCATCCGGTGTCCGGCCTGTTCGCGTGGATCGCGACCTCGCTGGGCTTCACCCCGATCGACTGGTTCACCGATGCGCCGCTGCTCGCGGTGATCTTCATCGTCGCCTGGCAATGGCTGCCGTTCGCAACGCTCATTCTGCTCACCGCGCTGCAGTCGCTCGACGAGGAGCAGAAGGAGGCCGCCGAGATGGATGGCGCCAGCGCGCTGTCGCGCTTCATCTACCTGACCTTGCCGCATCTGGCGCGGCCGATCACAGTGGTGATCCTGATCGAGACGATCTTCCTGCTCACCGTGTTCGCCGAGATCTTCGTCACCACCGGCGGCGGGCCCGGCTTGCAGACCACCAACATCGCCTTCCTGGTCTATTCGCAGGCGCTGATCCAGTTCGACGTCGGCACCGCCTCGGCCGGCGGCCTGGTCGCGGTGGTCATCGCCAACATCGTCGCCTTCTTCCTGGTCCGCATCGTCGGCCGCAATCTGGAGGCCTGACATGGCGCGCAAGGTCACCGGACGTCACGTCGTGATCTCAACGCTTGGCGCCTGGCTCGCCGGCTTCGTGATCTTCTTCCCGATCCTGTGGATGGTGCTGGCGAGCTTCAAGACCGAGCTGGAGGCGTTCGCGACGCCGCCCTCGTTCCTGTTCTTCCACTGGACCACCGAGAACTACGTCACCGTGCAGGAGCGCAGCGACTATCTGCATCACGCGCTGAACTCGTTGATCGTCGCCGGCGGCTCGACCCTGATCAGCGATGCTGATCGCTATTCCCGCGGCGTGGTCTATGGCGTTCTCGCCGACCAGACGGACCAAGGACATCCTGCTCTGGATGCTCTCGACCAAGATGATGCCGCCGGTCGGCGTGCTCGTGCCGATCTATCTGATCTACAAGAACATGGGCCTGCTCGACACGCGGACCGGGCTGGTCTTCATCCTGTGCCTCGGCAATCTGCCGATCGTGATCTGGATGCTGTTCACCTACTTCAAGGAGATCCCGAAGGACATCCTCGAAGCCGCGCGCATGGACGGCGCCACGATCGGGCGCGAGCTGATCTACGTGCTGACGCCGATGGCGATCCCCGGGCTCGCCTCGACCTTGCTGCTCAATCTGATCCTGGCGTGGAACGAGGCGTTCTGGACCTTGAACCTGTCGACCCTCGAGGCGGCGCCGCTGACCACCTTCATCGCTTCCTATTCGAGTCCGGAAGGGCTGTTCTGGGCGCGGCTGTCGGCGGCCTCCACGCTCGCGATCGCGCCGATCCTGATCATCGGCTGGTTCAGCCAGAAGCAGCTCGTGCGCGGGCTGACCTTCGGCGCAGTGAAGTAACGAAAGGGCTGATCATGGGACGGATCACGCTGGAAGGTGTGCAGAAATCGTTCGGGCCGGTGCACATCATCAAGGGTGCCGATCTCGACATTCCCGACGGCGCCTTCGTGGTGTTCGTCGGCCCGTCCGGCTGCGGCAAGACCACCTTGCTGCGGCTGATCGCGGGGCTGGAGGATGTCTCGGGCGGACGGATCCTGATCGACGGCAACAACGTCGTCGACGTGCCGCCGGCCAAGCGCGGCCTGTCGATGGTGTTCCAGTCCTATGCGCTCTATCCACATATGAGCGTGCGCGGCAACATTGCCTTCGGCCTGAAGATGGCCGGGCTGCCGAAGGCCGAGATCAACCAGAAGGTCGAGGCCGCCGCGGCGACGTTGAACCTCACGCCCTATCTCGACCGCAAGCCGCGCGAGCTGTCCGGCGGCCAGCGCCAGCGTGTCGCGATCGGCCGCGCCATCGTGCGCGAGCCCAAGGCGTTCCTGTTCGACGAGCCGCTGTCCAATCTCGATGCTGCTTTGCGCGTGCAGATGCGGCTCGAGGTGACGCGGCTGCAGAAGCAGCTCGGCACCACCGCGATCTATGTGACGCACGACCAGGTCGAGGCCATGACCATGGCCGACAAGATCGTGGTGCTGAACGCCGGCCGCATCGAGCAGTACGGCTCGCCGATCGAATTGTATCAGCGCCCGGCCAACCTGTTCGTCGCCGGCTTCATCGGCTCGCCGAAGATGAACTTCATCGTCGGCGAGGAAGCCGCGCGGCGCGGCGCCACCACGATCGGCGTGCGGCCGGAGCATATCGGCATCGTCGATGATGGCGGCGATGGCTGGCGCGGCAAGGTGCTGATCGCCGAGCATCTCGGCAGCGACACTTTTCTTTACGTCGACACCGGCGCGCTGGGAACGCTCACGGTGCGCTGCGTCGGCGAGAAGCGGCTCAGCGCCGGCGATGCCGTGACGCTGCGGCCCGAGCCGAACCGCATCTACCGCTTCGACGAGAGCGGCCATTCCATCTTCACATGAGAGGTGACGTCCCCTTCGGGCGTCAACGACAACCACGGACGACGACGATGTATCTGGAAAAATTCAAGCTGAACGGCAAGACGGCGCTGATCACCGGCGGCGCGCAGGGCATCGGCCTTGCCTGTGTCGAGGCGCTGGCGGAGGCGGGCGCGCATGTGGTGATCGCCGATCGCGACGCCAAGGCGGCGGCGGACGCGCAGGTCGCGATGAAGGCTAAGGGCTTCACCACCGAGACCGCGCTGATGGACGTCACCGATTCGGCGCAGGTGACGCAGATCGCCGACGATCTCGTCGCACGGCACGGCAAGGTCGACATCCTCGTCAACAATGCCGGCATCGCCCGCAGCGAGACACCGGCCGAGACGGTCACCGACGAGCACTGGCTCAATGTGCTCGACGTCAATCTCAACGGCACCTTCTGGTGCTGCCGCGCCTTCGGCAAGCATATGCTGGCGGCCAAGAGCGGCACCATCGTCAACATCGGTTCGATGTC
The DNA here is from genome assembly GCF_000026145.1 of Bradyrhizobium sp. ORS 278. Taxonomy (NCBI): domain Bacteria; kingdom Pseudomonadati; phylum Pseudomonadota; class Alphaproteobacteria; order Hyphomicrobiales; family Nitrobacteraceae; genus Bradyrhizobium; species Bradyrhizobium sp. ORS 278. The sequence continues at coordinate 6,867,923 of NC_009445.1, read as the reverse complement.
GGGCTTCATCGTCAACAAGCCGCAGGAGCAGTCGTTCTACAATGCCTCCAAGGCCGCGGTGCACCATCTGACCAAGTCGCTGGCCGCCGAATGGGGCGCGCGCGGCATCCGCGTCAACGCGGTCGCGCCGACCTATATCGAAACGCCGCTGAATGCCTTCGTGAAGAGCAACCCGCGGATGTACGACGCCTGGATCGGCGGAACCCCGATGGCGCGGATGGGGCAGGTCGAGGAGATCGCCTCCGTCGTGCTGTTCCTGGCTTCGGAGGCGGCAAGTTTGATGACCGGCAGCGTCGTCGTTGTCGATGGCGGCTACACTTGCTGGTAAGCTCGCGTCAAAATTGACGGGAGCGAAACATGGGCCAGGCTTTTATCGGTGTCGATGTCGGCACGTCCAGCACGCGCGCCGGAATTTTCGACGAGAACGGCCGCCTGCTCGCTGCGGCGCGGCACCCGATCCAGACCTGGCATGAGGCCGGGGACGTCGTCGAGCAGTCGTCGGATAATATCTGGCGAGCCTGCTGCGCCGCGGTCAAAGCCGCGCTGTCGGAGGCCGCCATTTCGCCGGAGCTGATCAAGGGGATCGGCTTCGACGCGACCTGTTCGCTGGTGGTGCTCGACCCGCGCGGCGCGCCGGTCACGGTGAGCGGCTCCGGCGACGCGGCGCGCAACGTCATCGTCTGGATGGATCACCGCGCGCTCGCCGAGGCGCGCGACATCAACGCGACCGGAGACGACGTGCTGCGCTATGTCGGCGGCTCGATCTCGCCGGAGATGGAGATGCCGAAGCTGCTCTGGCTGAAGCGACACCTCCGAACGAGCTTCGACGCGGCCGGGCACTTCTTCGATCTCGCCGATTTCCTCACCTGGCGCGCCACCGGCTCATTGGCACGCTCGATGTGCACCGTCACCTGCAAGTGGAATTACCTCGCGCATGAGACGCGCTGGAGCGCGGACTACATCCGCCGCATCGGGCTGGAGGACTTCGTCAGCGAGGACTACGCCCGCATTGGCACCAAGATCGTCGCGCCCGGCACGTCGCTCGGCCACGGGTTGTCGGCGCAGGCGGCGGGTGAGCTTGCTCTTGTGGCAGGAACGCCGGTCGGCGCGGCGCTGATCGATGCCCATGCCGGCGGCATCGGCGCGATCGGCGGCCGCGCGGCTGACAGCGGCGAGGTCGATGTCTGCGATCGGCTCGCCTACATCATGGGGACCTCGGCCTGCATCATGGCGACCACGCGAGCGCCGTCCTTCGTACCCGGCGTGTGGGGTCCGTATTATCAGGGCATGGTTCCTGGGTTCTGGCTCAACGAGGGCGGGCAGTCCGCCGCGGGCGCCGCGATCGATCATCTGCTGCGCTCACATCCGGCCGTGGCCGAGGCGACCGCCGCGGCACGCGCGGAAGGGCTCGATCTGATCAGCTTCCTCGAAAAGCGGATCATGGCGCGAACGCCGAGCGTCGGTGCGGCAGCGCTGCTCGCGCGTGAGGTGCACATCCTACCCGAGTTTCTCGGCAACCGGTCGCCCTATGCCGATCCGGCCTCGCGCGCCGTCATCGCCGGCCTCGATCTCGATGCCGATATCGGTGCGATGGAGCGGCTGTTCGTCGCAGGGCTGTGTGGTCTGGCTTACGGCCTCGCGGACGTGATCGACGCCTTCGCCGCCAATGGCGTCACCAGCCGTACGCTGGTGATGGCGGGCGGTGCATCACGGAGCCCGCTGGTGCGTCAGATCATGGCGGACACAACCGGCCTGACCGTGGCTCTGCCGGGCACCCAGGAGCCGGTGCTGCTCGGCGCAGCCATGCTCGGCGCCGTGGCCAGCGGCGTCTTCCGCTCGATCGGCGAGACGATGGCGTCGATGTCGACGCTCGGCCGTCTCAGCGAGCCGACCGAGCCTGGGGTCGCCGACTTCCATCTCCGCAAGCGCCGCATCCACGGCATGCTACGGACGCTTGATCGCGACAGCCGTTCCGTGATGCATGGGGCCGGGTGAGGAGGCGGATCATGATCCTGAGCTGCGGCGATGCTTTGATCGATTTCGTCCCGGCCAAACTGGCCGACGGACGTGACGTGCTGCGGCCGGTCGTCGGCGGCTCCTGCCTGAACGTCGCGGTCGGCCTGGCGCGGCTCGGCGCGCCGACCGGCTTCATCGGCGGCATCTCGACCGACCTGTTCGGCACCATGATCGCGGCGCATGCGCAAGCCTCGGATGTCGACCTCGGTTACGCCACGCGCAGCCCCGACCAGACCACGCTCGCCTTCGTGCGCCATGTCGGCAGCGAGGCGCAATACGCGTTCTACGATGCCGAGACGGCCGCGCGAAAATGGTCGTTCCGGCCCGGCAGCATCCCCTTTGCCGCCATCGACGCCATTCATGTCGGCTCGACCACGCTCATCCACTATCAGGGTGCCCGTGAGACCCGGGCCATGATCGCGGCCTCCGACGGCGCGGTGACGATCTCGTTCGATCCGAACTGCCGGCCGAACCTCGTGACCGACAAGGCGGCTTACGTCTCCGACATGGACGCGTTTGCGGCGCGCGCCGACCTGATCAAGATGTCGGATGTCGACTTCGACTATCTGCATGGCCACGATGACTATCCCGCACGGGCCGCGGCGCTGCTGGCGCGCGGCACCAGCCTCGTCGTCGTCACCCGCGGCCCGAAGGGCGCGCTCGGCTGGCATGCGCAAGCCGGGGCGGTGGAGGTCGCGGTCCCCAACGTCGATGTGGTCGATACGATCGGCGCCGGCGATACTTTTCAGGCCGGGATGCTGTTCGCCTTGCGCAAGCTCGGACGGATCGGCCGGGACGGGCTCAAGCGCTTGAGCGCAGCCGAGCTGCGCAAGGTGCTGGCCTTCGCCGCCGCGTGTGCCGCGATCACTTGCACGCGCGAGGGAGCCGATCCGCCACGCTGGGCCGAGATGGCCGCAACCTGGGATCGCCTGGGCTGAAGCACCCCATTGCGCTCGTCATTGGGAACTGGTTGGCTGTTTCCCCGTCATATGTGAATACCGGACGGCTGATCGCGATGGCGAGCGGCCCTCGTCCGGGTCACGGAAAACATGGCGCGACAACGAGTTGCAGGGAGGAGAACCATGGCACCCGCCGCAAGGACCGAGCCGCTGTCCCGTCATGCGCTGGCCTTCGTTCTGGCCGGCGGACGCGGCAGCCGCCTGTTGGAGCTGACCGACCGGCGCGCCAAACCCGCCGTCTATTTCGGCGGCAAGTCGCGCATCATCGATTTCGCGCTGTCGAACGCCGTCAATTCCGGCATCCGTCGCATCGCGGTGGCCACGCAGTACAAGGCGCACAGCCTGATCCGCCATCTGCAGATGGGCTGGAACTTCTTCCGCCCCGAGCGCAACGAGAGCTTCGACATCCTGCCGGCCAGCCAGCGCGTCTCCGAGACGATGTGGTACGTCGGAACGGCCGACGCGGTGTACCAGAACATCGACATCATCGAGACCTACAACACCAAATACATCGTCGTGCTGGCCGGCGACCACATCTACAAGATGGATTACGAGCTGATGCTGCAGCAGCATGTCGACCAGCGGGCCGACGTCACCGTCGGCTGCCTGGAGATGCCGCGGGAGGAATCCTCGGGCTTCGGCATCATGCACGTCAACGATGACGACACGATCCGCGACTTTATCGAGAAGCCGGCAGATCCGCCGCCGATGCCGGGCAAGCCCGACAAGTCGCTCGCCAGCATGGGCATCTATGTGTTCGATTCCAAGTTCCTCTATGACGAGCTGAAGCGCGACGCGGCCGATCCGAACTCGAACCATGATTTCGGCCGCGACATCATCCCCTACATTGTCAAGAACGGCCGCGCGGTGGCGCATCAGTTCAGCCGCTCCTGCGTCCGCGCCGCCTCCGATCAGGGCAGCTATTGGCGCGACGTCGGCACGGTCGACGCCTATTGGGCCGCCAATCTCGACCTCACCGACGTGGTGCCCGAGCTCGATCTCTACGATCGCTCCTGGCCGATCTGGACCTATTCCGAGATCACGCCGCCGGCCAAGTTCGTGCACGACACCGACGGCCGCCGCGGCGAGGCGACCTGCTCGCTGGTCTCGGGCGGCTGCATCGTGTCGGGCGCCCAGGTGCAGCGCTCGCTGCTGTTCACCGGGGCGCATCTGCATTCCTATGCCAAGCTGCAGAACGCCGTGCTGCTGCCTTACGTCAACGTCGCACGCCACGCCCGGCTGACCAACGTGGTCGTCGATCGCGGCGTGCAGATTCCGGAAGGGCTCGTCGTCGGCGAGGATCCGGAGTTCGACGCCAAGCGCTTCAGGACGACGGAGAACGGCGTCACCCTGATCACCCAGCCGATGATCGACGGGCTCAATTCATGACGCCATTGCGCGTTCTGTCGGTCGCCTCCGAGGTCTATCCCATCATCAAGACCGGCGGTCTCGCCGACGTCGCCGGTGCGCTGCCCTGGGCGCTGATGGCGGAGGACGTCGAGGTCCGCACCTTGATCCCCGGCTATCCCGCCGTGATGAAGGCGCTGGAGCACGCCAGCGAGATCAGCTCGCTGCCGAACTTCTTCGGCGGCAATGCCCGGCTGCTCGGCGGCAGTCATGGCGCGCTCGACCTGTTCGTGCTCGATGCGCCGCATTTGTATGATCGCGAGGGCAACCCGTATCTCGGTCCGGACGGCAAGGATTGGCCTGACAACCCGTTCCGCTTCGCCGCACTCGCGCGCGCGGCGTCCTATATCGGCCTCGGCGCAGTCGCGAGCTTCGTGCCCGATATCGTCCACGGCCACGACTGGCAGGCCGGACTCATCCCGGCCTATCTGCTCTACAGCCATCGGCCGCATCCCGGCACGGTCATGACCGTGCACAATCTGGCGTTCCAGGGCCGCTTTCCGCGTCACTTCCTGCCGCCGCTCGGCCTGCCGCCGGAATCCTTCTCGATCTACGGGCTCGAATATTACGGCGACATCAGCTTCCTGAAAGCGGGGCTGCAATTCGCCGACAAGATCACGACGGTGTCGCCGACCTATGCGCGCGAGATCCAGAGCGACGAGCACGGCATGGGCCTCGGCGGCCTGCTGCGCCAGCGCTCGTCCGATCTCGTCGGCATCCTCAATGGCATCGATACGACGGTGTGGGATCCTGCCAGCGATTCCGCGATCCCCTCGCATTTCGGCATCGAAAAGCTCGAGGCGCGCGCGCCGAACAAGGCCGCGCTGCAGACGCGCATGGGCCTGCAGGCCTCGCCGGAGACCTTCCTGCTCGGCGTCGTCAGCCGGCTGACCTCGCAGAAGGGACTCGACCTGCTGCTGTCGTGCCTGCCGACCTTGACCAGTGCCGGTATCCAGCTGGCGCTGCTCGGCGACGGCGAGGCCGAGCTGCGTGACGCGTTCCGCGCCGCCGCCGCGCACCATCCCGGACAGATCGGCGTGTTCATCGGCTATGACGAAGATCTCGCGCATCTGATCCAGGCCGGCTGCGACGCGCTGGTCGTGCCGTCGCGGTTCGAGCCGTGCGGGCTGACGCAGCTCTGCGCGCTGCGCTACGGCGCGCTGCCGATCGTCACCGCCGTCGGCGGCCTTGCCGACACCGTGATCGACGAGACCGAGGCCGGCGTGGCCGCGACCGGCTTCAAATGCGGAGCTGTGACAGCCGAGGCGCTCGACCAGACCTTGCGCCGCGCCGCCGCCGCGTTCTACGCCGCCCGCAGCAACGCCTCGAACTGGACCCGCATGCAGCTCAACGCGATGCTGACCGACGTGTCATGGCGGCACCGCGCGGGGCGTTATGCCGAGCTGTACCGCCAGATCGTCGCGCAGCGCCGCCCGGCGGGGTGAGCGCTGCGCGGAGGTCATGGCCCTAGGCCTCGATGAGGACCTTCAGGGCATGCGTTTTCGCGGCCGCGCCGAAGGTTTCATAGGCGTCGAGAATCTGATCCAGCTTGAAGCGGTGAGTGATCAGCCGCTTCGGCTCCAGTTTCTTGGATTGCACCGTCTTGAGCAGCATCGGCGTCGTCACGGTGTCGACCAGCCGCGTGGTGATCGCGATGTTGCGGTCCCACAGCTTCTCCAGATGCAGGTCGGCCTTGACGCCGTGCACGCCGACATTGGCGATGATGCCGCCGGGAGCGATGATGTCCTCGCAGGTCACGAAGGTGGCGGGCACACCGACCGCCTCGATCGCGGTATCCACGCCGCGGCCATTGGTCAGCGCCATCACCTTTTCGACCGCCTTGCCGTCGCTATTGTTGATCACGCTGGTGGCGCCGAAGCGGGCGGCGACCTCGAGACGGTTGTCGTCGAGGTCGATCATGATGATTTCGGCCGGCGAGTAGAACTGCGCGGTCAGTAGCGACGCCAACCCGATCGGGCCGGCGCCGACGATGGCCACGCTGGAGCCCGGCTCGACCTTGCCGTTGAGCACGCCGCATTCGAAGCCGGTCGGCAGGATGTCGCTCAGCATCACCAGCGCCTCCTCCTCGGTGCCGGCGGGCACGTGATACAGGCTGGTGTCGGCATGCGGGGTGCGCACATATTCCGCCTGGGTGCCGTCGATCTTGTGGCCGAGGATCCAGCCGCCGTGGCGGCAATGCGAGTACATGCCGCGCCGGCAATAGTCGCAGGTTCCGCACGCCGAGATGCAGGAGATGATGACGTGGTCGCCCGGCTTGAACGCGCGCACAGCGCTGCCGACCGCGTCGACCACGCCGACCCCCTCGTGACCGAGGATGCGGCCCGGCGTGCAGGTCGGCACGTCGCCTTTCAGGATGTGCAGGTCGGTGCCGCAGATCGTGGTCTTCAGGATTTTGACCACGGCATCGCCGGGTTCGAGGATCGCCGGCTTCGGGCGCTCGTCGAGGGATTTCTGACCGGGACCGTGATAGACCAGGGCTTTCATGACGCTCCTCCGCAAAGTTTGCTGGAGGGAGAGTGGCGCAGACGAGGTTGTGCGCCGTTGAGGCGTATCAAGGGCGGAGGCGTTCCGTCTCACGATCGCGTGTCTCGGAAATGGGACCGGGCGCTTCGCGCCGGTGAATGCAGTTCAGCCCGGCGCGGATGACATGCGGATGAAGCTGGACGCGCTGTAATAGCTCCAGGATAGTTCTGTGGTTTCCAGCGAGACCTAGCTCATGACCAATGACCCGACCTCCTTCGATCTCATCATCCGCGGCGGCACTGTCATCGACGGCACGCGCGCGCCGCGCTTTGCGGCGGATGTCGGCATCAAGGACGGCCGCATCGTCGCCATCGGCGAGGTCTCAGGCGAAGCTCGGCGCGTGATCGACGCCTCCGGCCGCATCGTCGCGCCGGGCTTCATCGATGCCCATACCCATGACGACAGCGCGGTGCTGGTCGATCCCGGCATGACCTGCAAGGTGTCACAGGGCGTGACCTCCGTCGTGACGGGCAATTGCGGCGTCAGCATCGCGCCGCTGAAGCCGGGCTCGCCGCGACCGATGCCGCTCGGCCTGCTGTCACCGGGCGACGGGCGCGTTGCGGAATATGCCTCGTTCGCGGACTACGTCGCGGCGTTGCGCGCGGCGCCATCGGCGGTGAACGTCGCGCCGATGACCGGCCATACCTCGCTGCGCGCGTCCGTCGTGAGCGATCTCGGCCGCGCGGCGACCGAGAGCGAAGTTGCCGAGATGCGCGCCTTGGTTCAGGAGGCGCTCGATGCCGGCGCGATCGGCGTCTCTACCGGCACCTTCTATCCGCCGGCGGAGGCCGCGCCGACCGAGGAGATCATCGAGGTCTGCCGTCCGCTGACCGGCAGCGGCGGCGTCTATGCCACGCATATGCGCAACGAGGCTGATGACGTCGTCAAATCGCTGGAGGAGAGCTTTGCAATTGGCAAGGCGCTCGACGTCCAGGTCGTGATCTCGCACCACAAGGTGGTGGGGCCGGCGAATTTCGGCCGCACGAAAGAGACGCTGCCGTTGCTCACCGAGGCGATGAGCTGCCAATGCGTCGCGCTCGACTGCTATCCTTATAACGCATCCTCGACGATGCTGCACACCGATCCGGCCAAGCTGCAGGTCAAGGTCGTGGTTGCCGCGTCGAAGCCGCATCCGGAGATGGCGGGCCGTGATCTCGCCGACATCGCCGCCAGCTGGGGCGTCGACCGGCTCGAAGCCGCGAAGCGGCTGCAGCCGGCATCGGCCATCTACTTCTCGATGGACGAGGCGGACGTGCGCACCATCCTCGCCTTCGAGCCGACCATGATCGGCTCCGACGGTCTCCCGTTCGGCGAGCGGCCGCATCCGCGCCTGTGGGGCACGTTCCCACGCGTGCTCGGCTATTACTGCCGCGAGCTCGAGCTGTTCTCACTGGAGACGGCGGTTTGGAAGATGAGCGGCCTTACCGCGCAGAATTTCGGCATCAAGCGCCGCGGCACGCTGGCCGTCGGCCACCATGCCGACATCACGATCTTCGACGCGGCCAGCGTGCGCGACGCTGCGACCTATGACGAGCCCTGCGTGCCCGCTGCCGGCATCGACGCGGTCGTCGTCAACGGCGCGCTGACGTGGTGGCAGGGGGCGCACCAGAATGCGCGCGCTGGGCAGGTGATCACGCGGGCACGTCTGCGCTGATCAGGGCCGCGGCTGCGCCGTCGATCCGCGGATGATGAGCTGCGGCGCCAGCACGACATGCTCGTCCGTGACCTCATGGCGCGCAATGCGCGCCAGCAGCAATCGCGCTGCGGCTTCCCCCATGTCGCGCTGGGCGATCCGCACCGTGGTGAGCGGCGGCGAGACCATGTCGACGAACGGCATGTCGTTGTGGCCGACCACCGACACGTCGCCGGGGCAGGCGAGGCCGCGGGCGGCGAGCGCGTCATAGACGCCGAGCGCCAGCAAATCATTGGCGGCGACGATCGCGGTCGGCCGCGTCCGGCGCGTCAGGAGGCGCAGCGCAGCCTCGCGGCCGGCCGCGCGCGTGTAGGAGTCAGCGACCTCGACCGGCGCGTGGCGGGCGGACAGGCCCGCATCCCTGGCGCTGGCCTCGAAGCCGGCCCGCCGGCGCGCGCCGGTCGAGATCTCCTGCGGGCCGGCGACGTGGCCGATCCGCTGGTGGCCGAGCGCCACGAGATGCTCGACCGCAAGCCGCATGCCCGCCGCGTCATCGCTGGCCGCTGATGGCAACTGGCTCGCGCCATCGACGCGATTGACCAGTACGACCGGCAGCGCCGCATCGAGACAATGCTTTACGACATCGTCGCGCAAGCTCACCGTCGCCAGCACCAGGCCGTCGACCCCGCGCGCGATCAGGCGATCGACCAGATCCTGCTCCGAGCCCTTGCTGCCGACGTCGACGACGATCGTCGCATAGCCCTCGGCATTGAGGTGATCCGCGATGCCGGAGAGCACCGGCGGAAAGCCGGGGTCGGCGATATCGGGCGCCAGCACGCCGATCAGGCCGCTGCGCCCGGTGCGCAACCCCTTGGCCGCCATGTTGAGCCGGTAGCCGATGGCGTTGGCAGCGGCCTGGATACGGTCGGCGACATCCGTCGCGACCAGATGCTTCATGGCCGGGCTGAGCGCGCGCGAGACCGTCGACGGGTGCACGCCGCATCGGGCGGCCACGTCCTTGATCGTCGGGCGGGCGGATGCCGTTGCCTGCGGCCGTCTCGCCGGTCGCGATGTCTGCTCCATGTCCAGCCTCTGATGTCGCAGCGCAGCGACGTTTCCCTCTGACTTACCTTGACACTCTTAACGTGCATGCAATAAATCCGGCTCTGCAATCGATTGCAATAACTCAATGGGAAACGTCCACATGACAGCCAGCGCGCTGAAGCCGCATCTGGTCAGCCCCGAGCATCTCGATCCGCATTGGCGCTGGAGCCGGGCGATTCCCTCGCACGGCCATGTCTCGGTCGATTTCGAGCGCCGCGTCGATTTCGATCGTCTGCGGCGATACCGTCTGGCGCGGGCGCGCCAGGCGCTGAAGGCCTCGGGCTGTGGCGCGCTGCTGCTGTTCGACGTCAACAACATCCGCTACGTCTCCGGCACCAAGATCGGCGAATGGGAGCGCGACAAGCTCTGTCGCTTCGCGCTCCTGGCCGGCGACGGCGAGCCGATCGTGTGGGATTTCGGTTCGGCCGCCGTGCACCACCGCATCTTCTGCGACTGGCTGGCGCCTGAGAACTGCCGCGCCGGCATGCTCGGCATGCGCGGCACGGTGCCGCCGGCCGTCGGCCTGATGAAGGCTCATGCCGAAGAAGTCATGAGCCTGCTGCGCGCGGCCGGCGTCGCCGACATGCCGGTCGGTGTCGACCTTGCTGAAACCGCGATGTTCTTCGAGCTGCAAAAGGCCGGCATGAAGGTCGTCGACGGCCAGCAGGTCATGCTCGACGCGCGCGAGATCAAGAACATCGACGAGATCATGCTGCTCAACCAGGCCGCGGCAATGGTCGACGGCGTCTATCATTCGATTTACGAGAATTTGAAGCCCGGCGTCCGCGAGAACGACATCGTCGCGCTCGCCAACAAGATGCTCTACGAGATGGGCTCCGACGACGTCGAGGCGATCAACGCGATATCCGGCGAGCGCTGCAATCCGCATCCGCACAATTTCACCGACCGCATCCTGCGTCCGGGCGACCAGGCGTTCTTCGACATCCTGCAGTCCTATCAGGGCTACCGCACCTGCTATTACCGCACCTTCAATGTCGGCCGAGCCACGCCGGCCCAGCACGATGCCTACAAGCGCTGCCGCGAGTGGCTCGACAACGCGATCGCGTTGATCAAGCCGGGCGTGTCGACCGATTCCGTCGCCAAGGTGTGGCCGGCGGCGGAGGAGTTCGGATTCCCCTCGGAGATGGCGGCGTTCGGCCTGCAATTTGGCCACGGTCTTGGTCTCGCTCTGCATGAGCGCCCGATCATTTCGCGCCTGGTCTCGCTGGACAATCCGATGGAGATCAAGACCGGCATGGTATTCGCGCTGGAGACTTATTGCCCAGCCACTGACGGCTTCTCCGCGGCGCGCATCGAGGAGGAGGTCGTGGTCACCGACAAGGGCTGCCAGGTGATCACGCTGTTCCCCGCGGAAGAGCTGCCGATCGCCAATCGTTACTGAGCGAGATAATGCTACGAGCAAGACTGCCTTTCTAAATTTCTCGTCATTGCGAGCGAAGCGAAGCAATCCAGGGCCGAGCAAGGACTCTGGGTTGCTTCGTCGCTTCGCTCCTCGCAATGACGACTGCCGTGACCAGTATGACGAGGAGACGACAATGACCGCGACGCATTCGCTCGGCTGGATCGGCATGGGGCGCATGGGCTATCCGATGGCCGAGCGGCTGCTGAAAGCCGGACACAAGGTGTCGATCTTCAACCGCACCCGGGCCAAGGCCGAGCCGCTGGCGACGAAGGGCGGCATCATCGTCGACCATCCGAGCGATCTCGCAGGATGCGACATCGTCTTCTCGATGGTGTCGACGGCCAAGGATCTCGAGCAGGTCTATTTCGGCGACCATGGACTCGTCGCGTCGGGCTCGGGTCCGCGTCCTCAGATCCTGGTCGATTGCTCCTCCATCGGTGTCGGGCAGTCCGAGGCGATCGACGCCAAGCTGAGACAGCTCGACTGCGCGTTCGTGCGCGCCCCGGTGTCCGGCAACGGCAAATGCGTCAAGGCCGGCAAGCTGTCATCGGTCGTGTCCGGACCCAAAGCCGCGTTCGATGCCATCGCACCATATCTCGCCAAGATCGCCGTCTCCGGCGTGTCCTACGTCGGCGAGGGCGAGCTCGCGCGCATCTGCAAGATTGCGCACAACGTCTTTCTCGGCGTCGTGATCCAGAATCTGGCCGAAATCACCATCCTGGCGCAGAAGGCCGGCGTGCCGCGCCATGCCTTCCTCGACTTCATGAATGCCAGCGTCATGGGCTCGACCTTCACCAAGTACAAGAGCAACGCGCTGGTCAATCTCGACTGGACCACGACCTTCACGCCGACCCTTCTGCGCAAGGATCTCGATCTCGGCCTGTCGGCGGCGCGCCAACTCGACGTCGCGATGCCGGTGACGGCGGCAACGCGCGAGGCGCTGCAGGCCCATGTCGGCGCGGCGTCGCTGCAGAGCGATCCCGCCGCCTACCTGGAAAAGGATTTTGCGGCGCTGCTGGAGACGGTGGCGCTGGCTGCCGGCCTCAAGCTGCAGCCGGAAAATGTCCCGATGCCGACGGGCTTGGAAACCGAGGGGTAGGGCGGCCTCTTGGCCAGGGACGTCATTCCGGGGCAAGGCCGCAGGCCTTGAACCCGGAATCTCGAGCTTGTCTTGCGTCCGCTCCAATAATCTCGGGAGTCCGGATTCAATCGCCAACGCGCCGCCGATTCGCGCCGTCGCATTCGCGATTGCCCCGGATTGACGGCGAGACGCTTGTGCCCTCAGCGACCGAACTACTCAGTAGACAGCGCCCGCCAGCGCGTGTCACGCGCGGAGGGGCGGCGGTGCAGGCGGGCATCGAGGACCTCGCGTGCCTTCGCGAGGTCGCGGCTGCGGATCAGGGCCAGGACGTAGGTATCCTCGATCACCTCGCGCTGGGCGTGGCTGCCGCCGATGCGGGCGAGGTCGCCCATAACCGGTGTGAGCTCGCGCGCGCAGGCACGCCAATTCTCCTCGGCGAAGGCGCGCAGGGCCCGCAGCATGTGCGGCACGATCCGCCCCGCCGGGAGATTGCCCTCGATCTGCCGCCGCTCGATCGCGGCAAGACGCCCCTTAAGAGCCGTCGTATCGTTGGTGGCCGCGGCGATCATCACCAGGTGCATTTCGATGAAGGCAAGCGTCGAGCCCGTGAAGCGCGGTCTGGCATAGGCTGCCACCTCGGTCCAGGCCCCGTCGGGCAACGTATGGTTCTCCGCCCTCAGCCGCCACAGCAGCGAGGCACAGTCCGACAGCGTGTTAAGCGGCGGCGCGGTGTCCATCGTCGGCAACAGCACGTCAGTGTACACCCTGAGCGCGCCGGCCGCATCACCGCGGTCCAGCGCACCCAGCGCCTGGTGCCAGCAGATGTGACCGTGCAGCATGCCCGTGCGATCGTAGTCGCCGATCCAGCCCTCGACGAGCGCGCCGGCCTCGGCGAGCGAGCCTTGCTCGAACATGGCATGCAGCAGCGCATGCACGGCATAGGCGTTGTGCCGGCGCAGCGCGAAGCTGCGCTCGGTGATGGCGCGGCCTTGCGACACCTCGCCGGCCTCGGTCAGAGCCCAGCCATGGTTCGACAGGAACCACCAGTCCTCGCCATAGGCTGCGGCAAAGCGGTTGCACAGATCGCGTCGCGCCGCGTCGTGATCTCTCCGCCCCGAAAAAGCGAGCAGGCCGAAGGCGCCGAGCGGCAGCGCCATGATCATGGCATCGCGCGGCCAGCTCTCGAGATGCGTCAGGGCCGCATGGAGCGCGTCGGTGCCGCGCCCCTCGATGGCGAGCACCAGGGTAGCGACATGGCTCTTCTCGCGTTCGGTACCGCGCTTGGCGACGAGGTCGCGGGCGCGCTTGATTGTCTGCAGGGCCGCCTCGCGCTGCATGTAGATCGCATGAATGCGCGCGCGGGCGGCATGCGCCAGCGCGAAGTCCGGATCCAGCATGATCGCCCGCTCGAACGCGTCGGTGGCGCCGGGCCAGAAGGCGAGCAGCAGATCCATGCCTTCGCGATAAGCAGAAGCCGCATCGGTGGAGGCGGTGGACAGCGGCAGGCCGTAACGATCGTCCACCATCTCAGCCCACCCGCGGCCTGCGGCCTTCGATCGGATAGGCCGGATCGTTGTAGCCCGGCGTTGACGCGTGGCCGGTGACGACCAGGCGATCGATCAGCGCTTCGTCGTCGGCAGCATAGGGATAGTCGATCGATCGGATGTAGTCATCCCATTGCGGCTCAGTGCGCGGCCCTGCGATGACCGAACTGATGAACGCGGAGTTCAGCACCCATGACACCGCGAACTGGCCGGGTGTAAAGCCCTTGGTCTCGGCGTGGCGCTTGATCTCCTGCGCGAGCTTCAGGGATTCCGGCCGCCATTCGGTCTGCATCATCCTGGTGTCGTTGCGGCCGGCCCGCGTGTCCTTGTCGGGCGGCGCATCGGGGCTGTATTTGGCGGTGAGCACGCCGCGCGCCAGCGGGCTATAGGGCACCACGCCGAGGCCGTAATAATCGCAAGCCGGCAGGTGCTCGACCTCGGGCATCCGGTTCATCGCGTTGTAATAGGGTTGGCTGACCACAGGACGGTCGATGCCCATTCCGTCGCACAGATTGCAGATCTCGGCGAGCCGCCACGCGCGATAGTTCGAGACGCCGAAATAGCGGATCTTGCCGGCGCGCATGAGGTCACCGATCGCGCGCACGGTCTCCTCCAGCGGCGTCGCGTGGTCCTCCTTGTGAAGATAGTAGATGTCGATGTGACCGGTGCCGAGCCGCTTCAGGCTCTCGTCCGCGGCCTGCAGCATCCAGCGCCGCGACAGCCCGGCGCGGTTGGGATCATCGCCCATCGGGTTGGCGAGCTTGGTCGCGACGATCCAGCGGTCGCGCTCCCGCGCGATGGCGCGGCCGACGACCTCTTCAGAGGCGCCCTTGTTGTAGGCATCCGCCGTGTCGATGAAATTGATGCCGGCATCGCGGGCTTTCGCGATGATGCGCGCCGCGGTCGGCTCGTCGGTCGGGCCGCCGAACATCATCGTGCCCAGGCAGATCGGCGACACTTTCAGGCCGGAACGGCCGAGCTGGCGATAGTTCATGGAAGCCTCATTCCTGCCATAAGCGAGCATGGATTTACGAACGATAGCTCGCTCCGCGCGTCATTGCGAGCGCAGCGAAGCAATCCAGAGCCCCAGATTGGAAACAGTCCTGGATTGCTTCGTCGCGGAGCCTGTCATCGGGCCGCGCCTTGCGCGGACCCGTTGGCTCCTCGCACTGACGCCGGAGACAGCCGCGGCTCACTCGCTCTTCAAAATCTTGAACACGCCCGACGCCATCGCGATCACGCGGTCCGCAGCGGTCACCTCGGTGGTGATGAACACGAGGCTGCGGGTGATCCGCACGACATGCGGCCGCGACACCAGGGTCTCGCCGATCTTGCCGGACTCGACGAAATGCGTGTCGAACTGGATCGTCGCCATGTGCTCCTTGCCGGCGGCAAAGCGGGCCGTCATGCCGCAGCTGCGGTCGGCGAGCGTCATGATCACGCCGCCCTGGACCAGGCCGCGGCGATTGTGGTGCTTGTCCTCGGTGACAATGGCGTACTCATGGACACCGTCGAGAACCCGCTGCCACAGCGGCCCGATCAGATGCAGAAATCCGGAGGTATCGACGATCTCCCAGCCGTCGGACTTCATCTTTGCCGCAGCTGATTTCGTCATCTCGGACATCCCCTTCCATCGGTGCCGCAGGCCGGCACATGGTCGTTTCATCCGCCGCGGGGCTGGTGTAGTCAAGCTGCATGGCCATGCCGTTCGACGATGCCACACGACGGAAAATCGCGTCCTGCTGCGCGGGCTTCGTGCGCCTGGACACGATGGCCGGGACGCCGCCGCTGAAGCGCGCGGCGGTGGCGATCGCGCTGGCCCCGCATCACGAGACCGGCACGACCACGTTGCTGCTCACCTTGCGCGCCGCGGGACTGCGCAGCCATGGCGGCCAATGGGCGCTGCCGGGCGGCCGCTGTGATGCCGGCGAGACGCCGATCGAGGGCGCGCTGCGCGAGCTCGAGGAGGAGCTCGGCCTCACCCTCGAGGCGGATGCCGTGCTCGGCCTGCTCGATGACTATCCGACGCGGTCGGGCTATCTGATCACCCCTGTCGTCGTGTGGGCGGCGAATGGCCGCATGTTGCGGCCGAATCCCGACGAGGTCGCCTCGGTGCATCGGATCGGGCTCGATGCGATCACGGCCGACGGCGCGTTCGATTTCACGGCGATCCCCGAGAGTACGCGGCGCGTGATCCGGTTTCACGCCCGCGAGGGCCTCATTCACGCGCCGACCGCGGCCCTGGTCTATCAGTTCCGCGAGGTGCTGGCCGGCCGCGATACCCGCGTCCACGAGCTCGAACAGCCGGTGTTCGCCTGGAAGTAGCCACCGTTTCGGCTACAAGGGCGGCATGCCGCATCAGCCGATTCGCAAGCTCGCATTGATCCTCGCCTGCGCCGTCGCGGGTGCATCGCCTCTCCCGGCCGCGGAACCTGCGCCGGCCCCGGTCGCGCGCGATGCCCTGGCCCAGATGGCTTCGCCGGCGGCGATCGCCGAATACCAGCGCAAGCTCGCCGAGTATCAGCAGGCGCGCGCCGCGTTCGACCAGGAGGCGGGCGCCTATTGGAAGGCGATCGCCGACAAGCGCCGCATTCGTAACGCCAAGCGCCGCGACCGGCAGCCGATCGGGCTCGACGATTACGTGCTGGAGCAGCCGCCGGTCTACACCGGGCCGAAGCGGCCGGTGAATCCCGAGCCGGAGCCCGAGGGCGAGCCGCGCGAGCGCAAATACATTCCCGTCGTCGCCGATCTGCTCAAGGCGGCGCAGGAGCACTTCCAATGGTCGCCGCAACGCCCGACCAACGACATCGACTTCAAGCGCGCCTATGCCCGCTTCGCCGCCTCCTCGGGACTGACGCGGGAGCAGGCGGTGCGCGTCTATTCGTTCGAGACAGGCGGCAACGGCCGACATGACTCGCAGTCGGGATTCAAGGGCAACCGCCCGATCTCGACCGCGATCGGCTACAACCAGCTGCTGACGACCAACACGGTCGAGCTGCTGGCCGAGCAGGGCCCGCTGTTCACCCGCCTGCTCGGCGAGCGCGTTGCGCAGACGTCAGGTCCGGCGCGGGGCGCGATGGAGCACAAGCTCAATGTGCTGAAAAAAATGGTCGCGATCGCGCGCTCGGTGCCGGACGACTGGTCCGCGCATGAGAAGATCGGTAACACCGAGCAGGGCTGGGCGATGCATGCGATGGTGCTCGACATCGATGTCGGGCCGATGCTGCAGACCCACAAGCTGCTCACGTCAGTGCTGTTCGCCCGCGCCAAGGGCTACACCCGGCCGCTCTCGGCCGCCGAGCTCGAGATGATGAACCTCACCGGCGACGGCACCGGCTTCGACATCGTCACCATGCCGCTCGAGATGCGCGACCAGGTGCCGACCGCGAATTTCTTCCAGCGCGGCGGCTATGAGCGCAATCCCGTCGCCGTCCGTCACAACACGGTGGCCAGGCTGCTCGCGGTGACCGATGCCAGGATGGACTCGCTGAGCGTCCTGCCCGGCGCCAAGGAGCTGGCCGCGGCGTTTTGAGACGCTCATTGGCCGCTTGGTGGGGGAGCGCGATGCGCATCCCACCGTCGTCCCGGCGAACGCCGGGACCCAGACTCCCAGGACATCGTGATTGTGACGGGCGTAGCTCCAAGCGCGCGCGACAACCGAGGCCGGTGGCTATGGGTCCCGGCGTTCGCCGGGACGACACCCTTATCAATCGCGCTTACTCGTCTGCGCCGAACGAGAAGCTGCCGTCGCCCTCGAGATACGGCGCCGTCCGCATGTAGAGCTGGCCGTTCTGACCGATGAAGAACAGCGTTCCCTTCGGCACCTTCTTGGCGCCCTTCAGCAGCATGTCGGCATTCTTCGTGCCCATCTTGTAGGCGAGCGTCTTGCCGTCTTTGCCGTAGGCGTAGCCCATGTCGGGCTTGAGCTCCCATGGCTCGGGCGGAGCCGCAAGTGTCACGCCGGTCAGCGCGCACAGCGTCCCCATGGCGAGCAGGGTTTTCAGAACGGGTCCTTTCATGATCCTCCTCCTTGGTGGTCTCGTTGAACAAATCAAGAACGGCGTTGGAAGCGGCGTTGTCGAGCGCGCCATTGGTCGGCGCTTCCAGATTTTCCCATTCCTCGTCTCGCGATTATCCTGCAGCGTGGTTTAGAAACAAATGCCAAGAAAACATTTTGGGGATGATTCGGATGAGTCTCGTCACGAAGATCGGTTGGGTTGCGGCCTTGTCGCTGGTGGCGCTGACGTCCGCCCGGGCCGACGATTTCAAGCTGTCCAACAACCAGCGCATCGCCTGCAGCCGCGGCCTGTCCGCCGGCAAGCTCAACACGGCCGTCTGCAAGTCCTACGCCTATCTCTTCAACGTGAAGACGTCGGAGTTTTTCCGCTGCCAGGTGTCGCTGTCCCTGACCCGGGACAACAAGGAGGTCCTCAACGTCCAGACCGACGGCAGCTGCAGCAAGCGGCCACGGGTGTTCGACACCGACTCGAAATACGATTTCGACGCGACCGAAACCGAGCCGGCCAACACCAATTCCTTCTTCGGCAATGGCGGCTACTCGATCTGGGTGGCGGACACCACCCAGCAGAAGCTGCGCGGTTGCATCACGATCTCCTCGGGCCTCGGCTCCGACATCTCCAAGTGCGTCGACATGACCTTCCAATGATCTCCAATGATCTGCCCGGCCTGATGGCAGCTCGCGGCCGCGCCGCGGCCTCGGAGCATCTGAGGTTCAGGCGTGCAGTGCCGTCAATGCTGAGTTGATCATTCCGGGCGCGGTTCTGCCTCGCCGTCGCTGACCCACGGCCCGCCGCCGCGGCGCGCGGCCGCCCGTCTTTCGGATGGGTTGACCCGACGCATGCATCCGTCCAATTTGCCGGCAAAATCAATGGGAGGACAGATGCGTTTCTCGAAACTCTTTGGCACTGCAACCGGATTGTTCCTGGCCGTCACCAGCCTTCTTGCGGCCCCTGCGGCACAGGCGCAGAGCTTCATCAATGTGCTTACCGGCGGCACCTCCGGCGTCTATTATCCGCTGGGCGTCGCAATCGGGAAGATCTACGGCGACAAGATCCCGAACGTGAAGACCCAGGTGCAGGCGACCAAGGCCTCGGTCGAGAACTTGATCCTGCTGCAGCAGGGCCGCGGCGAGCTCGCCTTCGCGCTCGGCGACTCCCTCAAGTCGGCCTGGAACGGCGAGGAGGAGGCGGGCTTCAAGTCCAAGCTCGACAAGCTGCGCACCATCGGCGCGATCTATCCGAACTACATCCAGATCGTCGCGACCGCCGAGTCCGGCATCAAGACGCTGGCTGATCTGAAGGGCAAGAGCCTGTCGGTCGGCGCGCCGAAGTCGGGCACCGAGCTGAACTCGCGCGCGATCCTCGCTGCCGCCGGCATGAGCTACAAGGATCTCGGCAAGGTCGAATATCTGCCGTTCGCCGAATCCGTCGACCTGATGAAGAACCGGCAACTCGGAGCCACCTTGCAATCGGCCGGCCTCGGCGTCGCCTCGCTGAAGGACCTGTCGACCTCGTCGCCGATCACCGTGGTGTCGGTGCCGAAGGAGGTGGTCGACAAGATCGGCGCGCCGTTTGTGGCGGCGACCATCCCGGCCAACACCTATACCGGCCAGGACAAGGACGTGCCGACCGCGGCGGTGATCAACTATCTCGTCACCAGCTCGGCCGTGTCCGATGATCTCGCCTATCAGATGACCAAGCTGATCTTCGAGTCGCTGCCGGAACTCGCCAACGCGCACGCGGCCGGCAAGGAGATCAAGCTGGAGACGGCGGCACAGGACAGTCCGGTGCCGCTGCACCCGGGCGCGATCCGCTACTACAAGGAAAAGGGCGTCCTGAAGTAAGGACGCCGCCTGCGCCGCCCGAAGGCCGGCTCGTTTCCAAAATCGACTGCGCGGGCTCCCGCGCAGTCTTCTCGTTTCAGGTAGCCGCGGCCGATGGGCGGATCCTGGCAAGGGCGCGTTGGGGGAATCATGACGATCGAAGCCGTGAACATGGAGACACCGGTCAAGGTCGAGTTCGACAATTTCGAGCACGGCTTTCCGGAGGGCTTCGGCCCGGGCCGCTGGGGCTATCTCGCCTACGGCATCGGCCTCGCCTTCGCGCTGTTCCAGCTCTACGTCGCCGCCTTCAACTATCTGCCGAGCCAGGTTGTGCGCGGCGTCCATGTCGGGTTCCTGCTGCTGCTTACCTTCGGCCTGATCGGCAACTTCACCGCCAAGACCGACGCCGGGCGGATCGCCGGCTGGGCGATCGGCGCGATAGGTTTTCTATGCGGCTTGTATCAGTGGATCTTCTACGCCGACCTGATCGCGCGTGACGGCGATCCGACGCGCGTCGATCTCGTGGTCGGAACCCTGCTGGCTGTGCTGATTTTCGAGGGCACTCGCCGCCTGATGGGCCTCGCGCTGCCGCTGATGTGCGGCGCCTGCCTGCTGTACTGGTTCTTCGGCCAGTATCTGCCATCGCCGCTGAACCACCGCGGCTATGATTTCGACCAGGTGATCACGCATCTGTCGTTCGGCACCGAGGGCTTCTACGGCGTGCCGATCTACGTCTCCGCGACCTACATCTTCCTGTTCATCCTGTTCGGCTCGTTCCTCGAGCATGCCGGCATGATCCAGCTTTTCACCGACGTCTCGCTCGGCCTGTTCGGGCGCACCCGCGGCGGTCCCGCCAAGGTCGCGGTGTTCGCCTCGGGCATGATGGGCACGATCTCCGGCTCGGGCGTCGCCAATGTCGTCACCGTCGGCCAATTCACCATTCCCCTGATGATCCGGTTCGGCTACCGCCGCGCCTTCGCCGCCGGCGTCGAGGCCACGGCGTCGATGGGCGGCCAGATCATGCCGCCGGTCATGGGCGCAGTCGCCTTCATCATGGCCGAGACGCTCGGCGTCGACTACTCGGTGATCGTCAAGGCGGCCGTCATCCCGGCGATCCTTTACTTCGCCTCCGCCTTCTGGATGGTGCATCTCGAAGCCGGTAAGCACGGCCTGACCGGCATGAAGCCGTCGGAAATCCCGAGCGCCTGGAAGGCGCTGGTGGCGCGCTGGTATCTCGTGCTGCCGCTCGCCGCGCTGGTCTACATGCTGTTCGAGGGCTTCACGCCGCTCTATGCGGGCTCGATGGGCCTCGCGCTGACCGTGGCGCTGATCCTGGGCACCTCGATCACGATGGGCTTCTCCAACCAGGTGCTCCGCTACGTGTTCTGGATCGGGCTTGCGCTCGTGGTCGGCGCGCTGTCGCGCAACGGCCTGCAGATCGTGCCGGTGGCCTCAGTGGTCGTGGCGCTCGTTGTCATCACCGGCTTTATGCGCGGCGGCATGGCGACCCTGCATGCCTGTCGTGACTCGCTCGCCGAAAGCGCCAAGTCTGCGCTCACCGTCGGCATGGCCTGCGCCATCGTCGGCGTCATCATCGGCATGATGACCCAGACCGGCGTCGGCTCGATCTTCGGCAGCTGGGTGATCGGTCTCGGCAAGACCAGCCTGTTCGCGGCGCTGATCATGACCATGCTGCTGTCGATCCTGCTGGGCACGGGCATTCCGACTATCCCAACCTACATCATCACCGCAGCGCTCGCCGCGCCCGCGCTCGCCAAGCTCGGCGTGCCGCTGATTGCGAGCCACATGTTCGCGTTCTACTACGGCATCATGGCGGACCTCTCGCCGCCGGTGGCGCTGGCGGCGCTGGCCGCCGCACCGATCGCCAAGGAGAATCCGGACAAGATCGGCTGGGAGGCGATGCGCATCGCGCTCGCCGGCTATGTCATTCCCTTCATCTTTGTCTACTCGCCGGCGCTAATGTTGCAGGCGGGCGATCCGATGGAGGCGCAACTCGGTTTCTATGGGGCGGTGGCGTATGCGTTCGTCAAGGCGCTGATCTCGATCGGCCTGTTCGGCATGGTCGCCATCGGCTTCCTGTACACTCGCATGACGGTGATCGAACGCCTGTTGTCATTCGTCGCATCGGTCTGCCTTCTCGGTGAATTCCCCTATAGCGACGTGCTGGGCTTCGTGCTGGCGGCGGCGATTGTCGCCTGGCAGTGGCGGCAGCGGCCGCCGGCGGCCGTGGTGGCCTCCGCTTGAGCCTCTGTCTGGCGTCATCCGGTGTGGTGAAGGCGCTGGCGCTGGCCGGCTTCACTTTGGCCTGGACGCATTCGGTCGAAAAGACCGGATGGCAGGAGGACTGGCGCGTGACGGCGGATGGCCTCCAACTGGTTGAGGCCCGCGTGAAGGGCTCCGGCGCCGGCATGGAGCCGCCGCCCGAGGCGCGGCTGGTCGACGGGTGGTACCAATGGTCCGTCGAGCGCGAGCCGCTGTCGCGGATCGTGCTCGCGAATTCCGGCGCAGCCGGCGAATGGCGGATCTGCAACGACGGGCGATGCCGGACGATCTCTGAGATCTTCGGCCATGAGATCGGCGCCGCGACGATCACGATGAGCGCCTGCGACGAATAACAAACAACGGGAGAACGCGATGGGACGTCTGGAGGGCAAGGTGGCGCTGGTGGTGGGCGCCGGCTCGATCGGACCGGGCTGGGGCAACGGCAAGGCCACGGCCGTGACGTTCGCGCGGCAGGGCGCAAGAGTGTTCTGCGTCGATCGCAACAGGGACGCCGCGGCTGAAACGGCTGCGATCATTGCAGGCGAGGGCGGCCAGGCCGAGGCCTACACCGCCGATGTCTCCAAGGCCGTTGAGGTGGAGGCGATGGTGAAGGCCTGCCTCACGGCCTATGACCGCATCGACGTGCTCGACAACAATGTCGGCATCGCCGAGATGGGCAGCGTCGTCGATGTCGAGGAGGCGGAGTGGGACCGCGTGTTCGCGGTCAACCTCAAGAGCGCCTATCTCGCCATGAAGCACGTCATTCCCGTGATGATCGGACAGGGCGGCGGCTCGATCATCAACATCTCCTCGGTGGCCTCGATCCGCCAGGTCGGCATCTCCTATGTCAGCTATGGCGCCAGCAAGGCGGCGATGAACCAGATGACGCGCACGACCGCGGTCGAATTCGCGCCGAAGCATGTCCGGGTCAATGCGATCCTGCCCGGGCTGATGAAGACGCCGATGGTCGAGCATTCGGCCGGTCTGGCGGCGAGCTACGCCAAGGGCGACGTCGAGGAGATGTGGCGGAAGCGCGATGCGCAGGTGCCGATGGGGCATATGGGCGATGCGTTCGACGTCGCCAACGCGGCGCTGTTCCTCGCCTCGGACGAATCGAAATACGTCACCGGAATCACGCTGGTGGTCGATGGCGGGCTCACCTGCCGCAGCTAGGCTGAGCGGATTGCATCGCGGCGCGGGCTGCGCCATATCCGTGCAAGGGCTATTTATCCGGATGTGACGATGCAGCCATGCCGCCGAGGAGCGGTCATCCTGGCCACGCTGACCGCCTGGCCGATCCTGCTCGCCGTCGAGGCATATGCCGTCGGCGCAGCCGAGCCTGCCAAGGAACCGGTGGTCGACGCCGCCGCCTGCATCGCCGCGTCCGAGGCGCAGGACGGCGACAAGGTGCTCACTGAGTGCGGTGCGCTGATCGACAATCCGAAGACTGCGAAGAGCGATCGTATCAACGCGCTGATCGCGCGTGCCTCGATCTACATCGTCAGGGGTGAGACCGATCGCGCCATCGCCGACTACGGCACGGCTTTGCAGCTCGATCCGACGCTGGCCAACATCTTCAACGCGCGCGGCGAACTGTACCGAAAGAAGGGAGACCGGCCGAAGGCGCTGGCTGATTTTGCTTCTGCCCTGCGGCTCAATCCGGATCACGTCGGCGCGCGCAGCAACTACCGCGCCCTCGCCCTCGAGCTCGAGCGTCTGGGCGCGCAGATGGCGGTGGCCGGCCGGCCGAGCTTCAATTGCGCGGCGGCGCGGCGCGCCGCCGAGAAGGCGATCTGCGCCGACCCGGAGCTTGCCAATCTCGATCGCGAGATCGACGGCTCGCATGCGCGGGCGGTGCGCGAGGCGCCGGGGCCGGCCGCGGCGCGAGCGCTGCAGCGTGAGCAGGACGCCTTCATCGCCCGCCGCAATGCCGATTTCGGCCGTAGCGGCTACGATCTGAAGAAGGCGATGCAGGACCGCCTTCGGCGGCTGAACGGCGCCGACGGCTACTAGGCCACCATCAGGCGCGCGCGACTGTTCGCGCCTGCGGACGAGGGCACGCACCGCGTACTTCCTTGCGGGTCCCCTGCACGCTCAGGCCTGGCTAAGACCTTTGTCTAGGCCGAGGGGCCGCAGCGCGCAGCGCGAGGCTCCGGATCGGAAAATGACCTGCCCGCACGCCCGTGCCTGATCTGGATCAATTCATGATGGCTTGAACTGTCGCTTTGTCCCGGACAATAGTTGGGAATAAACACAGATCTTGGGGAAACGTCATGAGCGCTGCGAGCCGCTATCACGAGGTCCATGCCCGGTCGCTGCAGGATCCGGAAGGGTTCTGGGCCGAGGCCGCCCGCGCGATCGACTGGATCGAGCCGGCCAAGACAATCTTCGATCCCTCGATGGGCGCCTATGGCCGCTGGTTCGCCGGCGCCGTCGTCAACACCTGCTTCAACGCGCTCGACCGCCACGTCGCCGCCGGCCGCGGCGAGCAGCTGGCTCTGATTCATGATTCGCCGCTGACGAATTCCGTCACCAGGATCACCTATGCCGAGATGCTGAAGGAGGTACAGACGCTCGCCGCCATCATGCAGGATTTCGGCGTCGGCAAGGGTGACCGCGTCATCCTCTACATGCCGATGGTGCCGGAGGCGATGGTCGCGATGCTCGCCTGCGCGCGCATCGGCGCGGTGCATTCAGTGGTGTTCGGCGGCTTCGCGGCCAAGGAGCTCGCGACCCGCATCGACGACGCGACCCCGAAGCTGGTGCTGTCGGCGAGCTGCGGCATCGAGCCCGGCCGCATCGTGCAATACAAGCCGCTGCTCGACCAGGCGATCGAGCTTGCCGACAAGCGGCCGCAGGCCTGCATCATCCTGCAGCGGCCGGAGCATGTCTGCGAGCTCAAGCCCGGCCGCGACTACGACTGGGCGGCGCTGCGCAAATCCGCAATCGCCAACGGCAAGCTCGCGCCTTGCGTGCCCGTGCTCGCGACCGATCCGCTCTACATCCTCTACACCTCCGGCACCACCGGCAAGCCGAAGGGCGTCGTGCGCGACAATGGCGGTCACCTCGTCGCGCTGAAATGGTCGATGGAGAATCTCTACGGCATCAAGCCCGGCGAGGTCTGGTGGTGCGGCTCCGACATCGGCTGGGTCGTGGGCCACAGCTACATCATCTACGGGCCGCTGATTCACGGCGCGACCTCGGTGATGTATGAGGGCAAGCCGGTCGGCACGCCCGATGCCGGCGCGTTCTGGCGCGTCATCGCCGACCACAAGGCCGTCGCGCTGTTCACCGCGCCCACGGCGTTCCGCGCGATCCGCAAGGAAGACCCGGAAGGGACGTTGCTGAGCAAGTATGATCTGTCGCAGTTCCGCACGCTGTTCCTGGCCGGGGAGCGCGCCGACCCGCCGACGGTGGAATGGGCCGAGCAGCAGCTCAAGGTGCCGGTGATCGATCATTGGTGGCAGACCGAGACCGGCTGGTGCATCGCCGGCAACCCGGTGGGCCTCGGCCTCTTACCGGTCAAGCATGGGTCTCCGACGGTGCCGATGCCGGGCTATCAGGTCGATATCGTCGACGAGGCAGCGAAGCCGGTGCCTGCCAACACAATGGGCTCGATCGTGATCAAGCTGCCGATGCCCCCTGGTTGTCTGCCGACGCTGTGGCAGCAGGAGGATCGCTTCAAGGAATCCTACCTCAGCGAATTCCCCGGCTACTACAAGACCTCCGATGCCGGCTTCAAGGATGAGGACGGCTATGTCTTCGTCATGGGCCGCACCGACGACATCATCAACGTTGCCGGCCATCGGCTGTCGACCGGCGGCATGGAGGAAATCCTGGCGTCGCATCCCGATGTCGCCGAATGCGCCGTGCTCGGCATCAAGGACGCGATCAAGGGCGAGGTGCCCTGCGGCTTCCTGGTGCTCAAGGCCGGGGTCTCGCGCAGCCCGTCGGTGATCGAGAAGGAGATCGTCGCGCTGGTGCGCGACAAGCTCGGCCCGGTCGCGGCGTTCAAGCTCGCCATCACCGTCGGCCGCCTGCCGAAGACACGCTCCGGCAAGATCCTGCGCGGCACCATCAAGAAGATCGCCGACGGCGAGCAGTGGAGCATGCCGGCCACGATCGAGGACCCCAAGGTTCTCGAGGAGATCGGCGAGGCGCTGAAAAGCCGGGTGTAGAGCGAGCGCTAGCGTTCGCCCGTTTCCACGTCGTCATGGCCGGGCTTGTCCCGGCCATCCACGTCGAGCGGCCCCTTGGGAACGACGTGGATGCCCGTGACGGGCCCGGGCATGACCGAGTAACTAACTGGTCATCTCGTTTGTCGCGCCTTCCTCGCAGCCTCGTATGCGATTCCCAGGGCTTGACCCTGGCCGCCAATGCCGTCAAGCAACGGCTGAGCCCGATGGACGAGAATGGACCCTTCGATGCGACAGACCTCCGCCCGCTTTGCTCTGGTGCTGACGGCCGCGCTCTCGCTCGCCGCCTGCGCCTCTCGCAATCAGGGCGCCGCGGTGGCGCTCGGCAATGATGATGACGATGCGGTCTGTCAAGCCGGCGGCAAGGTCGCGCCGGGCTCGGCCGAATATGTCGCGTGCCGCAAGGATCGCGACGTGCAGCGGCAGCGGGCGGAAGCTCGTGCGGATCGCCGTCAGCGCGATCTCGGCGAATATATGATGAACCATCCAGATCGACCCTGACCGCGACTGCAACCGCCTCTCATGGCGCGTGTTGCCCATGCAACAGTCTGACGACATCGGCGCTGCAACAACGTCGATTGATTGAGATCAAATCCAATCGAATGGTGTCCCTGCCACATCTGTGACCGCAAGAGCGCGGCTTGTCCGCGCGGATTGAGCGGACGTGCAGCTCAAGTGTGGCTATGGGGACCTCGATGAATAGAACCTTCCAACTCTCGTCGTCGCTGCTGGTGCTGGCGGCGATCTGCGGCGCCATGGGCTCTGCGCAAGCGGCCGACCTGGAGGCGGCGCCAGTCATCACCAAGGCTCCGGTGATCGAGGCATGGAATCCCTGGATGATCCGCGTCCGCGCGCTCGGCGTGCTGCCGGATGCCGGCGGGTCGACCCTCAACGTGACCGGCGTGCCGGCGCTGTCGTCGCCGAACTCGAGCCTGAAAATCTCCAATCAGGTCGTTCCCGAGCTCGACATCAGCTACTTCTTCACCAGGAACATCGCGGCCGAGCTGATCCTCGGCGTCACCAGGCATTCGATCAGCGGCACCGGCGCGCTTGATGGCCTCAACATCGGCAAGGCCTGGCTGCTGCCGCCGACGCTGACCCTGCAATATCACTTCACCGATTTCGGCGCCTTCAAGCCCTATGTCGGCGCCGGCGTGAACTACACGGTGTTCTTCAACCAGAGCGCCGCCAACCAGGTGGTCAACGGTCTCGCTGTCACCAACCTGAAGATCTCGAACCAGTGGGGCGCCGCGGTCCAGTTCGGCTTCGACTACATGCTCGACAAGCATTGGGGCCTGAACGTCGACGTCAAGAAGCTGTGGCTGCAGCCGAACTACTCGGCGACCGTCAACGGCGTCATCCCCGTCACCGGCCGCGCCAACATCGACCCCTGGCTGGTCGGTGCCGGCGTCACCTACAAGTTCTGATTGCTAGCGTTCCTTCCAGACTTGAATGGCGCCGGTTGACCGGCGCCATTTTTTTCGAGGGAAGATTGCTGCTCGCGGATTTGAGTGTGGCGGGGATCTCGCGCCGCCCCATCGTCGTCGTCCCGGCCTTGAGCCGGGACCCAAACGCCGCAGCGGGTGAGGAAAGGGGCGCTGAGTCACGGCCAGCTCGGGCCGCAATGTAAGCCGGTGGTCATGGGTCCCGGCTGTCGCCGGGACGACACCGTTGGTGGAGCGGCTGCCCGCGAGTGACGCGGGAAGGCCGGGACGATGCCGAGAGTGATCCTACTCCTCGTCCTCGTCGTGCTTCTTGCCGCCGATGGTCTTGAGCTTGGCGAACACCGCGTCGACGTTGAGGTCGTCCTCGTCGCGCCCGGCGGGCTCGTACTCGTCCTTGCGGGTGGTCTCGGAGGCCGGCAGCAGCGTGGCGCCGCTGTAATTGGCGTCGAGCGGCTTTTCCTTTGCGGCGCGCTGCACCTCGAAATCGAGCTCGATCTGCGAGCACAGGCCGAGCGTCACCGGGTCCATCGGGGTCAAAGTCTGCGCGTTCCAATGGGTGCGGTCGCGGACGCTGGCAATGGTGGTCTTGGTGGTGCCGACCAGCCGCATGATCTGCGCGTCCTTGAGCTCGGGGTGGTTGCGCACCAGCCAGAGGATGGCGCTCGGGCGCTCATGGCGGCGCGAGACCGGGGTGTAGCGCGGGCCCTTGCGCTTCGGCTGCGGCGGCAGCACGACCTTGCTCTCCTGCAGACGGAGCCGGTAATTGGGGTCGCGCTCGGCCTTTTCGATCTCCTCGCGGGTGAGCTGGCCGGTCGAGATCGGGTCCATGCCCTTGATGCCCTGGGCGGCGTCGCCGTCGGCAATGGCGCGCACCTCCAGCGGGTGCATCTTGGTAAAATCGGCGACCTGGTCGAAGGTCAGCGCGGTATTGTCGACCAGCCACACGGCAGTTGCCTTCGGCATCAGCGGGGCGTTGCTCATGGCAAATCTCCTTTGTGCTCCGCCCCGGCCCTGGGAGGCGAAACCTGCGGTCATCGGCGATGACGGGGAATTCGCCCTATATAAGCCGTCCCGGGGGCGGGGCGCAATGGCCTGACGAAAACGGCCTTGACAGCGCTCCAAAGCAGTCCCAAGTCCTACCCAAACACGTCTCTCACTCGAAGCCGTGACGTTTCGACCGCCCCCGCTTGCCGGCCCGGGGTGCCCCGGTCGCCGCAACAAGCCCGCACAGATCAGCTCAGACCGCCCATGGCAGCTAAACCAGACCTCAAAATCGTGCTCTGCTCGCCGCGCGGCTTCTGTGCCGGCGTGGTCCGCGCCATCGATACCGTGGAACGGGCGCTCGCCATCTATGGCGCCCCGGTCTATGTCCGGCACGAGATCGTGCACAATAAATACGTCGTCGACAGCCTGAAGACCAAGGGCGCGATCTTCGTCGAGGAACTGGCCGAGATCCCCGACAATACCAATGCACCGGTGGTGTTCTCGGCCCACGGCGTGCCGAAATCGGTTCCCGCCGAGGCCCAGGCGCGCAATTTCTTCTCGCTCGACGCGACCTGCCCGCTGGTCACCAAGGTGCACCGCGAGGCCGCCATTCACTTCAAGCGCGGCCGCGAGATCCTGCTGATCGGCCATTCCCATCACCCGGAGGTAGTCGGCACCGTCGGCCAGCTGCCGCCGGGCGCCGTGACCCTGATCGAGACCGCCGAGGATGCCGCGACCTTCACCCCGAAGGATCCGAACAACCTCGCTTTCGTCACCCAGACCACGCTGTCGATCGACGATACCGCCGACATCGTGGCCGTGCTCAAGGGCCGCTTCCCGAACATCTCCGGCCCGCACAAGGAAGACATCTGCTACGCCACCACCAACCGCCAGCTGGCGGTGAAGAAGGTGGCCCCGGTGGTCGACGCCCTGATCGTGGTCGGCGCGCCGAACTCGTCGAACTCGCAGCGCCTGCGCGAGGTCGCCGAGCGCGAGGGCTGCCCGATCGCGGTGCTGGCGCAGCGCGCCTCGGATATCGACTGGGCGCGCTTCGAGGGCATCAAGAGCCTCGGCATCACCGCCGGCGCCTCGGCCCCCGAGGTGATCGTCGAGGAGATCATGGGCGCGTTTGCCGAGCGCTACGTGCTGCATGTCGAGACCGTCTCCGCCGCGGAAGAAAACGAATTCTTCCCGCTGCCGCGCTCGCTGCGCCCGGAAGCGGCCGCCGAGTAGGCCGGCGGTTCTTTTCCACCCGCCGGCGGGCCATCGGCCTTGAACGCGACGCCCGCATGCGCGATGAAGGCGCAACGGGCCTGTCCGGTGACGAAGTTCGCAGCGGAGAGGCGGGGGCAGGCGAACTTCGATAACCGGGACATCGCATGGCGGTCTATACCGACGTCGCCGCCGACGAGCTTGCGGACTTCCTCAAGACCTACGACATCGGCGAGCTGCTCTCCTACAAGGGCATCGCCGAGGGCGTCGAGAACTCCAACTTCCTGCTGCACACCACGAAGGGCTCCTACATCCTCACGCTCTATGAGAAGCGCGTGGCGGTGGACGATCTGCCGTATTTTCTGGGCCTGATGGCCCATCTCGCCGAGCGCGGCGTCAACTGCCCGCAGCCGGCGCGCAACCGCGACGGCGCGGTGTATTCCAGCCTGGCCGGCCGGCCGGCGGCGATCATCAACTTTCTCGAAGGGATGTGGCCGCGCAAGCCGGCCGTCGTGCATTGCGCAGGCGTTGGCGAGGCGCTGGCGCGGATGCATTTGGCTGGGCGCGACTTCCCGCTGGTGCGCAAGAACCCGCTGTCGGTGTCCGGCTGGCAATCGCTGTTCGCCCAGGCGGCCGATCGCGCCGACACGGTGCAGGCCGGCCTGTCCGCGCTGCTCTCGACCGAGTTGGACTACCTTGCGCGCGCCTGGCCGACAGATCTGCCGGAAGGCGTCATTCACGCCGACCTGTTTCCGGACAACGTCTTCTTCCTCGGCGACCATCTGTCCGGACTGATCGACTTCCCGTTCTCCTGCAACGACATCCTCGCCTATGACGTGGCGATCTGCCTGAACGCCTGGTGCTTCGAGGCCGACCATTCGCTCAACGTCACCAAGGCGCGCGCCTTCTTCAATGCGTATGGCCGCGCGCGGCCGCTGTCGGACGCGGAGCTGGAGGCGCTGCCGCTGCTCGCGCGCGGCGCCGCGATCCGCTTCCTGCTGACGCGGCTGGTCGACTGGCTCAACGTGCCCGCGGGCGCGCTGGTGAAGCCGAAGGATCCGCTCGAATATGTCCGCAAGCTGCGCTTCCATCAGGCGGTGACCAGCGCGCGCGACTACGGCATCGGAGCATCCGCATGAGCGAGCTTCCGGTCGTCAGCATCTTCACCGACGGCGCCTGCTCCGGAAATCCCGGCCCTGGCGGCTGGGGCGCGATCCTGCGCTTCGGCGACAAGGAGAAGGAGCTCAAGGGCGGCGAGCCGCATACCACGAACAACCGCATGGAGCTGATGGCGGCGATCTCGGCGCTGGAGGCGCTGAAGAAGTCGTGCCAGGTCGAGCTTTACACCGACAGCCAATATGTCCGGCAGGGCATCACCGGCTGGATCCACGGCTGGAAGCGCAACGGCTGGAAGACCGCCGACAAGAAGCCGGTCAAGAACGCCGAACTCTGGCAACGCCTCGATGCCGCGCTGAAACCGCACAAGATCAACTGGCACTGGGTCAAGGGCCACGCCGGCCATCCCGAGAACGAGCGCGCCGACCAATTGGCGCGTGATGGCGTGGCGATGGCGCGGATGCAGAAGAACGTGCGGAGCTGATGAGCTAGTAAGGCGGTGTCGCCTCAACCAAAGCCGTCATCGCCCGGCTTGACCGGGCGATCCAGTATTCACCAGCAGTCGTGTTCAACCGAGAGGCCGCGGCGTACTGGATTCCCCGCCTCCGCGGGGAATGACGTCGGTGGTGAAGAGGCGGTGTGCCTCGATCCTGACGAGCCGGGATCAGCGAGCGAGCTTGCCGCAGTCCTTCCCTCACACTCCGCTGTCATCGCCCGGCTTGACCGGGCGATCCAGTATTCACGAGCAGTCGTGTTCAACCGAGAGGCCGCGGCGTACTCGATTCCCCGCTTTCGCAGGGAATGACACCGATGGTGGGGAGGCCGTGTGCCTCAAGCTCGATAGATCGATCAGCTCACAGCTGCCCCAGCAGCGTGTCGCCGCCGGAGACTTCGACCTTGCCCGGGGCGGCTTCGAGGTTCAGCTTGGTCACCTTGCCGTCCTCGACCAGCATCGAGTAGCGCTTGGAGCGGATGCCCAGCCCGGCGCCGGAGGCGTCGAGCTCCATGCCGATGGCCTTGGTGAACTCCGCATTGCCGTCGGCCAGGAACACCGCCTCGTCGCGCTGGTCGGTGTCGCGCTTCCAGGCATTCATCACGAAGGCGTCGTTGACCGAGACGATCGCGATGGTGTCGACGCCCTTGTCCTTCAGCGCATAGGCGTTGAGGAAGATGCTGGGCAGATGCATCTTGTGGCAGGTGCCGGTGTAGGCGCCGGGGACCGCGAACAGCGCGACCTTCTTGCCCTTGAAGATGTCGTCGGTGGTTTTGACCTGCGGGCCTTCGCCGGTCATGACGCGGAACTGAGCCTGCGGCAGCTGATCGCCTACCTGAATAGTCATTGGAATAACTCCTTCCCCTGGATATCGTTTGCGCTTGGCGCGCTACACTATGCGGCGGGCGGCAAACGGCAACGGCCCGCCCCGATCACGACTCCGTCATCGCACAACGGTGCCGCGCCGCCAACGGATCAAGCCGCGGCCGCCGGATTCTTCTTCTCGTCCCGCAGCTCGCGGCGCAGGATCTTGCCGACATTGGTCTTCGGCAGCTCGGTCCTGAACTCGATCTGCTTCGGCACCTTGTAGTTCGTCAGCTGCTCGTGGCAGTGCTTGACGATGTCCTCGGCGGTGAGACCCGGGTCCTTCTTGACGACGAACGCCTTGACGACCTCGCCGGTCTTCTCGTCGGGCAGGCCAATGACGGCTGTCTCCAGCACGCCCGGATGGGTCGCGATGACCTCCTCGACCTCGTTCGGATAGACGTTGAAGCCGGAAACCAGGATCATGTCCTTCTTGCGGTCCACGATCTTCACCGAGCCGTCGGCAGCCATGATGCCGACATCGCCGGTGCGGAAGAAGCCGTCCGCGGTCATCACCTTGGCGGTCTCGTCGGGCCTGTTCCAATAGCCGGCCATCACCTGCGGACCCTTGGCGCAGATCTCGCCGGCCTGTCCCAGCGGCACCTCGTTGCCGTCATCGTCGCGGATCGACAACCAGGTCGAGGGCAGCGGCAGGCCGATCGTGCCGGTGAACTCGGTGGCGGTCGGCAGGTTGCAGGTCAGCACCGGCGCGGTCTCCGACAGGCCATAGCCTTCGGCGATGCTGCAGCCGGTCACCTGCTTCCACTGCTCGGCAACGGGGCGCTGCACGGCCATGCCGCCGCCGTTGGAGACTTTCAGCTTGGAGAAGTCGAGCTTCCGGAAATCGGGATGCTGCAGCAGGCCGTTGTAGAGCGTGTTGACGGCCGGGAAGTTGTTGACCTGATACTTCATCAGCTCCTTGATGAAGCCGGGAATGTCGCGCGGGTTGGGAATCAGCAGGTTGGCGCCACCGGCGCGCACCGCGAGCAGGAAGCAGCAGGTCAGCGCGAAGATGTGATAGAGCGGCAGCGCGCAGACGATCAGGAGCTGATCGACATGCGGCGGCTTGTCCATCACCGGCTGCAGCCAGGCATCGTTCTGCAGCACGTTGGCAACGACGTTGCGATGGAGCAGCGTGGCGCCCTTGGAAACGCCGGTGGTGCCGCCGGTATATTGCAGGAAGGCGGCATCATCGGGCCCAATGGTGGGCTTGTGGAAGCGCTTGCCGCGGCCGGTGGCGAGCGCGTCGTTGAACGGCACCGCGCCCGGCAGCGAGAACGCCGGCACCATCTTCTTCAGCCGGCGCACGACGAGATTGACGATCACGCCCTTGAAGCCGAGCAAGTCGCCCATGCTGGCGACTACGATGTGCTTGACCTGGGTGTGGCCGACGACCTGCTGCACCGTGTGCGCGAAGTTCTCCAGAACGATGATCGCCTCGGCGCCGGAATCCTTGAGCTGATGCTCGAGCTCGCGCGGCGTATACAGCGGATTGACGTTGACCACGGTGTAGCCGGCGCGCAGCACCGCTGATATCGCGATCGGGTACTGCAGCACGTTCGGCATCATCAGCGCCACGCGGGCGCCCTTGGCCAATCCCAGGCCCTGCAGATAGGCGCCCATCGCGACCGACATCTCGTCGAGCTCGCGATAGCTGATCGCCTTGTCCATGCAGATGAAGGCGCGGCGGTTGGCGAATTTTTTGAAGCTCTCCTCCAGCAGCTCGACCAGCGATGGGTATTTGCTGGGGTCGATATCGGCGGGAACGCCGGCTGGATAGTGCTTGAGCCAGATGCGCTCCATGAACCTTCCTCTCCTGATCGTCTCTTTGGTGATCGTGTTTTTGGTCGCTTGCGGGTCTGCGGCGCCGGTCGGTTCCGGGCGGCATGCGGCGGCCAAAATCTCACCTCCGGCCGGCCAAGGCAAGCGGCCGGGACCTCGTCGAAGGAGGAAGGTGAATGCGCTTGGGGGCGCCCGCGGGTTCGCTCCGCGATCAGCCGTCCTTCGGCGCCGGCTTGCCGTCGGTCTTCGGCCTGGCGGCTGCCTTGGGCTTGGCCGGCTTGGCCGCGGTGTCGGAGGCCGGCTTGTCCGCAGATTTCGCGCCCGTGTCGTGCTTGGCGGCGACGTGGCGTGCCGTGGCCGACTTGGCGTCGGCGGTCTTCGAATCAGGCTTGCCGGCCGGCTTGGCCTCACTGCCGGTCTTGCCATCAGACTTGGCCGCCGTGTGCGTCGCCGGCTTGGCGTCGGTCTTCCCGGCGGCATGCGCCTTCTTGCCGCGGTGCTTGGGCGGGGTCTGGGCATCGGCGTCAGCCGCGACGGCGGCGATCAGCGCAGGACCGGTACGGGTCGGGCCGGTATAGACCAGCACGGGCTCGGACGGCGCAGGCGCTGCTGCCAGGATCTCCGACGGCTTCAGCGCCGGCGCCTGCAGCCCGGCGAGCAGCGTCCCGCCGGTGGTCGTCTCGCCCTCGTTGCTCGCCTCCTCGCCGTCGTCATCGCTGGCGGGCCGGTGCCGGCGGCCGCTGCACATGTCATCGCGCAGGTTCGGCGGGGTGGCGTCAACCGGCACCAGCTGCTCGACATTGCCGAGCGGCGCCTTGAGCCAGCTGAGTTGATTGGTGTTGAAGCCGCGATCGAGCATCTGGATCGCGCGCACCGCGCGCATCTGGCCTGAGGAGGCGCCAAGCACGACCGCGATCAGGCGCTTGCCGTTGCGGGTGGCGGACGCCACCAGATTGTAGCCGGAGGCGCAGATGAAGCCGGTCTTGAAGCCGTCGGCGCCGGGATAGCGCCCGATCAGCCGGTTGAAGTTCTGCACCACCCGGCGGCCGTAGCGGATCGAGGGGATGTGGACGAAATATTCGTATTCCGGCAGGTCGCGAATGATGGCGCGCGCCAGGATCGCGAGGTCGCGGGCCGAGGTGATCTGGCCGTCGGCGGGCAGGCCGTTCGGATTGACGTAGCTCGTCTGGGTCATGCCGAGCCGCTGCGCGGTCTCGTTCATCATGATCGAGAAGCCGTCGATCGAGCCGCCGATGCCTTCCGCCAGCACGACAGCCATGTCGTTGGCCGACTTCACCAGCATCATCTTCAGTGCGTTGTCGACGGTGACCTGTGTGCCCGGCCGGTAGCCCATCTTCGAGGGCGATTGCGACGCCGCGGTCGGCGACACCGTCAGCAGCGTGTCGAGCGAGGCCTTGCCGTCCTTCACCGCCTTCAGCGTGACATAGGCCGTCATCAGCTTGGTGACGGAGGCGGGGTACCAGGGATAGGTCGCGTTCTGCGCCTCGAGCACCTTGCCGGTGTCGGCCTCGACGAGCAGAAGCGCCTCGGCATGGGCCATACGCGGCGCGAGCATTAGCGCGGCAGCAACAGCGATGATCTTCAGCGGGGAATAGCGGAACAACAGGCGAAGCGTCTGCACTGGTCTGGTCCGGTCCTTTGAGAACCCGCCTCGCGCGAGCGAGGTGGGCAAACGGGCTTTCGGGTTTCAAGCGTGTCCGGCGCCGCTTTGGTTGCGGCAGGTCGCGAACCTATACCGGCTCGATGCTGGTTAACAGGGCCCAGCCATTCAATTCCACGATGAAAGCGTCCCGCGATCAGGCCTTGACCGTTGAGCCTTCGCTTTCAGGCGCGGTGAGAGTCGCGCGCGCATTCTCCTGCACCATGAATTGGGCCTTTGCGAGTTCCGCGAAATGGCCGCCTCTGGCGACGAGTTCATCGAACGTTCCGCTTTCGATCACGCGTCCGTTCTCGAACACCAGGATCCGTGTCGCGTTGCGGATCGTCGAGAGCCGGTGGGCGATCACGAAAGTCGTGCGGCCCTTCATCACCTCGTCGAGCGCAGCGTTGAGCTTGGCCTCGGTCACGGCATCGAGCGCCGACGTCGCCTCGTCGAGAATCAGGATCGGCGGATCCTTCAACAGCGCACGCGCGATGGATAGCCGCTGACGTTCGCCACCCGACAGCATGCGGCCGCGCTCGCCGGCATTGGTGTCAAATCCCTGCTCGGCGCGGTCGATGAACTCGAGCGCCTGGGCACGGGCGGCTGCGGTGCGCAATTCCTCGTCCGTGGCATCGGGCTTGCCGACCAGGAGGTTCTCGCGGATCGAGCGATTGAACAGCAGTGCTTCCTGGAACACGACGCCGATGTTCCGGCGCAGCGTTGCCAGCTTCAGCCCGCGGACGTCCATGCCATCGATTTTGATGAACCCGGACTGCGGATCGAAGGCGCGATGCAGCAGCGCGATCGCGGTCGACTTGCCGGCGCCGGTCGGGCCGACCAGTGCGATGGTCTGGCCGGGCAGGGCGGTGAAGGTGAGATCCTCCACCGCCGGGCGCTTGCCGTCATAGGAGAACGACACGTCGTTGAACTCGACGAGGCCGGAGAGCCGGCCGACGTCGATCGCGTCGGGCCGGTCGCGCACCGCGGGCACCGCATCGAGCACAGTGAAGAACTCGGCGAGCCGCGGCGCCTCCATGAACACGTTGTTGATGAACGACACGACCTGCTCGAGCTTCTGGATCAGCATGGTCGCGAACGACACGAACATCACGATCTCGCCGACCGAGGTCAGCCCGGCCTGGTGCAGGGCGATGCCGAGCGTGAAGATCGCGAGCACCGTGATCGTGGTCGAGGCGCGCGTGATCACGGTGACCAGCGCCCACCAGCCGAGCACCGGCATCTGCACCGACAGCAATTGGCCGGCGACGTGGCGCAGGCCCTGCACCTCGGCATCGATGCGCACGAAGCTCTGCACCAGCGCGACATTGCCGAGCGCGTCGGAGGCGCGCGCGGACAGATTGCTGTAGTGCTCCTCGACCTCGCTCTGCATGCCGTAGGTCTTGCGCACGACGAGCGTCGTCAGCACGGTGAACACCACGCACAGCACGAACAAGAGGATCGCGAGCCGCCAGTTGAGATACAGCGACAGCGGCAGCAGCACGATCACCGACATGATCGCCGCGAAATGCTCGCGGAAGAACGACAGCCAGAGATGCCACAGCGCATCGGTGCCGTTGATCATCACCTTCATCAGCCGCCCCGAATGCGTACCCGAGTGGAACGTCAGCGGCAGCTGCAGGATGTGCTCGAAATAGCTGGTCAGCACCGCATGGCGCTGGCGATGGGCCAGCCGGTCGGCCTGCAGTGCGACCCAGGCGCTGGCGAGAATCGTGAACAGCCCGAAGCCCGCCCAGGCCGCGAGCAGCGGCCAGGCCGTGCTGGTCGAGGCGCTTGCGGACAGCGAATCGACAATGCGTCCGAACAGCACCGGCTCGGCGAACTGCGCCACCGCCAAAGCGAGGTTGGCGATCGCCACGATCCAGCCCAGCCGCGCCTCCTTGCCGAGCAGTTGGAGCACGCGGACATAGATGCGAAGCAGGGACATCGGCGAGGCGCTTTTCGATCAGGCAGAGGCGGAGGGGGGCGCCGACGGCGCGTGGGCCATGTTAGCAAGGGATGGGCACCGGGTGACAGCCCAATCGCGGCGAGCGCGTCAATTGACGAGGCGGCTGTCGGCCGGGGGCAGGAAGCCGTCGTCGAAGATGTCGGCGGGTGCCGGGCGCTTGTGGACGAATTTGCGGTCCTCGGCGATCTGGTCCAGCGCGCGCTCGAACCGGGCCGCATCGATGCCGCCAATGCCGTCGCGGCGCACGTCCGATGTCAGCACGTTGTCGGCGAGAACGGTCTGCAGCCGCTCCAGCTCGAGCTCGCGCGAGCCGTCCTCCATCCGGCTCACCACGTCGGTGATCGCAGCCTGAGGATCCTTGATCGCGAGATGGAGGCCCGCCGTCACCGCGCGCAGGACGCCCTTCACCGCCGCCGGCTGCCTGTCGGCGAAGCCGGGATTGACGATCACCGCGTGGCCGTAGGCCTCGCAGCCATAATCGGCGAAACGCAGCACAGCCAGATCCGCGGCGGGCACGCCGCGGTCGCGCAGATTGATCGCCGAGAGGTATAAGAAGCCGCTGACCGCGTCGACCTGTCCCGCCGACAGGATCGGCTCGCGCACCGCGGCGCCGACGCGCGACAGCTTGATGGTCTCGGACTTGAGATGGTTGTGCTTGACGACCGCCGGCCACAGCCGGATCGAGAGGTCGCCCTCGGCGACGCCGAGCGTCTTGCCGTCGAGATCGGCGAGGGCGTTGATGCCGCGGCTCTTGCGCGCGATGATCGCGTAGGGCGCGCGATTGAACAGCACGAACACGGCCTTGACCGGCTGGCTGCCCGCCGCGTCCCGATAGCGGATGAGCTCGTTGATGTCGGCGAGTGCCATATCGGCCTCACCGGATGCCACCCGCGCGATCGCGTCGGGTGAGCCCTTGGCCGTGGTCGTCGTGACCGTCACGCCCTCGGCGCTGAACAGCCCCTGGCTGCCGGCGAGCACCACGGGTGCCACGCTGCCGTCGAGCGGGCGATCCAGCGCGAACATGACGGCGACCGGACGTTTCGGCTCTTCGGCTGAAGCCGGCTGCTCCGACAACCAGGCCGGCACGACGAACGCCGCGACGAGCGCAAGCGTGAGCAGGGTGACGGGTCGTCGCATACGCATCATGTCACGCCATCAGGTCACGCCAGTCTTCGCTGGTCACACCGGTCTTTATCGCCGGTATCCTAATCAGTCCACCGCGCTCCGATCGCGTGTCGCCTGAATGCATATGTCAAATTCGTGACGGGCGCTCACGCCGAAGGGCGCCCTAGCATGTCTGAACGAATCTGAACGGTCCATGAGCGAGGCCTGCGGCGATTTGCGGCTTCGACTTCGGGTTTCGAGAGCGGAACTGTCACCCCGGTTGAAACGTTGGGTTCGCGAAATCTCATTATACGGAGGATCCACATGATCGCACAGCGCGGGACTATTTCACGCGTCGGCCGTGCTACCGTCCTGGCGACGGTGGCCGCGGTGACGTTCACGGCCGTTCAGCCGACGCTCGCCTTCGCCGGCTCGGCGCCGGCCGAAAAGGGCGTCGTTGCCAAGACGGCGAACGAGGGCGGCCTGACCGATGTCAGCGCCCGCCGGCGGCACTATCGGGGCAATGGCGGTGCGGCCGCCGCTGCGGCTTTCGCTGGAATCGTCGGCACGGGCCTCGCGATTGCCGCGGCCCAGAACCGCCGTTCCTATTACGAGGACAACTACTACTATGGCCGGCCGGCCTATTACGGCTATGGCCCGGGATATCACTATTACGGTGGCGGCAACCCGTATTATGGCGGCGGCTACTACAATCCCTGGTGAGACGATCGATCGTGAAAAGATCCGCCGGCCTCTGTGCCGGCGGATTTTTTTATGTCGCTGGCGAGCGTTAACACCGCCGCCATTGATTTTAACTATTGTGTGTCGATGACTGATTCGATCGAGCGGCTCTATCGGGCGGTGCTGGCGGCCAGGGATCTGGATCCGTCACGCTCGCGCACGGCCAAGCTGATGCAGCAGGGCACCGCCAAAATGGCCAAGAAGCTCGCCGAGGAGGCGATCGAGGTCTCGATCGATGCGGTCAGCGGCGACGCCCAGGCCGTGGTCCGGGAAAGTGCCGACCTGATCTACAATCTGACGGTGCTGTGGGCCGATCTGGACGTCCGTCCGGAGGACATCTGGCGCGAAATGGCGCGACGCGAGCTGATGCTGGGAATCGCCGAAAAGCTGCCGAAAACACCGGTGAAGCTGGCGAAGACCGCGCCCGCGCGCGTGTCGGGGCGGCCAATTGTCGCGGCCGACAGCCGGGTCATCCGCAAGCGGCACTAGCTCATCCGCTGATGGACATATCGGCCATGGACAAATGCGGCCCGGTTTGCTTCATCGCCAACCATGCTCAGACGGATCTACGACTGGTGTATCGACGCCGCCCATAAGCCGCATGCCCTCTGGATCATGGCTGCGATCGCCTTCGCCGAAAGCTCGTTCTTTCCGGTGCCGCCGGATGTGATGCTGATTCCGATGTCGCTGGCGAAGCCGCAGCGGGCGTGGCTGTTCGCCGGTGTGTGCACGGCGGCCTCGGTCGCGGGCGGCGTGGTCGGCTACGCGATCGGCGCGCTGCTGTATGACTCGCTCGGCCAATGGCTGATTCACCTCTATGGCCTCGGCGACAAGGTCGAAGCCTTCCGCGCCTCCTATGCGGAATGGGGCGCGATCATCATCCTGCTGAAGGGGCTGACACCGATCCCCTACAAGCTCGTCACGATCACGTCGGGCTTCGCGGGCTATAACCTCTTCCTCTTCATCGTGTGCTCGATCGTGGCGCGCGGCGGCCGCTTCTTCATCGCCGCGATCGTGCTCAATCGGTACGGCGAATGGATCCGGGTCCACATCGAGAAGCATCTCGGCCTCTGGGTGGCTCTTGGCGCGGCCGTTCTGGTGGCCGGCTTCGTCGTCGCGCTGAAGCTGATCTGATGTCGGCGTTGCGCCGCGGCATGGTCGCAGCGACCGCGCTGCTCGCCGTCGCGATGTCGACGCCGTCATGGGCGCAATCGCCACCCCCGGCTGCGGGCCTGCGCGAGGTGCCGCCGGAGCCGGCGCCGGTCTCGCCCGCGCCGCCGTCGTCCAATCCGGGGCTGCTGGATGATCTCGGCAAGCTGTTCGAGAAGATAACCATCATTCCGCTGAAGCGTCCGGGTGAGGCCGATGGCGAGTCCCCCGCCCGCGCGCCCGGTGAGGCCGCGGGCGCGGCGCCAGCCGATCAGCGGCCCCCACCAGGGCCCGATCGTCCGGCGCCGAGCAGCAATGTCCAGGGCGGTGGATTGAAGGACGCCGGCGACACGCTCTCGCGACTCACCAAACCGTCCACGATGATCTCCGGCCGCATCGTCTGTCCGCTCGCCGCGAACGGCACGCCGGATTGCAAGCTGGGCGCTGACCGATTGTGCCAGGGCAAGGGCTACAGGGACGGCAAGAGCCTCAACACCGACTCCGCAGAGACCTGCTCCGCCCGGGTGCTGATCCCCGGCCGCCAGCGCAAGCCGGGCGACTGCCGCACCGACACATTCGTGACTTCGGCGTTGTGCCAATAGGGCACCGGCGGCGCTCCTCCAGCGCCTCAACGCAAGACCCCCCACGGGCTTTTCCGGTCCCTCTGCGAGCGAATTGCCATGACGGCATGATGTCGGGCATGCTTGCGCGCAACGAGCATCACCGCATTTCACCAAGAGGAATTCCCATCCATGTCCATGCCCGCCTTGTTCAAGGGGCGTCTGTCGATCCCGGTGATCGGCTCGCCGCTGTTCATCATCTCCGTGCCCGATCTCGTCATCGCGCAATGCAAGGCCGGCATCGTGGGCTCGTTTCCGGCGCTCAACGCGCGGCCAGCCGCGCTGCTGGACGAATGGCTGGCGCGCATTACCGAGGAGCTTGCGGCCTATGACCGCGCGCATCCGGAGCGTCCGTCTGCGCCGTTCGCGGTCAACCAGATCGTGCATCGCTCCAACAACCGCCTCGAGCAGGACCTGGCGCTGTGCGAGAAGCACAAGGTGCCGATGATGATCACCTCGCTCGGCGCGCGCGAGGAGCTGAACCAGGCGGCGCATCGCTGGGGCGGCATCGTTTTCCACGACGTCATCAACCAGTTCTTCGCCCACAAGGCGATCGAGAAGGGCGCCGACGGCCTGATCCTGGTCGCGGCCGGCGCCGGCGGCCATGCCGGCACGATCTCGCCATTCGCCTTCGTGTCGGAGACGCGCAGCTGGTTCGACGGCCCGATCGCGCTGTCGGGCGCGATCGCCAATGGCCGCGCCATCCGCGCCGCGCGCGTGCTCGGCGCCGATTTCGCCTATATCGGCTCGGCCTTCATCGCCACCAAGGAGGCGAATGCCGTTGAGGCCTACAAGGACATGATCACCAAGTCGGGCGCCGACGACATCGTCTACTCGAACCTGTTCACCGGCGTGCACGGCAACTACCTGAAGCCGTCGATCGTCAACGCCGGACTCGACCCC
The DNA here is from genome assembly GCF_000026145.1 of Bradyrhizobium sp. ORS 278. Lineage (NCBI taxonomy): Bacteria > Pseudomonadati > Pseudomonadota > Alphaproteobacteria > Hyphomicrobiales > Nitrobacteraceae > Bradyrhizobium > Bradyrhizobium sp. ORS 278. Next base: position 6,825,849 of record NC_009445.1, on the reverse strand, counting down.
GACAATCTGCCGACGTCGGACCCGTCGAAGATGAGCTTCGGCACCGACGCCTCGGGCGAGCGCGCCAAGCCGAAGGCGTGGAAGGAGATCTGGGGCTCCGGCCAGGGCATCGGCGCCATCAAGGAGGTCGTGCCCGCCGCCGAGCTGATCGCGCGCTTCAAGAAGGAATACGACGAGGCAATCGATCCGCCGCTGTGAGGGGGAGTCGCCGCCTCGATTTCCGGTGTCATTCCGGGGCGATGCGCGCCAGCGCGGCGAGCCCGGAATCCATCGGGCCGCGTAGTCCGCCGTGACGTGGATTCCGGGCTCGTGCCGCGCACGCCCCGGAATGACGCAGCAGAGCGCCGCGATCGACTCACTATCCGATCGACGCTGCAATTCGATGTGAGCATCCCGGCCGAAATGAAAGACGCGGCAGCCTCAGGCTGCCGCGTCCATCGGTCGAACAATCAAGTCGGGTGGAAAGCTATTCCAGCTCGATCGCCTGGAACTTGCCGCGCTCGTCGAGCGCGGTGCCCCAGATCTTGTGCGAGGCCTGGTGCTCGGCGCGGCCGAAGCCGAGCTTGGCGCCAAGGCCGAGATCGACGCTCTGCATGTTCTCCAGCGTGTCGATCAGCGCCTCGGTGTCGAGCTGCGGGCCGACCTTGCGGAGCGCCTGGACGAGCACGTTGGCCGAGACGTAGCCCTCGAACGAGACGTAGGACGGTGCCTCGCCGGGGAAGTACTTCTCCAGCGCGCTCTTGTACTCGAGCACGGCGCTCGAATAGCCGCCGACCGCCGGCACCACCTGGGTGACGATCACGCCGTTGGCGTAGCGCGGGCCGAGCAGCATCAGCTCGTCCGACAGCTCTGTCGAGCCCACGAAGGACACGTTGGTGTAGATCATGTTCGGGTACAGGTCGCGCGTCTTCTCGATGAACTTCGCGGCCGCCCGGTAGGTCGCCACCATGACGATCGCCTTCGGCGGGTTCTTCATGGCGCGCAGCTGGTTGACAGCCTCGTCCACGTCGACAGTGTTGCGCTTGTAGTTGAAGCGGACGATCGAGGTGTCGGCCAGCCCAAGCGAGCGGAACGCCTTGGCCACGCCGGAGAAGCCGGCATCGCCATAGGAGTCCTGCTGGGCGAACACGGCGATGTCGCGCGGCTGCAGGCGACGCAGCTTCACGAGATAGCGCACGACCGTGTCGGTTTCTTCCGCGTAGCTGGCGCGGTAGTTGAAGACGTAGCGATCCGGCGGATCGTTGCGCAGGATGTTGGCGCCGGTGAAGGCGCCGTAGAACAGCACCCGGCGCTGCAGCGCGTAGGGCATCGCCACCGCCGAGGTCGGCGTGCCGACATTGCCGACGAAGCCGAACACCTTGTCCTTCTCGTAGAGCTGCTTCATCGCGTCGAGCGTACGCGACGGCTCGTAGCCGTCGTCGGCCGAGAACAGGCGCAGCGAGCGTCCATTGATGCCGCCGCTGTCGTTGGCGCGGTTGAAGGCGGCCTCGATGCCCATCTTCATCTGCCGTCCGAGCTCCTTGGACGCGCCCGAGAACGGACCGGCAATGCCGAAGCGGATCTCGTTCTGGGTGACGCCCTGGACGTTGCTCGCGGTGGGCGGCGGCAGCGTCACGGTCGGCGCCGTCGCGGCAACGGCCGCGGACGGCGCGATCACGCCGGCGAGGCTGGTGGCCGCCTGGCTGGGTGCGGTCTGACCGAGCGAGCGCTCCAGTTCGGCGAGCTGGCGACCCGCCGTGTTGCAGTCGGTCTGTGCCGCACCGACGCGGTTGCGCCCGTCGGCCACGTAGCCGTTGAACACGCGCGTCAGCTCGTCGCGATCCGAGCCGCCCGTGGAGGCCTCCCGGATCACCTCGCGAAACTTGTCGACAATGGCCTGAACGCGGCCCTGGTCGATCGCCTGACAGGCGGATGCTGCTCCCACGATCGGCCCAACCCGGCTCGCAAGATTACGCACCACATCCGCATTGGTGCCCGCCGCGCTGGCGGGCGTTGCGAGCAATGCCGCAACCAAGAACACGCTAGAACGAAAGCTCATTGCCACTATCCCACTATGGACCCCATCCAGGTCTTCCGCCTGGTGATTTGACGCTCTGTGTCTGCGACGGATTAGACCTAAGACCGTCATCATGCACAGACCAGCTTTTCCTAAGAGCATGACCATTTCGGTAACCAGGCACGCCTTTTTCCGATCATGCTTTAGAACCAGCTAAGACGTCTCCTACAACCAGTTCGTTTCCCCTCAAACTTTAGTCTATTCCAGTTCGATCGCCTGATACGTGCCGTTCTCGTCGAGCGCGGTGCCCCAGATCTTGTGCGATGCCTGATGCTCTGCGCGTCCAAAAGCGAGCTGAGTGCCGAGGCCGAGATCGAGGCTGCGCATCGACTCCAGGGTGTCGACAAGTCGCTCGGTGTCGAGCGGGCTGGTCTGCTTCAGCGCCTGCACCAGGATCGTCGCCGCGATGTAGCCTTCCAAGGATGTGTAGTCCGGCGCCTCGCCTGCTGCATATTTCGCCAGGGCATTCTTGTAGTCGAGCACGAGGCTTGAATAGCCCGAAACGGCCGGAACGCCTTGCGTCACGATGACGCCGTTGGTGAAGCGCGGCCCGAGCAGCTTCAGCTCGGTCGCAAGCGAGGTCGACCCGACGGCGGAGACGTTGGCGTAGATCAATCCCGGCACGGTATCGCGCGTCTTCTCGATGAACTTGGCGGCTGCGCGGTCCGTCGCCACCATGATGATCGCCTTCAGTCCCGGCTTGTGCGCCTTCACCTGGTTGACCGCGTCATCAACGTCCATGGTCGCACGCGGATAGGAGAACCGCGTCACGGGATCGCTGATGTTCAGTTGACGATAGGCCTTGGCGACACCGGAATAGCCGTCGTCGCCGAACGCGTCCTGCTGCGTGAGGACGGCAATCTGCTTCGGCGGAATGCGCTTCAGCTTGACGAGATAGCGCACTAGCGCGGCCGTCTCCTCGGCGTAGCTGGCGCGATAGTTGAAGACGTAGCGATCAGGGGGATCGCGGCGGACGACCGCCGCGCCGGAGTTGGGAGCGAAATACAGCGTCCGGCGCTCCAGCGCGTAAGGGATCGCGACTTCGGAGTTCGCCGTGCCGATATTGCCGATGAAGCCGAACACCTGCTCCTTGTCATAGAGCTGCGTCATCGCCGCGAGCGTCCGGCTTGGATCATAGCCGTCATCAGCCGCGACGAGCCGCAGCGTGCGCCCATTGATGCCGCCCGCGTCGTTGGCGCGCGCGAATGCGATCTCGATGCCCTGTCGCATCTGCCGTCCGGTCTCCTTGCGGATCCCGGAGAACGGCAGCACCATTCCGAAGCGGATTTCGCGATCGGTCACGCCGCGCACAGGCCCCGTCGTTGCCGCGCCGGTCGTCGTTTCGGACCTCGGCACCGGGCTTGCGCCGGCCGGCGGGTTGAGCGAACTCTCCAGATCCGTGAGCTGCCGCTCGGCGGCTGCGCAATTGCCCGGCGCGGACCCCGTGCGACTACGGCCTTCCGCAATGAAGCCGTTGAACGTGCGCGTCAGCTGATCGCGCTCGTTGTCGTTGCCGGAGGACTGGCGGATGGCCTCGCGGAATTTGTCGACGATGGTCTGCACGCGCCCTTGCGCGATGTCCGGGCAGGCCGAGGCCTGTCCCACAATCGGTCCAACCCGGCCCGCGAGCTCCCTCACGGCGTCGGTTGCCGCCGCGAAGGCGGGGCTGATGGAAGCCGAAAACAGGCTTCCGATGATCAACGCGGACCAATGAACGGTCATCGTACTATCTATCCGTTGGCTCTGAGAGCTGCTGCTAATCCTCACCGCTCTGCTATTCGTGGCATTTCGAATTAATGTCGGGTTTCTCTGTCGCTGTTTTGTCGTGGTAGTAGGGGCTGGTTGTCGGCCAGCGGTATCCTAGTCAAGCTCGATCGGTTGGTAGTTGCCGCTTTCGTCCAGCGCAGTGCCCCAGATCTTGTGCGAGGCCTGGTGCTCGGAGCGGCCGAAGCCGAGCCGGACACCGAGCCCGAGATCGAGATCGCGCATGGTCTCCAAGGTCTCGACCAGCTGCTCGGTGTCGAAGCTGCGGCCAGCGCGCTTCAGACCCTCGATCAGCACGCTGGCCGAGATGTAGCCCTCGAGCGACATGTAGTCCGGGGCCTCGCCCGGGAAGTATTTTGCCAAAGCGTTCTTGTAGTCCAGCACCAGGCTGGAGTAGCCGGAAACCCCCGGCACCGTCTGGGTGACGATGACGTTCTCGGTATAGCGCGGGCCGAGCAGCATGAGCTCGCTCGCGAGCGCGGAGCCGCCGACGGCCGAAATATTGGCGAACACCGCACCTGGGAAGACGTCGCGCGCCTTCTCAATGAATTTGGCGGCGGCGCGGGTGGTGGCCAGCATGATCACGGCGCGGACCGGCGTCTTCAGCAGCCTGAGCTGGCTGATGGCGTCGTCGACGTCGATGCTGTTGCGCGGATAGTTGACGCGCACGATCGTGCTTTCGTTGGCGCCGAGCGTGCGAAAGGCCTTGGCGACGCCGGCGAAGCCTGCATCGCCGAATGCGTCGTTCTGGGCGAACACGACGATCTGGCGCGGCTGCAGCTTGCGGACCTTGACGAGGTAGCGGACCAGCGCGTCGGTCTCCTCGGCATAGCTCGGCCGGTAGTTGAAGACGTAGCGGTCCGGCGGATCGTGGCGTCCGACATTGGCACCGGTGTAGGGCGCGAAGAACAGCGCGCGGCGCTCCAGCGCGTAGGGGATCGCGACGGCGGCTGTGGCCGAGCCGAAATTGCAGATGAAGCCGAAGACCTGCTCCTTCTCGTAGAGCTGCTTCATCGCATCGAGCGTGCGCGACGGGTCATAGCCGTCGTCGGCGGTCACGAGCTTCAGCACGCGACCATTGATCCCGCCGGCCTCGTTGACGCGGTTGAAGGCGGCCTCGACGCCGATCCTCAGCTGCCGGCCGCTCTCCTTCACCGGGCCGCCGAACGGGATCACCATGCCGAACTTGATGTCGTTCTGCGTGACGCCACGGGTCTCGACCGCGGGCGGCAGGACCTGCGCGGGCATCGTCGCGGCAACGGCGCTCGGCGGCGCGAGCGTCACGGCCGGAAGGTTGGATCGGGCGGCGGGTGGTGCTGCGATCGACTGTTCGAGATCGGCAAGCTGGCGGTCGGCGCTGCGGCAATCCATGCGGCCTGACGTCACCAGGCTGCGGCCGTCGGCCACGTAGCGGTCGAGCAGGCGGGTCAATTCGTCACGGTCGGCCTCGCTGGTCGCGGCCTCGCGGATGACGAGCTGAAACTTCTCGATGATCGCCTGGATGCGCGGGCGGGCGATGTCACGGCATGCGAGTGCCGAGCCGATGATCGGGCCGACACGGCTGCCGAGCTGGCGCGCCACGCTCACGGCCTCGCCGGGCGCGGCATCGGCCACCCCGGACATGCCGAAGGCTCCGCTGGCCACGATGGTCCCGAGCAGCACGGCTGCGATACGGGCGTGAGCTAGCGAACCGCGTGCTGCCGCTTTCTGCGGTAGGACGTCGATCATAATCGCCTTGAAGATGTTGGACGTCGGCTCAGTCGAGGCGGATTAGCGAACCCGCTCCATCTGACCCGTCTTCTGGTTCCACTGCATGAACTGCTGCAGCATCGGCTTATCGGGAGTGTCGGTGTCAGCTGCCGGCTCCGGTGCCGGGGCATCGGCGAGCAGCGACTTGAACTGCGACAGCGCCGGAGCCTGCGGCTCGGCGCGCTCCGGCAGCGAGCTGGTCTGGTCGGCCTTGGCGTCCTGAGCGTCGGCCGCGACCGGCGGCACCGTCTTCATCGACTGGACGGCGGCCACGAAAGACGAGCTCGCATCGGGCTGGCGCCACACCGGGACGATATTGACGAAGAACAGCGCGACCACGGCGGCGACACCGGTGGCGGCCGCGAAACGGCCGGCGATCTTGAACGCGACCGAGCGGCGATCACGGTCACGCTGGAATCCGGGCGGCTCGCCCATGACCTGCGGGTTCAGCGACTGGCGGAGGGACTCAAACACGGCGGTCTCCAGGCGAGCATCGAGGGGGGCTTGCTGTCCCGAAGCGGGACGCTCGGCCGCCTCCGCTGCCTTGGTGGAGTCACCGACGAGAGATAGACGCGCGGCTTCCGGACGCTCACGCAGCCACCGCGGTGCATAGTGCAGCGGGTCCTGCGGGTTCATCGGATTCTGTTCACTCAACGAACTCATACGCTACTCCTCTGACGCTCGATTCCGGTCAACTGTTCGCTTCTGTCACGGTCGTATGAGAGCTAGTTTCAAACGAGAGACGGGAGCGGTTCTGCCACTTCAGTTCACATGGAATCACTTGCAGAATCAGGCGTTTCGCGCCGATCAGCGATCGCACGTCGAAGGTCCCTTCCTGCCGGGCGCCGTGGCACTTTGATCGTGCCTTTGACGCCGCCTTTGAAGCCATGCCCCGCCCCCTGACGAGTGTCAATTGTTCGGAACCGCTTAAACCCGTCAGCTCCGCATTATATGTACGTTAAAGTTATCATCATGATGTGATCGAAATGAGGCACAATGAGTCTTGACGCAGATGCTCATGATTTGTGTCTCATTCACGCCAAGTTTCCGCCTCGATTCGATCATCATCGAAGCATGTCGGGCGCGCCGCTGTCGATTTTCGAGCGGCTTAGCGTCGATTTAACCATCCGTTAACCATCTGGCGCCGACAGTTAACCAATCGCTAAGAAGGGTTGGGTCGGATGGTCATGAGTGCCAGCGCTGAAACGGTGCGTCCTGTAATTCGTCTGCGCGGGCGCTCCTACGTCGCCTTCGTGTTCTCGCCGGTGGTCCCCATTGCCGACTGGCTCGGCGAGCTCGATGCGATGCTCGCGGGCTCTCCCGGCTTCTTCGTCGGCAAGCCGATCGTGCTCGATCTCTCCGCCGTCGATCTCAGCCCGCTCGCCATCACCCACCTCATCAAGAGCATCGAGTCGCGCAACATCCGCGTACTCGGCCTCGAAGGCGTCGAGCAGGGGCGCCTCTCGCTCGGCATGCCGCCATTGCTGTCGGGCGGACGCCAATGCGCGGTGCAGGAGATCGAGCCCGAGAAGCCGTCTCTGCAGCAGCCGACCTCCTTGCTGCTCGATCAGCCCGTGCGCTCCGGACAATCGATCGTGTTTCCCGATGGCGACGTCACCGTGCTCGGCGCGGTGTCCTCGGGCGCGGAGATCGTCGCCGGCGGATCGATCCATGTCTACGGCGCGCTGCGCGGCCGCGCGATGGCCGGCATCAACGGCAATTCGGCGGCGCGAATCTATTGCCAGAAGATCGAGGCCGAGCTGGTCGCGATCGACGGCTACTACCAGACCGCCGAGCAGATCGACGCCGGGCTGCGTGGCAAGGCCGCGCAGGCGCGGCTCGAAGGTCATTCCATGAAGATCGTAGCTTTGAGCTGAGTAGCAGGAGGATTCGCAAAATGGCTAAGGTTCTTGTTGTGACGTCGGGCAAGGGTGGCGTCGGAAAGACCACCACGACGGCGGCGATGGGCGCGGCGCTGGCGCAGGCCGGCGAGAAGGTCGTGGTCGTCGATTTCGACGTCGGCCTGCGCAACCTCGATCTCGTCATGGGCGCGGAGCGCCGCGTCGTGTTCGATCTCATCAACGTCGTGCACGGCGTCGCCAAGCTGCCGCAGGCGCTGATCCGCGACAAGCGGCTGGAGAATCTGTGGCTGCTGCCGGCCTCGCAGACCAAGGACAAGGACGCGCTCACCGAGGACGGCGTCGGCCGCGTTATCGCCGAACTGCGCAAGACCTTCGACTGGGTGATCTGCGACAGCCCGGCCGGCATCGAGCGCGGTGCCATGCTCGCGATGCGCTATGCCGACGAGGCGGTCATCGTCACCAATCCCGAGGTCTCGTCGGTGCGCGATTCCGACCGCATCATCGGCATGCTCGATTCCAAGACGGTGCGCGCCGAGAACGGCGAACGCGTCGGCAAGCACATCCTCATCACCCGCTACGATGCCGGCCGCGCCGCGCGCGGCGAGATGCTGTCGATCGACGACGTGCTGGAGATCCTGGCGACGCCGCTGCTCGGCATCGTGCCGGAGAGCCAGGACGTGCTGCGCGCCTCCAATGTTGGCTGCCCGGTCACGCTGAACAGCCCGGCGAGCGCGCCGGCGCGCGCCTATCACGACGCGATGCGCCGCCTGCTCGGTGAGGAGGTCGAGATGCAGATCCCGAGCGAGCGCAAGGGCCTGATGAACCTGCTGCTCGGACGGAGGGCTGCATGAGCGTATTGCGACTGTTTACGGGACGCGCAGCCTCGGCGCCGGTGGCGCGCGAGCGGCTGCAGATCCTGCTCGCGCATGAGCGCAGCCTGCGCGGCCAGCCCGATCTGCTGATGCAGCTGCGCGAGGAAATCCTCGCCGTGGTTTCGCGCCATGTGCTACTCGATCCGGACAAGGTCATCGTCCGCATGGACCGGGGAAAGCATGTCTCGACGCTCGAGGTCGACATCGAACTGCCCAACGGCGCCGATCGCGCCTTCGCCAGCGCGGGCTGAAACGTGGGACAGCGTGCGCTGATGCGGCCGATCTTTCGCGTCACGGACAGTCAGGTCGCCGTCAGTCCCGATGCCGCCGGTCCCTGGGATCCGACCATGCAGCACGGCTCGGCGCCCTCGGCGCTCGCGGTGTGGGCGGCCGAGCGCATCCCGACGAAGTCGCCGATGCGCATCGCCCGCGTCACCATCGACCTGATGCGCCCGGTGCCGCTCGCCCAGCTCGACGTCGAGACGGAGGTGCTGCGCGAGGGCCGCAAGATCCAGCTCTGCGCGGTGCGCCTGCGCGCCGGCAACACCGTCGTCGTCACCGCGACCGTGTTGAAGATCAGGCAGGACGCGGTGCCGCTGCCGGACGATGTCCACGAACTGCCGGTCGATCTCGCCGGCCCGGATCAGGCGCAGCCCGAGCCGGCCGATTTCTCCACCAGCCCCTTCGTCCGCGGCATGACCTTGCGCGCCGCCCGCGGCCGCTTCGGCGTCCGCGGCCCCGGCGCGATCTGGTATCGCGTCGACTGGCCGCTGGTCGAGGGCCACGCGGTGTCACAGGCGATGCGCGCGGTGGTGGCCAGCGATTTCTGCAACGGAACGTCGGCCGCGCTCGACTTCCACAGCTACACGTTCCTCAACGCCGACCTCACCGTCAACATGGCCCGCGAGCCGGTCGGCGACTGGATTTTGCTCGACGCCGAAAGCTGGATCGGCCCCGATGGCGCCGGACTCGCAATGGCGCGGCTCGGCGATGCGAAGGGTTATTTCGGCCGCGTGGTGCAGAGCCTGGTGATCGAGAAGCGGTGAGGCCGTGACGGTGCGCTCCCCTCCCCGCAAGGGGGAGGGGAGTTCACCGTCGTTGGGTTGAGAGCGGGGTAAGCAACTCACAAAGCTAGCGCCCTTACGCCGCCCGCACCGTGCTCAGGAAGCGCCCGACCTCCAGCTTCAGCCTGTTGCTGTCCTGCGACAGCGTCTGCGCGGCCGACAGCACCTGCGAGGACGCCGAGCCGGTCTCGGCGGCGCCGTGCTGCACGTCAGTGATGTTCGACGACACTTCGTGCGTGCCCTGCGCGGCCTGCTGGATGTTGCGCGAGATCTCCTGGGTCGCGGCGCCCTGTTCCTCGACTGCCGCGGCGATGGTCGACGAAATCTCTGCGAGCTTCTCGATCGTGCCGCTGATCTCCCTGATGGCGCCGACCGAGTCCTGGGTGGCAGCCTGGATGCCGGAGATCTGCTGGCCGATTTCGCCGGTCGCCTTCGCGGTCTGCTCGGCCAGCGCCTTGACCTCGGTGGCGACCACGGCGAAGCCGCGCCCGGCCTCGCCCGCACGCGCCGCCTCGATGGTGGCGTTCAGCGCCAGCAGGTTGGTCTGTCCGGCGATGGTGTTGATCAGCTCGACGACGTCGCCGATCCGCGCCGCTGCTTTCGACAGCTCGCTGACACGATCGTTGGTTCTGCGCGCCTGGTCGACCGCCTCGTTGGCGATCCGTGCGGAGTCCTGCACCTGCCGGCTGATCTCGGTGACGGACGAGCTGAGCTCCTCCGTCGCCGACGCCACCGACTGCACGTTCGCGGTGGCCTGCTCCGAGGCCGCGGCGACGGCGGTGGTGCGCTGCTGCGTGCGCTCGGCGGTCGAGGTGAGCGTCGACGCGGAGGCTTCGAGCTCGGTCGAGGCCGATGACACGGTGTTGATGATCTCACCGACCGCGCCCTCGAAGCTGTTGGCAAGCGCGTGCATGTCGCGCTTGCGCCGCTCGGCGGCGAGCTTCTCGGCCTCGGCCTGCTCCGCGCGGAGCCGCTCGGTCTCGATGGCGTTGTCCTTGAACACTTGCACGGCACCGGCCATCTTGCCGATCTCGTCCTTGCGCTCGGTGCCGGGGATCGCGGCGGTCATGTCGCCGCCGGCGAGCCTGCGCATCGCCTCGGTCATCGCGGTGATCGGTCGCGCGACGCCCGAGACAATGAGATAGCCCATCGCGGTGCAGAGCAGGGCAGCGAGCGCGATCGTGGCGAAGATCCATGACAGCGAGGACTGATAGACGGCGGCGCCCTTGTCGGCCTCCTTCTTGCCCTGCTCGACGTTCCAGGCGAGGTCCTGCTCGAGCGCCTTGCGCGCCTGGACAAAATCTTCACGCAGCCTGCCCATGAACAACGCGGTGGCCGCCTCGGTCTGGTTCTTGCGCGACAGCTCGAGCAGCGGCTTGCTTTCCTCGAGATATGCAGTCCAGGGCCTCTTGAACGCCGCCACCAGCGCCCTCTCTTCGGCTGTCGTCACCGTGGGCTCGTAGAGAGCCCAGGTCTTGTTGAAGAGCTCCAGGCTCTCGCTGATCTGCCGCTCCTGCTCGTTCTTGGCTTCGGCCGTGGTCGCCAACAGGAACTGGCCTTGACGTGCGCGATACTGCTCCACGGACTTCGAGATCGTGCCGAGCCATCCTGTCGCCGGCAGCCAATTGTCGCGGACCTCGGCGGCCGAGCCATTCACGGTCCCTAGCCGGTCGATCGAGAAGCCGCCAAGCCCCATGGCCGTCATCAGCACGATGCCGAAGGCAAACAACACCTTATTGCGAATCGAGAGGTTGCAAAACGACGGCATTTTGGACTCCAGATATCAATCGTGCGGGGATCGTCGGGGGTGCGGCCGGCCGGAGCAGAGGCTCGTTGCTGCAAATATATGCACCGGCCGCTCATCGTTGAGGCGTCACGGTAAAAACGTGCGGATAGTTAGGCGCGCGAGAGATAAATTTTGCTCTAAACTTGAGCAGAGTAAGCTGGCCGTAGAACTACGGCCGGATTTGCGCTGGATCAGCGATCCGCGGCGACGGCCGTGTAGTTTGTGTGCCGATGTTCGCGACCGAGCCGGGGCCCGAGATGAGGATCGCTGTTCCGACCAGGGACTGGAGCACTATCAGCAGTCACGCGGGACAGGCGCGCTGCTGGCTGCTCTATGATCTCACCAATCATGCTGCGAGCGCGCGTCTGCCTGCGCCGGATCGCGTCGAACTCGCGAAGGACCAGGTGCTGCATCACTTCAAGGACGACTGTCCGCATCCGCTCGATGGCATCGACATCGTGCTGGCCGGCAGCGCCGGCGACGGCTTCATCCGCCACATGAAGGCGCGCGGCGCCGACGTGCTGCTGACCGGCGAGAGCGATGCCGAGACCGCGCTCGCGCGGCTCATTGCCGGCGAGCCGCTGCCCGCGCAGCGCTTCGACGTCACTACTTCGCTCTGCAAGCTGCGCGACCTGTTCTCGCGGCATTGATGTGCCTGAATAGCAAACATCATCCTCGTCCCGGCGAACGCCGGGACCCATACCCACAGGACGTCGTGCGAGGCGCGCTGGCGATTGGCGTTTTCGCGCCTCATGCCCGGCACGGCGTCTGGAACCCGGATCGGCGCCGCGCCGGCGCGCGTCGCAGCTTGTCCGGGACGACGGTGGTGAGGGACGCAATGACGCAGAAGACCGAAGCCCCGTGGTGGCGCTATCCCACCATCCGGCCGCGTCCCTCCCAGTACTTCGCGCGCAGCACCTTCTTGTCAATCTTGCCGACGCCGGTCACCGGCAGCTCCTTGACGAACTCGACGCGCTTCGGCGCGTGCGCCGAGCCCTTGCGCGCCTTGACCAGCTCGATCAGCTCGGTCGCGTTGGGCTGCGCGCCCGCGCGCGGCACTACGATCGCGGTGACGGCCTCGCCCCATTTGTCGTCGGGCACGCCGACCACGGCGCACATCGCGACATCGGCGTGCTGCGTCAGCACGTCCTCGATCTCGCGCGGAAAGATGTTGAAGCCGCCGGAGACGATCATGTCCTTCTTGCGATCGAGGATGTACAGGTAGCCGCGCTCGTCGCGGCGCGCGATGTCGCCGGTGCGCAGCCAGCCGTTCTTCAGGGTCTCCGCCGTGATGTCGGGCCGTTTCCAGTATTCCGCCATCACATGCGGCGCGCGCACGCAGATCTCGCCAGCCTCGCCCTGCGGCGCCTCCTGATCATCGTCGTCGAGGATCTTGACCTCGCAAGCCGCGATCGGGAAGCCGCACGACAGAAACAGCTCCGGCTGCTTCGGATCATGATCGGCCTTGCGCAGCACCGACACCGGATAGCATTCGGTCTGGCCGTAGAGCTGCGAGAACACCGGGCCGATACGCTCGATGCCTTCGACCAGCCGTGTCGGCGACATCGCGGACGCGCCGTAGAGCACGAGCTCCAGCGAGGAGAGATCGGTCCTGGCGAGCGCGGGATGATCGAGCAGCACGTAGATCATGGTCGGTACGAACAGAGTGAAGTTGATGCGCTCGCGGGCGATGGTGTCCAGCACGGCCTCGGGATCAAACCCTTTGAGCATGTGCACGGTGCCGCCGCGCATCAGGGTCGGCAGCACCTTGGTGCCGGCGACGTGGCTGATCGGCGCCACCGTGAGATATCGGGCGCGGTCCGGAATCTCGAAATCGGCGAGGATCGCCGTGGCGAAGCCGCCATATTCCCGGTGATGGCGCAGCGCGCCCTTCGACTTGCCCGTGGTGCCGCCGGTGTAGTTGAGCGTGGCGAGGTCGTCGGGTCTCGCGAAATTGCGCGCGGTGGCGTGGCCGGATTGCGCGATGGCGGCGAGCAGATCGGCGCCGTACCCGGCGGGCCCGAGCGTGAACACATGGCGCAGACCGTCGGCGCGCGCGGCGAGTTCACCGCCGCGGTCGCGGAACGCGGCGGCATCGATCACCAGCACCTGCGACTCGGAATCCGACAGCTGGAACAGCTGGTCCTCCAGCGAGCCCAGCGGATGCAGCCAGGTGATGGCGAGCCGCGACAGCTGCGCCGCCATGCCGGCGCACCACGCATCGGCGCGATTCGCGGTGAGGAACGCGACGCGTGTTCCAGGCGGCAGGCCGAGCCGCATGAACACGCCCTGCATGCGGCCGATCAAGTCGATCGCGCCCTGATAGGACAGCGATCCTCCCGGCCAGCTGAAAGCGGTGCGCTGCGGATGGCGCGACAACGTAAGCAACGTCTGCTCGCAGACGACGGGGAACGCGTGGAGTTCACGGTTCATGCGGATGTCCTCCCGAAGTGCCCCGCTGGTTGTTGCGTCGCGGAGCTTGATACGCAGGCTAACAGAATGGCCTTCGCGCTCAAGTCGCGTCGCGGCTTGGCTCGGAACATCGCCGCGCGCGCGGCGTTGCCCGGCCGAACAATCAGGGAGCAAGGCCATGCGCACGTCGACAGCTTTCTTTGCGGGGGCCGGAACAGTCGCGGTTGCCGTTGCGGCCGGCCTCGGCGGCGGGCTCATGATTGCCCAGGGGATGAATCCGAAATCGCCGGCGACGGAAGCCGCCAGGCTCGAACGTTCGGTGCCGGATGCGCCGTCGCCGTCTCCGACTGTGACGTCCTATCTTGCGGCAACGCAGGCGGCCGCGACGGTCCCGGTCAAGGTGGCACCCGCGGCGGCCAGCGCGGCCACGGCGAGCCCGGCTTCGGCGAGTGCTTCGCAGGCTCCGGCAGCAATGACGACCACCGCAGCCGCTTCACCGACATCCATCATGCCCCAGCCCGGCGATGCACAGGCCAAGGTGCAGGACGCCGCGCAAGACACGACACAAGACAAGAGCCAGGACAAGGTTGCAGACAAGGCGCCGGATCCGGAGCAGACGTCACGCGCGGCCGAGCGCAGGCGCGTCGCCGAGCAGCGCCGTGCCGAACGGCACCGGCAGTATGTCGAACGCCGCCGGCAGCGCCGCGAGCAGGATCTGCGCGCCGTCGAGCAGGCGGTGCGCGAGGATTCGACGCCGCGGGCCTATGCCGCTCAGCCCGCGGACATGCCGGGCCCGCGCTTCAGCCTGTTCGGCGACGATTGATCGCGCGCGCCGGCGTAGCTATCCCTGGGTGCAACGAGCCTCAGGGAGGACACGCGGTGCAGACACTTCCTCTGCCTGAAATACGCAAGCGGCTGCGGCTGCCGCTGATCGCGGCGCCGATGTTCCTGGTGTCGGGCGTCGAGCTTGTCAGCGCGGCCTGCGCCAACGGCGTCATCGGCGCGTTCCCGACGGTGAACTGCCGCACGCCCGACGAACTCGACGGCTGGCTGCGCGACATCGCCGGCCGGCTCGCGCGCGCCAGCGATGCCAGCGGCGTGGCGGCGGCACCGGTCTGTCCGAACCTGATCGTACACCGTTCCAACGCGCGGCTTGCGGATGATCTCGCGGTGCTGCTGCGCCACCGGCCGGAGCTCGTCATCACCTCGGTCGGCTCGCCGGCGCCGGTGATCGCGCCGCTGCATGAGGCCGGCGCGCTTGTGTTCGCCGACGTCGCCTCGCTCCGCCACGCCGAGCGCGCGATCGAGGCTGGCGCCGATGGTCTGGTGCTGCTGACGGCAGGCGCGGGCGGTCAGACCGGCTGGCTCAATCCGTTTGCCTTCGTGCGGGCGGTGCGCAGCCTCTTCGCCGGCCCGATCGTGCTCGCCGGCGGCATCAGTGATGGCGTGGCGTTGCGCGCGGCCGAGATGCTCGGCTGCGATCTCGCCTACATGGGCACCAAGTTCATCGCGACACGCGAGAGCGTGGCGGATGCCCGCTACAAGACCATGCTGGTCGACAGCTCGGCGGACGATGTGCTGCTGACCTCGGCCGTCACCGGCCTGCCGACCAGCATGCTCCGGCCCTCGATCTTTGCGGCGGGACTCGATCCGGACGCCCTGCCGGCGCGCGGCGCGATCGAGATCGGCAAGGACATCGATGTCGGCGCGCGCGAAAGCAGGCCGACGCGGTGGCGTGACATCTGGAGCGCGGGGCATTCCGTCTCTGGGGTCACGGACATCACCGACGTCGCCACGCTGGTTGCGCGCACGGCTGAGGAGTATGAGCACGCGGGCTCGCGACGCGCCGGCTGACGATGCTGCGGTCCCACTGTGTCCTTAAGGCACCATTAACCATCCCGCCGCACAATCCGCCGAGTTTCGATTTGGCGGAATTGCGCAATGGGCATCGAGTTGGGGCTGACCAAGGAGCGGGCGACGCTCGAGGAGATTCGGATTCGCGTTGGACATGCCCTGCAGCGCCATCCCCTGTGCCGCAGCGTTCAGTTCGACATCATGAGCGTGCCGCGAACTGCGCGCGGCGGAAACTGGACCATCAGCCTGCATTCGGTGGAACCGGCGGCGTTGTGGGAGGCCTCCGATATCGTTGCCGACATCCAGGCCGCCTACGATCTGCTGACGCCGGCCGAGCTGTCTTCCGCGGCATAAAAAAATATCCGTCATCTGCGCAGGGCGGAATGGTGGCTCACCTGTTTCTGTGGCATCGTAAAGCCTTAATTTGCTCCCAGTTTTCGGCAAAGTGCGGCGTTTCCGCCGGGATACGGAGATTTGCGTGACGAAGTCGATCGCTATTGCCGCTTTGCTTGGGGTTCTGATCGCCGGCGCTGCCGTGACCAGTATCCTGATGCGGGACAGCGTTCCCTCGGCTGGTGCGATGATGCCGGCCGTGGTTGCGAAAAGCCCGATCTCCAACCGCGAAGCTAAGGGCGACCGCCTCGCCATGGTCACAGTTGCGGCCGCCGACGTCGAGCCGCAGAGCGCGCCGGTGACCCGGAGCACGCTGCGCCAAGCCTATGCCTACGCGCCGTCCGAGCCGGAGGTTGCCAAGGAGCCGGCAAAGGCGCCCGTCGTGGCGGCGGAGCCGATCCTGCCGAAGTCCAAGATCATGGCCCGGACCGACGCGCCAGCCGCGCCGCTCAAGCCCGAGGTCCAGAAGGCCTATTCGCTGCTGTCGGATACCCAGATCGCGGGAATCAAGGAGCGGCTGCGGCTGTCGGCCAGCCAGGAATATTATTGGCCGGCGGTGGAAACCGCGCTGCGCGCCGTCGCCCGCAAGATCCACACCGGCCGCCAGACCGCCGCGAAGCCGGGCGCCGTCGCGATCGACCCGGATTCCGACGAGGTGCAGCAGCTGAAATCGGCGGCGATGCCGCTGCTCTGGCAGCTGCGCGACGACCAGAAGGACGAGGTGCGGCGGCTCGCGCGCACGATCGGCCTCGACAAGGTGGCGGCCGCGATCTGACGGGCCGCGCTGGCGCGTCATTATTGGTTCAGGAAAGCTGAATGGGAAAAGGCCGCGCATTGCACGGCCTTCGTTTTTCTGGAGCAAGCGAATGCTACCGCGCCGGCGGGCTCGCCTCCGGATGACCGCCGCTCTCCGGTCCGGCGCCCGTCGGTGACGAGGCGGGGGCGGTGCGCAGATCGGGGCCGGGGCGGGCCGGCTGCGTCATCGTCGGCGACTCCGGCGGGGTGATCGCCGCGCCGGCGCCCACGGTGGTGCCGCGGTCGGTGTTGGTCGGCGCTGACGGGACCGGCGTCGGCTTGTCGCCGCCAGCGAAGCGGGTCGACCCGCCGCTCTGATAGCCGGCGACCAGGAGGCCGGCGACGATCAGGCCGAGCACGAACAGACCGCCGAGTTCCGGCAGCGCGCCCGACGGCGCCATGCCGCGGCCGCGGCCATCGCCCTCGAGCGCGACAGCGGCGATCTCGCGGTTGTGCCGCGAGCGCAGGAACGACAGGAAGGCGCCGGCGGCGATGATGATGCCGGCGGCGAGCGTGAAGAAGGTCAGCCAGGTAATGGGGTGGTCGGCTTGCATGTCGAACATCCTTCGCGTGAGGGCCGCACGACGTGCAGTCGCGTCAGTCCCGCATGACAATCTCTGTTCGGCAATCGCCAGCGCGACGGAAGGTTTCCTGGGCCCGATAAAATCTCAGCCGGTCCCGCCATCCGACGCGAGCGCAGAGCCGGTCATGTAGGTCAGCTCCGGCGAGGCCATGGCGACAGCGAACTCGGCGATCTCTTCGGGCGACGCCATGCGCTTGAAGCCCGGCATCTTGCTCCGCGCCCATTGCGTGGCGGCGATCTGCCACACGGCGTCCGGCATGCCCTCGGTGCCGGCGACGCGGCGGACCAGCGCGGTGTCGGTCGTGCCCGGCAGGATCGCGTTGATGCGGATGTTGTTGTCGGCATAGTCGAGCGCCGCCGACCGCACCATGCCGACCAAGCCGGCCTTGGTCGCGGTGTAGGCGCTGCGGCGCGGCCCGGTGCGATGGACGACGGAGGACGAGGTCACGAGAATGGTCCCGCCGCCGCGCGGCAGCATCTCGGCGATTTCATACTTCATGGCGAAGAACACGCCGCGCAGGTTGGTGTCGACGACATCGGCCCAGTCGGCAGCATCGAGCTCGTGCAGCGGCTTTTCGATCGTGATGCCGGCATTGTTCAACGCGATGTCGAGACCGCCGAACGTTGCAATCGCCTGTACCACGAGATCCCGCATCTCGGCCTCGACGCGGACATCGGCGCGGATGAAGCGGGCGCGGCCACCCTCCGCCTTGATCTCGGCCTCGACCTCGCGGCCCAGCGCCTCGCGCCGGCCGCAGAACACGACTGCCGCGCCCTGGCGGGCAAAGGCGATCGCGGCGGCGCGTCCGATTCCCGAGGTGGCCCCGGTGACGAGCACGGTCTTGCCGCCGAACCGTTTCGGGGCCGCAATGATGGTGGGCGCCGGCCGGTGCGCCGTCTGGGCGAATGCGGCGCCGCCGAGCGCGCCCGCGGCGAGGCCGCCGGCGAATCCCGCCAGCGCATAGCGTCGAGACCGCACGGGGGTTGAGGGTGCGTCGGTCATGGCATCATCTCCGGTTCAGATCCGATGTGAACGATGATAACATCATCCTAGGCTAAATATGATCAGTGTCAACATCGATTGAAATGACGAAAATGCCCGCAGACCCGACGTCGACCGAGCCGCGGCCCTATCATCACGGCAATCTGAAGCAGGCGCTGATCGCCGCCGCGACCGAGCTGCTCGAGCGGGATGGCGCCGAGGCGCTGTCGTTCCGCGCGACTGCGCGAGCCGCCGGCGTGTCGCAGTCGGCGCCCTACAATCATTTCGCCGGCAAGGAAGACCTGCTGGCCACCGTCGCCGAAGCCGGCTTCCTCGCCCTCACCACGTCGCAGGAAGCTGCGCAGGCGCGCTGGCCGGCTGGGGAGGACCAGCTGACCGGCCTCGGTCTCGACTATATCGGCTTCGCCGCCGCGCGGCCGCAGCTCTACCGGCTGATGTTCGGGGTCGGCCTGCCCGACTGGCACGCCTATCCGGAGGTGGCCTCGGCAAAGCGCGCGACCTTCGGACCGCTGCGCCAGGCGCTCACGAGCTTCCTGCCCGCTGCGACGCCCGCCGCGACCCTCGAGCAAGCCGCCGTCGCCGCGTGGGGGCTCGCGCATGGGCTGGCGATGCTGCGGATCGACGGCTCGCTCGGACGCCGGGACGAACCGGGCGGCCCGCCGCCGGAGGAGGGCGCACTGCGTCTGTTCGGGCGCGGCTTGCGCGCGGCCTGCGCGATGTCCTGAACCCCAACGCGGGTAGGCGTCAGCGCCCTTCGCCCGCCGCCCACAGCGCGTCGAGCCCTTCGCGGTAGGTCGGATAGGCGAAGACCAGGCCGAGATCCTGCTTGGCCCTGGTATTCCGGATGCGCCGGTTGCTGGCGTAGAAGCTCCGCGCCATCGGCGACAGATCGGCGCTGTCGAACGGCAGCTCCGGCGGCGGCGCGATGCCCATCAGCCGGGCCGCGTAGGCGATGACGTCCTGCGGCGGCGCCGGCTCGTCGTCGACGATGTTCCAGGCGCCGCCCCTCTCACGTCGGATCGCGCCCTGAATCGCGGCGGCGATGTCGTCGACATGGATGCGGTTGAACACCTGGCCCGGCTTGACGATGCGGCGCGCGCGCCCCGCACGCAGCTCGACCAGCGCGTTGCGGCCGGGGCCATAGATGCCGCCGAGCCGGAGCACCGCCAGCCGGTCACCGATCCGGGCGCGCCAGTCTTCCTCGACGCGCACGCGCGCCTGCACCCGGCCGTGCTCCGGCGCCAGCGGCGTGTCCTCGTCGATCCAGGCACCCTGGTGGTCGCCATAGACGCCGACCGTGGAGAGATAGACCACGCGCGCGCGGCCCGATGTGATCGCATCGCCGAAATGGGTCAGGGCAGGATCCTCGCCGGCGCCGGGCGGCGCCGAGATCAGCACGACATCCGCCTTTGCGGCCTTCGCCAGCGTCGCCGCGGCCGGCATCGTGCCGTCGAACAGATCGAGCGCGTAGCGCGCGAACTGCGCGCGCTTCTCGGCGCCGCGCACCGTGCCGCCGATGGCAGCGAAGCCGCTGCCGTGGAGATCGACGAAGCGCTGGGCGGAATAGCCGAAGCCGATGACGAACAGGTTCATGATGTGGCTCGAATGGCGGAGCCTCGATCTATCCGGCCTCGGCCGGCCGGCGCAAATCAAATGACGGATGTCCGCAAGGTGGCGCCGCCTGCGGGCGCGGCGGTGCTGACCTGACGCTCTTGTCATGGCTCCCGTCATGGAACATGTCGTATGCTCCGGCGACAGGAGATGGACTGCCCCGATGAATTTCCATTCGATCTACCGTCATGGCTTCGCCCGCGTCGCCGCCTGCGTCACCGCCTCCAGCGTCGCCAATCCCACCGCCAACGCGGCGGCGATCCTGGCGGCCGCGCGCGCCTGCCATGAGCAGGGCGCGGCGGTCGCGGTGTTTCCCGAGCTGTGCCTGTCCGGCTACGCCATCGACGACCTCGTCAAGCAGGATCCGCTGCTCGACGCCGTGCAGCGCGGGCTGCTCACGCTGGTCGAAGCCTCGCACGACCTGATGCCGGTGCTGATCGTCGGCGCACCGCTGCGCTTTTCGCATCGCGTCTACAATTGCGCCGTGGTGATCCATCGCGGCGAGGTGCTCGGCGTCATTCCGAAAAGCTATCTGCCGACGTATCGCGAGTTCTATGAAGGCCGTCACTTCGCCTCCGGCGCCGGCATCCGCGGCGAGATGATCGAGGTCGCCGAAACGATGGCGCCGTTCGGCACCGACCTCTTGTTCGCCGCCGCTGACGTCGCCGGCCTCGTCATCGGCGTCGAGGTCTGCGAGGACATGTGGGTGCCGGTGACGCCGGCCTCCGAGCTCGCGCTCGCCGGCGCCACCGTGCTCGTCAATCTCTCCGGCAGCCCGATCACCGTGGGCCGCGCCGAATCCCGCTCGCTGCTGTGCCGCTCGACCTCGGCGCGCTGCCTTGCCGCCTACATCTACGCCGCCGCCGGCGTGGGTGAATCCACCACCGATCTCGCCTGGGACGGCCAGACCTCGATCTTCGAGAACGGCGTGCTGCTGGCCGAGAGCGAGCGCTTCCGCCAGACCGGCCAGACCATCTTCGCCGATGTCGATCTCGATCTGCTGCGCCAGGAGCGGGCGCTGATGGGCACGTTCGACGACAACGCGCGCGCGCAGGATCAGAGCGTGCATTGGCGCCGCATCGGCTTCGAGCTGCAGCCGGCCGAGAGTGACATCGGCTTCAGGCGGGCGATCGAGCGCTTCCCTTTCGTGCCGAGCGATGCCGCGCGGCTCGATCAGGACTGCTACGAGGCCTACAACATCCAGGTCGCCGGGCTGACACAGCGGCTGCGCGCTACCGGAACCAAGCGCATCGTGATCGGCGTCTCCGGTGGCCTCGATTCCACGCATGCGCTGATCGTCGCCGCCAAGGCGATGGACCTGCTCGGCCTGCCCCGCACCAACATCCTCGCCTACACGATGCCGGGCTTCGGCACGGGCGCGCAGAGCAAGTCTTACGCGCACGCCTTGATGAAGTCCCTCGAGGTCAGCGCCGCCGAGCTCGACATCCGCCCCGCCGCCACGCAGATGCTCAAGGACATCGGCCATCCGTTCGGCCGCGGCGAGGAGGTCTACGACGTCACCTTCGAGAACGTGCAGGCGGGCCTCCGCACCGACTATCTGTTCCGCCTCGCGAATGACCGCGGCGGCCTCGTGCTCGGCACCGGCGACCTCTCCGAGCTGGCGCTCGGATGGTGCACCTATGGCGTCGGCGATCAGATGTCGCACTACAACGTCAATGCCGGCGTGCCGAAGACCCTGATCCAGCATCTCATCCGCTGGGTAATCGCCTCGCGTCAGTTCTCGGCCGAGGTCGACCGCACCCTCGAAGCCGTGCTGTCGGCCGAAATCTCGCCGGAGCTCGTGCCGGTGAAGGAGGGCGAGACGCCGCAGAGCACGCAGGCCGCGATCGGTCCCTATGAGCTGCAGGACTTCAATCTGTTCTACACGCTGCGCTACGGCCTACGCCCATCGAAGATCGCCTTCATGGCGCACCACGCCTGGAAGGACGCGCGCGAGGGCGCCTGGCCGCCGCATTTCCCCGATGACAAGCGCAACGCCTATGCGCTCGGCGAGATCCGGAAGTGGCTGGAGGTCTTCCTCAAGCGCTTCTTCGCCTTCAGCCAGTTCAAGCGGTCGGCAATGCCCAACGGCCCCAAAGTCGTCGCCGGCGGCGCGCTGTCCCCCCGCGGCGACTGGCGCGCGCCGTCGGATGGTAACGCCGCGGCGTGGCTGGAGGATCTGGAGAGCGTGCCGAAGTAGGGGCTGCAGTGGGACCACGTCTTCGTCATCGAGGCGCGATGTCTCAGCACGGGCAGTGCGCTCCCTCTCCCCGTAAGCAGGGGGAGAGGGAGCGCAGCGGTGCTCGCCGCCCGGCGATCGCATCCCCCATCTTGCTCCGCCGTCCGGCATGCCATATCCGATCATCATCCCGCACAAAGCCTGCGTGCGAAACGACATCGAAACGGAGCCCCCATGAGCATCAACGTCGCCGGCATTTCCTCGATGGCGACCCGGCAGATCCTGGCCGAGCTCGCGGCCGCCTATGAGGAGGCGACCGGGGAGGTGATCACGATCGAATCCGTCGGCGGCGTCGATGCCGCCAAGCGCATCCGCGCCGGCGAGGCGTTCGACTTCGCGGTGCTCGCCTCCGATGCGCTGCAGAAGCTCGAGGCCGACGGCCATCTCGTTCCCGGCAGCATCATCGAGATCGCGGAATCGCCGATGGCGATGGCGGTGCGCGCCGGCCGACCCAAACCCGATCCGCTCGACGAGGCCGCCGTGCGCAAGGCGATGGAGAGCGCCAAGGCGATCGGCATCTCCACCGGCCCGAGCGGCACCCATGTGCAGAAGCTCGCCCGCGATTGGGGGCTGGAGAGCGAGGGCTCGCGCCTAGTTCAGGCCAAGCCCGGCATCCCGGTCGCGAAGCTGCTCGCCGACGGCGAGGTGGATGTCGGCTTCCAGCAGCTCAGCGAGATGCTCGGCGCCCCGGGCATCGACATCGTCGGCCTGCTGCCCGAGGCGCTACAGCCGGGCACGGTGTTCGCCGCCGCGCTGTGCAAGGCGGGCGCGCACGCCGACGCCGCCCGCGCCTTCATCGAATATCTCGTCTCCGACGAGACCGCCGAAACCAAGCGCCAGCACGGCATGACGCCGGTGTGAGCCGGCGCAGGAGAGCGGGTTCCGCTCGTGCTTCGCGAAAAACCCTCTGGCGCCTGTCGTCCCGGTGATCGCTCGCTCGTCTTCCAGATGTCATCTGCAGGAGATGCTGGACATGAGCACATCGTTGTATCGCTGGGTGATCGTGGGCGCCGGGGGCGTGCTCGGCTGCGTCGCCGTCGGCGGGCTGTTCTCGCTGCCGGTGTTCCTCAAGCCGATGGCCGCCGCGACCGGCTGGTCGGTCGCAGGCATCTCCAGCGCGCTGACGATCGGCTTCCTCGCGATGGCCTGCACCAGCATGGCCTGGGGCACGCTGTCCGATCGCATCGGCCCGCGCCCCGTGCTGCTGATCGGCTCGACCCTGCTCGCGTTGAGTCTTCTGTTGGCAAGCCTGACATCGTCGTTGCTCATGTTCCAGCTGCTGTTCGGCCTGATCGCGGGCGTCGCGACGGCGGCGATCTTCCCGCCGGTCATGGCGACCGTCACCGGCTGGTTCGACACCCATCGCAGCCTCGCGGTCTCGCTGGTGTCGGCCGGCATGGGTGTCGCGCCGATGACGATGTCGCCGCTCGCGGCCTGGCTCGTCTCGAGCTATGACTGGCGCACCGCGATGCAGTGCATCGCCGCCGTTGTCGCTGCCATCATGATCCCCACCTCGCTGCTCGTCGGCCGCCCGCCACTGTCGGCGCCCGGCGACGTCGTCGCGTCGGGCGCCGACGCCGGGCCGGCTGAGATGACGCGCTCGGCGGCGCTGCGCTCGCCGCAGTTCCTGATCCTGCTCGCCACCAATTTCTTCTGCTGCGCCACCCATTCCGGCCCGATCATCCACACCGTCAGCTACGCCGTCACCTGCGGCATCCCGCTGATGGCAGCGGTGACGATCTACAGCGTCGAGGGCCTCGCCGGCCTCGGCGGCCGCATCGCCTTCGGCCTGCTCGGCGACCGCTTCGGCGCCAAGCGCGTGCTCGTGCTCGGCCTCCTCGCGCAAGCCTTCGGCGCGCTCGCTTATGTGGCCGTGCGCGACCTCGCCGCGTTCTACGCCGTCGCCGCGACGTTCGGCTTCCTCTATGCCGGCACCATGCCGCTCTACGCGTCCATCGCGCGCGACAACTTTCCGCAAGGCATCATGGGCACGGTGATCGGCGGCACTGCCATGGCCGGCAGCCTGGGGATGGCGACAGGCCCGCTGGCCGGCGGCCTGATCTACGACAGCTTCGCCAGCTACACGTGGCTGTATGTCGGCTCATGGATCATGGGCCTCGGCGCGGTCCTGATGATGATGACCTTCCGGCCGTTCCCGAAAGCCCAGTCCGCGATGGCGCCGGCGCAAGCCCCGGCGTAGATCCGCTGCGGAGCAACATTTGCGGTGTCGCTGCTGATAGGACTTCGTTCCTCATCAGCAGGGTCTGAAGCCTACACCAACGCTTGATCGGTGATCCGGAACGCGGATGTCATCGGCGGGTTGGGCGTGAGTGTTTCACATCCTGATGGAGATCGGATCCATGAAGAAGACCCAGCTCGCGATGGCCGCCCTCGTCACCGCCACCCTCGCCGCCGCGCCGTTCGCGGCCGAAGCCAAGCACCACAAGAAGCACCATTCGTCGATGTCGACGAATTCCTCGCAAACCACCGGCGCCAACATGCAGCCCGGCAGCGGCAACACCAAGTCCGGTCTCGACTCCACCTCGTCGAGCCAGGGCAATGTCGGCCCGGGCACGAACCAGGCGGGGAGCATGGGGAAGTAAGTCGGGCAATCCTCTTCGGCGTCGGGCAAGCCGCTTTGGCTCTCCCGACGCGCTCGAAGCAGGCGTCTGCGATTCCGTTGCTCCCGTTCGTACTTTGCCCGGATGACGTCCTGCTGCAGAGAGCGACAGTCCTCATAAGTACTCCAGCAACTCAGTTCTTTCGTGCTAGTAGGAAATAGGCCGGTTCGTCCTGATCACATCGTTCAGTTTTGACTGTTAATGGTTCCGCACGTTGATTTGTTGGCCGATTCAACGACGAAATGTAATCGTCTTTCGTTTTTCCGAAAATCATGTTCTACTCTCCGCATCCCGCCTCGATGCAGAGGGCGTGCGTGTCGTCACGATACGTGGAGGTGGGCTGCGATGGACGTGGATGCGGCGCTGGACGAGCGCTCGTGTTGCGGGCGGCGAAGTCGTGTGGTCCCGGCCTCCCGGTGCTGAGGTCAAGTCGTGCCCGGCATGCGGTAGTTGTCGACGAATCCGAAATCAGATTTGCTGAAGCCGAGCTTTTCGAGCTGCGGACCGAATTCGTCCCAGATCTGCTGCGAGATATTGTGACTGAACTCTGTGTCTGCCATGTGCCCCCCGCATCACCTTCAGCTTCAAGCTTCCCCGGCTCGCAGCGCGTTGAGCTGACCGGGAAACTCTGCATTGAGCTCTCGCCAAAGACTATCCTCGATGAGGATTTCGTTCTGGCCTCTGTATTCTTTGTTTCCGTCCCGCCAAGGCGTGTCGTGCCAGATCATCGGCTCTCCGGCGGCGCGCTCACGCAGCAACCACCTGCTGTAGTCCTGAAGCAATCCAAAGAGCTCCGTCCCATCGGGTCGCCGTGGATATTTTTCCGTCGGTACTTCGCGCCATCGAAGCCGCTGGGCACGCCCCAGAACATTTATAAAAAAATACGCGCTGGCCAATTTCAGCTTGGCCGCGATTGCCCGATCGGCATGACAGGCGACCGGAATGAACTCGACTTCCCCGGGTGCCGAACGCTCAATGACAACACGTGCCCGATCCGAGAACACAATGATGTCTCTGGCTGTGTGAAACATATCCGGCAGCGGTGCGCGTGCCCTGTCGAAGTTCAATGTCTTGGGGAAACATGATGCCGGAATGGGCAGATTCCGAGGACGATACTCATCCCAGTCGCCGGACATCTTCCATGTAGCCTCATCGAGGTGAAAGATCGTGCCATTCCAGTAAACGGGATCGAACTTGTAAACCATGCCCGTTCCTCACGCACCGATCTTGAGAGTGAGGCGGACGACGGGAAAGGCGACGAAATCGCCCGCATCGGCATGCGAAATCGCGAATTTCATCTGGCCTTCGACGCCAATGGTTTCATTGTCAGCGAGGCGCTTGCCCGACTTCAGAAGATATTCCGCAGTTGAATAGGCATGCTGCACGATGAAGCCCGGATCGAGCGGCGCGGCCGCATATTCAAGCTCCCGCAATCCGAAGATCAGCAATCCTCGCAGAGGTGTTGTATTCAAGTATTCTATTGGCAGCGAGTGAATTTGGCAAGAGACCTCGAGAGGTTGTATTATGAAGTTGAGCTCGTAAGCTCGAACTGCC
This sequence comes from Bradyrhizobium sp. ORS 278, assembly GCF_000026145.1. Classification (NCBI taxonomy): domain Bacteria; kingdom Pseudomonadati; phylum Pseudomonadota; class Alphaproteobacteria; order Hyphomicrobiales; family Nitrobacteraceae; genus Bradyrhizobium; species Bradyrhizobium sp. ORS 278. The sequence continues at coordinate 6,799,631 of NC_009445.1, read as the reverse complement.
GGTCCGCGAGAGTGTGTTCATTGCCGGTGTTATTCTGACGCACACAATTGTCCGGTAAGGCCAAAAACCTATTGCCCAGTGAGGATGCTGCAGTCATGACCGATGCGTCTTCCCAAAGCACTTCAATCCGCGACGTAGCCGGCCAAGCTGGTCGCCAGTACGTATTAGTTATAGTTCATCTGTTTATTGCCGTCGCCGCCTTCAGCGCCGCAGGCGTCTACTCAAATTACTTTTTAGGACTTAAACCACCGCAAATCACGCAGTTCGCCAAAGAGCCAGCGGATGTTGTGGTATCCATTATCAACCTGATCGTCGCAGTTTTTGCGGCCTACTTCCCACTCGTTGCGGCTATTTGGGTTGGTCTGAAGTTTGCTGCGAGAGCAAATGCGCTGATGCGGGCCGCATTCTACGAACAGACGAGTGTCGTTCCTGCCAAAGACTTTGATTTGGTGAAGGACGCAATCAAAGATGGGAAGTCGGCCCCGGTCACAGAATATATCCGTCTCGTTAGCTTGACTGGAGGCGTCGGTATTTTCCAGAAGATTGGTCTGACAGGTTTACCCCTGGTGACGCTCGGGTTGGTGCTATTCTTTTCATGCGGAGTGCTCTTTACCGATAGCAAGTCCGAGACATTCAACGCTTTTCTCGACTTTACGAAGCTCACACTCGGCGCGTTCATAGGCTCCTTCGTTCAGCGGCAAGTCGAAAGCCGCAGCCAAGAAGCCGAACTGCGGCGGGCAGTCGAGAACATCAAGAGTGGAGGGGGAGGGACTCCGCCAGTTGACGGGACGACAAATCCGAGTGGGCCCGACGCTGGCACAGCCGAAGCCAAGGCAACTGAAGCCAAGGCGGCAGAAGCCAAGGCAGCAGAAGCCAAGGCGGCAGAAGCCAAGGCGGCAGAGGCCAAGGCGGCAGAAGCCAAGGCGGCAGAAGCCAAGGCAGCAGAAAGCGGAGCGGGAGAAGTAAAGGTAGCAGAAGCAAAGATTGCCGAGAGTAGGATGGAGGAAGCCAAGGCGAATGAGGCCATTAACCCCGAAGAAGATGACACTGCAGACGCCGCTTCTGGGGAGGGGCAGGCGGAAATTGCTCGCCATGAAGACACGTCTAGGAAATAGGCCGTTTCGTCCCGATCACATTGTTCAGCTTTGACCATTAATGGTTCCGCACGTTGATTTGTTGGCCGACTAAACGACGAAATGTAATTGTCTTGCGTTTTTCCGAAAATCATGCTCTACTCCTGCATCCCGCCTCGATGCAGAGGGCGTACGCGTCGTCACGATACGTGGAGGTGGGCTGCGATGGACGTGGATGCGGCGCCGGACGAGCGCTCGTGTCGCGGACGGAAAAGTCGTGTGGTCCCGGCCTCCCGGTGCTGAGGTCAAGCCCGTGTCGTTGCTCGACGGCAGGCGCAGGCGATGGGGGCAAAAAGCCGGTCCCCAAGGAGAGCACGAAGGACACCGTTAAAACCGATCGCGCAGGGAGGGCCGGGTCTGTCCGGCTGGACCTGTGGTACCTGCCGCCTGCATTTTTCTTCCGCAGGCGGGCCACGGGCCTCAGTCGAGGTCCGGCTCTCCCTGCGCCTCTGATGTGTTTCGAGGCGCGCGACGGATGTAACCCTCGGGCTCATTCAGTTGCGAGATCGCGGGCGCATGTCTGGAGTGACCGTGCGGTTGAAGGCGCGTGGCTGTTTGACAGTGTTGGACCGAGATGCGAGAGCACGGCTCAAGCGAGACTTGGGGGCTCAAACGCCCGGCTCCACCAAGAGACTACGCCGGGCACGCTTCACCCTGCGGGCTCCTGCCCGGCTGCGCCACGCGTAGCCCGCAGGGCGAAGCGTGGTGCCCCTGGCCGGAATCGAACCAGCACTCCTTGCGGAACTCGATTTTGAGTCGAGCGCGTCTACCAGTTCCGCCACAGGGGCATTCGCATTGGACCCTGCAGAGGAACCAGCGAAGCGGGGCGGACTATAGCGGGCGGCCGGGCCGGGTCAACCCGCACGGACGTGATGGGCGCGCATCTCGACAGGTTTCGCGGCCGGGAGTAGGAGCCGGAACGGCCCGGCATGGGCCGGATGCAGGCCCGTTCTGGAGGATCGATGAGCAATACCTCGGTGATGGCGCGCCCCGCGACCGGGGCGATGAGCCCGGCGGCGACGGCGGCGCTGGTCGCGGCCGGATTCGCGGCGGCCGCGCTGGCGGGGGCCTGGTACATGCAACTGGCATGGGGCCTGCAGCCCTGCGAGCTGTGCCTGAAGCAGCGCTGGGCCTATTACGCGATCGTCCCGCTCGGGATTCTCATCGCGCTCGCCGCGAAGGTTGGCGCCCCTCGCGCCGTGGTGCTCGCGGGCCTCGGCCTGATCGCGCTGGCCGCGCTCGGCAATGCCGGGCTCGGCGTCTACCATTCCGGCGTCGAATGGGGCTTCTGGCCGGGGCCGACCGAATGCACCGGGCCGATCGGCAATCTCGGCAGCGCCGGCAGCCTGCTGGAGCGGCTCGACAGCGTCCATGTCGTGCGCTGCGACGAGGTGCAGTTCCGCTTTCTGGGCCTGTCGCTGGCCGGCTACAGCGTGCTGATCTCGCTCCTGATCGCCGCCATCGCCGGCTGGGGCCTGACGCGCAAGACGGCCGGCGCCTAATCGTCGACATCCTCCTGCGGCCGTCCGAACAGATGGACGATGCCGGGGGTGGCGATGGTGACGAAGACGAAGCGCGAGAGGTGATGCGCGCCGACGAAGATCGGGTCGATGTGCAGGGTCAGCGCCAGCGCCATCATCGCGTCCATCGCGCCGGGCGCGAAGGCGACGATGGTGTCGGAGAAGCGCACATGCGTCACCAGCACGATCACGGTGACGAACAGCGCCGAGATCGCGACAGCGATCGCGAACGAGCCGAGCGCCGCCCTGACATGGCTGACCAGCGTCTTGATCCGCATCCGCGCGAAGCGGCTGCCGATCAGCGCGCCGATGCCGACCAGCGCCACGCCGCGCATCCACTCCGGCAGGCCGCCGTCGACCAGGCTGGTGCCGTGCAGGATGCCGCTCGCGACCATCGCGCCAAACAGCCAGCTTGCCGGAAACTTGATCAGCTGCATCAGCACGGCGGCGACCAGCGAGGCCACCAGCAGCGCCAGCAGGCCGAGCGGCGAGGCGACGCTCTGGCCGAGCGAGACCGGCGCCGCGGGCGCGACGCCGGCGATGGCCAGCACCAGCGGCAGCGCCGCGGTCAGGATGATCACGCGCAAGGTCTGCACGACCGCGATCGCCGGCAGGTCGGCGCCGCGCTCGACCGCGAGCAGCGTGATCTGCGACAATGCGCCGGGGCTGCCGGCGAGCAGCGCCGAGGTCCGATCCCAGCCATGGACGCGCTGAAGATAGAGGCTGGAGCCGAAGGTCGAGCAGAAGGTCGCGAGCGCGAGCAGCGCGATCGTCACCGGATAGGCGCTGACATGGGTGATCAGCTCGCGCGAGACGATCGCGCCGATCGAGATGCCGAGCAGCAGCAGCACGGTCTGGGTCAGGATCGGCGGCATCGCCAGGGGACGGCCGGCGATGGCGGCGATCGCGGTCGCCATCATCGCGCCGGAGATCAGGCCGCCCGGCAGATGGGCGACGAGGAACAGCAGGCCGCCGGCGGTGCCGAGGGCGAGCGTCTCGACCGCGCTCAGGGTCTTGGCGCGGTCCGGCAATTCGAAGGGGAGGGAGGAGATGATCTGGCGCACGCGCGCCTTATGCCAAAACCATGGCGGGGGAACAATTCCCTCCTGCTGCGGTGCGGCCATGCAGGTGGGGAGAAGGCCGGCCGGGCGCGCGTCCGCGAACCCGGCCGGCATGCGGATCATTTCGGCTTGTCGGCAGGCGCAGCTGCCGCCGCAGCGGCCGCCTTGTCACGCTTGCAGGCGGAGCGGAATTTGCCGCGCGCCTTGCCGTGGAAAAGGCCCTGATCGTCGGCTTCCTTCGAGCAGGCCATCGAGATCGCACGGCGCGTCGACTTGTCCATGGTCGCGTAGGTGTCGGTGGCGGCATCGGGCCGCGACGGCAGCGACAGTCCGTGTTGTGAGAAGGCGGGACCCGCGGCCAACAGGATGGCGATTGCAGTGGCTGCAGCCGCCGCGCGGGCAGTGAAATTCATGCTGGTATCCTCGACTGATCAGGCACGGCGCGATGGCCGGCGATGCTGAACCCGGTATGAATGGAATGAGCCGTATTGCGATGCGAGGCAAATTATATTTTCGCGACGTCGGGCTCACGCCTGCTTTGTCGGTCGCCGGCGGCTCGCTAGACTAATCGCCCCATTCAACATGCTCCACAGGGAGATCTGGGATGAGTTTTCAGGCAAAATCATTGGTTGTCTCGTCAGTCGCTGCCGTCGCCGTGCTCGGCCTCGCAGCCTTCGCCACCGCGCCCGCGCAGGCGCTGACCGCGCAGGAATGCAGCGCCAAATACAAGGCGGCAAAGGACGCCGGCACGCTGAACGGCCAGAAGTGGAACGACTTCCGCAAGGCCCAGTGCGGCAGCGACGCCACGGCGGCCGCTCCGGCTGCAGCGCCGGCCGCTCCAGCGGCCCCTGCGCCCGCACCCGCCGCCGAGGCCAAGCCGGCGAAGGAGACGAAGGCGGCGGCCAAGGAGGCAGCCCCGGCGGCGGAGCCGAGCGGCCCGGCCGTCTTCCCGAATGCGGTCGATCCGAAGTACGCGAAGGAGAAGCCCGGCGAGGCGCGCATGCATACCTGCGTCGACCAGTACAATGCCAATAAGGCGACCAACGCCAATGGTGGCCTGAAGTGGATCCAGAAGGGCGGCGGCTACTACAGCGAATGCACTAAGAAGCTGAAGGGTGCCGCCTGAGCGCTGTGATCGCATGACGTGGTGGCGGCCGGATGCAGCGTGCGTCCGGCCGCTCCTGTTATCGAGTATCGCAGAGCGGAATTGGCACGCGCACAATGCGCTGCGGTGAAGTTGGGGCTTGCCTTCGTGGCGGGGAAATGAATTTGCTCCCGCCATGATTTCCGCGACTCAAGGCATTCTCGGTGTGCTGTGCGGCGGGCTGGTCGGGTTCTCGCTCGGGCTGGTCGGCGGCGGCGGTTCGGTGCTGGCGGTCCCGCTGATGGTCTATGTGGTCGGCGTGCCCGAGCCGCACATCGCGATCGGCTCCAGCGCCATCGCGGTGGCGACCAATGCAGCGGTCAATCTCGCCAACCATGCCCGCGGCGGCACCGTGATCTGGCCGATCGCGGCACTGTTCGCGGCGGCCGGCATCGTCGGCGCCTTCACGGGCTCGCTGCTCGGCAAGATGGTCGACGGCCAGAAACTGCTGGCGCTGTTCGCGCTGGTGATGATGGTGATCGCGCTCCTGATGCTGAAGACGCGGGCCCGTGTCGGCATCCCCGACGTCAAGATGAGCATGGCGAATGTGCCGGCGATCGTCGGCTTCGGCCTGGCGACCGGTACGCTGTCCGGCTTCTTCGGCATCGGCGGCGGCTTCCTGATCGTGCCGGCGCTGATGGCCGCGACGGGGATGCCGATCATGAATGCGGTGAGCTCCTCGCTGGTCGCCGTGACCACGTTCGGCCTCACCACGGCGGCGAGCTATGGCTGGTCCGGCCTGGTCGCCTGGGACCTCGCCGGTCTCTTTATCGCGGGCGGCATTGCCGGCGGGCTTGCGGGCACCCGCCTCGCGCGCCATCTTTCGGAGCGGCGCGGCGCGTTGAACGTGGTGTTTTCGATCGTGATCGCGGCGGTGGCGCTGTACATGCTGACGCGCAGCCTGCTGCACATCTGGAGCTGACGATTATGACACGCCGTCCGTCGACCACGATCGTCCAGGCCAGCAGCCGGCGCGAGCTTCTTTCGCTTTTTGGCGCCGGAGCCGCGCTGTCGCTTTTGTCCCGCCCCACCCGCGCTCAGGACGCCGACGAGCCCGACGAAGCGTCGGTGCTGCGCGATCCCGACGCGCCGGTGCTCGGCAACGCCGCAGGCGACATCGCGATCGTCGAATGGTTCGACTACAACTGTCCGTATTGCCGCAAGCTCGATCCCGAGCTCCAGCAGGTCGTGCATGACGACGGCAAGGTTCGCTGGGTCATGAAGGAATGGCCGATCCTCGGACCTGTTTCGGTAACCGCGGCGCGGATGGCGCTCGCCACCAAGTATCAGGACAAATATGCCAAGGCGCATGACGCGCTGATCGGCGTCAGCTCCAAGCTCACGGAAACGCGCATCGACGAGCTGCTCGCCGAAGCCGGCATCGATGTCGATCGCGCCAAGCGCGATCTTGCGACCAACGGCAAGGCGATCGACGCGATGCTGGCGCGCAACGACAGCCAAGCGCGCGGCCTGCGCTTCCGCGGCACGCCGTCCTTCATCGTCGGCAAGTTCAGGGTGCCGGGCGTGCTGACCATGGCGCAGTTCGAGCAGGTGATCGCCGATGCACGCAAGGCCAAAGCGGCCAATTAGGAGCAAAGCAAAGGACGCCCCGACACGAGGTCGAGGCGCCCTGCAAACGAGCGGTGCTGCGCGTTACTTCGACGAGATGCGAACCCAGTCGTCATGCGCGCGCGTCTTGAGCGAATTCCAGCTGTCCGCCGCGACGTCCCAGTTGACGATGGTCCGGCGCGACTGCGCACCTGATCCGTTCGCGACCTCCGAGGTCTGCATCGAATCGTGAATGTAGACGCCGAACCCCAGAATGAGCGCACCCAGGATCATTCCCACCAATGTCCGCATGATCATGTTCTCCAGTGTGACGGCCGACAACGCCGCCGTCGAAGCTTGGTTCCGCCCTCGCAGCGGAAGGTTCAAGCGCTACCCAACAAACTAACTGCGTGGTTTTTCAGGACGCGATTCCGGCGCCGAGGTGACCAGATTGAGTGATTTCAGCTCGTCGGGCGTGAAGGTGAACAGCTGGTCATGCGGCGTCTCCATCGCATGCACCCAGACCTTGAGATCGATGCCCATGTCGGCCAGATGACGCTGGCAGCGCGCCGAGACGTTCTGCGCGAGGCTCATGTCGTCGTCGGTGCGGGCGGGCTTGGCGGAGCGGACGGCGGCGATCTGGTGCACGCCGATCATCGCCCGCTCGCCGGCGCGGCGCTCGATGCCGCCGGCGAACACCAGCGGACACGATGAGGCACAGGTCTTGCCGGCCTCGATCTCGGTAGCGAATTTCCGGTTGCGAATGAGCCGTCCCATCGCCAGCGCATCGGCGACCGAGCCACCCGGCGAGTTCAGCACGACGGTCTTGACGTATTCGCCGTGCCGCTCGACCTCATCGGCGAAAGCGCGCGCACTGCCGGGCGTGATCGTGCCGGTCGCATACAGCCGGCCGCCGCCGCGGAGCTCCAGGCTGATCGGCTGCTCGAGCGCGGGATCGCCCTTGGGCAGCGGCATCAGCCGCTTCAGCAGCGGCGTGAGCACGGCGGGAGAATCGGCTGGCCCATCAGGCTGATCACGCTGAATGTCGAGCTGGGGCTGAGCGGTGTCGGACGCGGCATGCGGGGTGGTCTGATCGATCAGATCCAACGCCAGGATCACGACAGTGACGACGAGGATCGAGCGGAACACCCAGCGCAGCACGCTTTCATCCGGATTGCCGGCGAGCCACGCATGGACGCGTTGGTTCAGAGGCGTGGCCATGCACTACTTGCCGATGCGTGCGGAGGACAAAGAGGTGACGTTCTCCTCCGTCGCGGCGGTTGGAGGCGCAGACGGCTGTGGCTCAAGGATGGGCGCGGATGGTGCGTCGGCGGGCGTGGGTGCTGGGCGCATTTCGGCCGCGCGCCGGGCATCCTCGACCTCGCGGGCGACCTGCATCGCCGCGACGAGATCGGCGGCGGTCAGGCTGGAAGCGCTCGCGGCGGGCAAGCCTTCGCGGCGGATTGCGGCGTGCACGACGCAGAGGATCAGCACCAGCACCGCCGGCATCAGGTCGATGGAAATCGCGCCCGCCCAGCTCGGGATGAAATCGCTAGCATAACGCAGCACGGCCTCCGCCGGCGACAAGGTCTGGAACCGGGTCGGCTCGATCCGCGGCAGCGCCAAGATTTTGTCGGCGGCATCCGCTAGCGACGCCGCCTGCGTCGCGATCGCACCTTCCACCTTACCGACCACGGCAGTCTGCCGCTCGGCCAGGTCGCCATTTCGTCCGCCGGCGGCGGGCGCGATGAAGCCGGCCGACAGCGAGGTGGCCGCGCGCTTCACGGCGGGAGCGACCGATGTCTGCTGCAAATTGGCGATCACGCCCATCAGGGCCAGCGACTCCGTCGCGAACGCATCGCTGCGCACGGCGATCGGACCACGGTCGGAGATGAGCTCGCGCATCTTGGCGAGGCTCTTGCTGCCCTGCTCGTAAAGGCCGGAGACGCGCTTGCCGGATTCCTGCACTTGCTGTCCGAGACCATCGAGTTGTGTCGACATCTGGCTCAGCAACTGGACGACGGTGCCGGAGCCCGAAGTGCCCGTCAGCGAGCCGGCGCGCTCAGCCTCCGCCAGCTTGGCGAAGCGCGAGGAGGCGAGCTGGATGTCGGGCAGCAGGCTTTGCGCCGCGATGGCCTGGGTGTTGGCGCGATCCAGGTCGCGCGTGTAGTTCTGCACGGTGATCGCGAGATGCTGCTGGATGGCGGCGGCGCCAGCCAGCGCCGAGGCGTTCAGCCAGGACGACATCGCGACGATCATCAGCGACCCCAGCAGCATGCAGCCGCCCATCAGCAGCCGCCCCACCACGCTCGTCACATGCGGCATGAACTGCATCATGAACACCCAGAAGGCGTAGATGCCGATGGAAACCGCGACCGAGTAGATGACGGCGGCGAAGAACACGGTCGTCGGGCTGCCGTTGAGCAGTTCGCGGACACCGAGATAGGTGTAGACGCCGGCGGCAAGCGCCAGAATTGCCGTTGTGAACTTGAGCGTGACTTCGAGGCGATCGACACCATTGGCAAGCAGCACGGAGGCGGGGCGGGCCGAAGCGAGAGGCGCGGGCATAGGCAATCCTTCGGCGGCATCACGTCCGCCCTGAGCAGCGCCCCCGCTGATCGGCAAGAGATGACCATTGCGGAGAAAATCCGCCGAAATTACGTCGCGGAGCTTACCGATCGGTCATGTCGGGCCGCAGGTCACCAAGTTGATCAGCTCATGAGCCAGCGCAGCAGATCGACGTTCACCTCGCGCGGATAGCAATGACTGAGATCATCGAGCTCGCGATAGACGACGCTGGCGCCGGATTTCGCCAGAGCGTCCTGGGTGTGCCGCGCGATCTCGACCGGGAACATCCAGTCGAGCTGGCCGTGGACGATCTGGATCGGCAGCCCGCGCAGCCGGTCACGATCGGCGATCTCGGCCATCAAGGGGTGAAACGTCGCGGCGACCGGCGCGAGATGCGTAAATGGCGAGCTGCGCTCCAGGCCGCTGACATAGCAGAAGGTGCCGCCATCGCTCATGCCGGTCAGCAGCATCCGCGCAGGATCGACGGCGACGCGGCTGCGGACGAGATCGAGGATGCGCATCAGGTTCGGCGTATCGGCATCCTCGCCCATCAGCGCCCAGGTCGGGCCGGTGGCGGTCGGCGCCACCAGGATCGCGCCAAGGCTGCGCGCGGCGCGCAGCCAGCTCCACAGGAAGTCGCGCCCGTTGCCGCTGCCGCCATGTAGCGCCATCACCAGCGGCCAGGCGCGATCGGCCGTGTAGTATTCGGGAACATATAGCGAGAAGCCGCCGCGATTGCCGATCTCGTTGTGGTCGTGAAACACGGCGTCCTTGCCGGCCGATGCCGCCAGCAGCTGGCGCAGCCCTTCGTCGTTTTCGACGGCGGGGTCGAGGAAGAACTCGCTGAGCGGCGGCAACGTGGCGGCCAGCGGAAACAGCGCCTCGAGCGCGCGCGGCAGCTGGCGCAGCGCGCGGAACACCTCGATCAGATCGCCCTGGCCGCCCTGCACGGCTCGCAGGCCCGCGAACGAAGTCAGCGCAGCGTCGGCGGCGGTGTCGAAGGCGATTCGGATGTGGGCAAAATCCGCCGGCCACTCGGTGAGATGGGCACGCGCCGTGTGCAGGGTCTGCTCGGGATCGCCGATGGCGGCCATCACGCGATCGAAATCCGGCGGGTTCAGATAGCGGGCGACATAGGACAGGGCTTCGAGCGTCTGCAGCAGCGGCGGCAACATGACGAGGATGTCGTCCACCACAGCGTCAGTCATGGAGCTCTCCTGAATCGGGCGGGTTCGGTTTGCACCCGCTGGCCGGCGAGCGCGCTCATGCAACGCAAAATCGGCGTCGCGGGCAATGATCATTTTCCGAACGGACGTTCACTGCGAAGATCGCGGAATCACGCGCGTCTGATGCGAGAGGAGAAACCCTGGCGACGGTCATGATCGGAGGTCGCGCGAGAGGCGCATCGGGCGCAAATACACGTGTGGACGAATCGCGATTGACAAACATTGGACGTGATGTCGCACATCATGAAAGCTGGCGGCGCGGCGGTGGTGTTTCCGATTGGAGTGCATCGTCGCGGTCGAAACTGCCGACCGGCTCACACGGGGGATGCGTATCATGACCAGTTCGCCGTCGGCCGCGTTGATCAACGCGGTGCTCGCCATGGACGTTTACAACAGAGGCGTCAACGCGACGCTCTCGGTGAATTTCAATCGCATCGGAAGCTACGAGCTCGTGGCCGGCAGCGTCGCCGCGGCCGCGGACAATTTCGAAGCCGCAACCTATCAGCTCGTCGGCGACCCCTCGACGCGGATCATCTCCTATCGCGGCACGGACAGCATCGCCGACGTGCCGGCCTGGCTCGGTGGTGCCGGGCTGACCGGCTGGCCGACGCAGTTCCCGGATGCCGAGGCTTACTACAAGCAATGGGCGACGACGTCGCATGTGTCGCTGACCGGTCACTCCCTCGGCGGCGGCCTGGCCGGCTACATCGCGGCGCTGAACGACAAGGCTGCCTACGCCTATGATGCGATGCCGTTCGAGTTCGCGGCCGAGGTCCGCTATGATCAGCTGCATGGCTTCTGGGGCGCGCTCGGCTCGCACCCGGTCGACCGCTACTCCGACATCCATATGGTCTCGGTGTCCGGCGAGGTGCTGCAATATGTCCGCGCCGCCGCGCCCGTGCTGGAAGCGCCGCTGGCGCTGCTGCAGCTCGGACCGGTCGCCGGCGCGCTGGCCATCGCCGATGCGGCGATCGGCATCTCATCGGAGCAGAAGACCGTGCTCGGCGCCGGCACCGATCTGGGGCTCGATCCGATCAAGCTGCATTCGATCGCGATGCTGACGATGATGCAGTGGGCCAGCGACAACAACGCGCAGGACTGGAAGAAGGCGGCGGCCGTGCTGCTGGCGCCGCTCGAGGATGACGCGATCGCCAAGGCGGTCGGCATTCCCGCGGCCGGCGTCGGCGGCGAGGGCGCGCCAGCCGAAAAGATGAAGGACATGATTGCCTATTCGACGGTCACCGACGCGATCGGCTATGGCAATAGCGCCGTGCAGGCGCTGTTCAATGGCGGGGGCGCGCTCGGCGACAGCGTCAGCGCGTCGACCGCGGCGGGCTATCTGAAGAATGGCGGCGTCGAGAAGGCGCTGGCCGACATCGTGGTAGAGTATTCGGCGCTGCTGGCGCAGAACCACGACGAGGTGACCTCGACGCCGGGGGTGATCGGCCATGAGCACGGCATCCTCTATCAGGACGTTGCGAAGAACCTGATGGTGGCGGATCTGTCGTCAGACCTGTGGTCGCACACCGACACGGGATCGGCGGTCGACATCATCGGCAAGGTCGCGCTGATCGATGCCGCCGCGAGTTTCGACGGCGAGGATGTCGCTCTGATCGACATGGCGATCAGCACGCTGTGGGGCGGCAAGACGGACAATCTCGACTGGCTCAGCGCGGCGCTGAGCGATGCCGCGACGACGGTGGCGATCGATCCCGTATCGGGCGCCACGATCGCGGCCAGTGATGGTGCGCTCCTGATCGCCGGCGGCGGCAACGACGCGCTGTATGGCACTGCCAACGACGACCTGCTGATCGGTGGTCTCGGCAGCGATGTGCTCAAGGGCGGCGGCGGCGACAACATCCTGGTCGGCGGTGTCGGCGCGACCTATGTCTACGCGCCCGGCGACGGCAACGACGTCATCATCAATGGCGTCGCGTCGCTCTCGAAGCCGACCGGGACGCTGGATTTCGGCTCGGCCTACACGGCCGACAATTTCTGGTTCGTCAAATCCGGTAACGATCTGGAGATCGACATTCTCGGCACTCACCAGCAGGTGACCGTTGCCGACTGGTTTCTCGGCGGCTCCTACCAGCTGCAGGAGATCAAGGCCGGTGGTCTTGAGCTCGATACGCAGGTCACGCAGCTCGTCCAGGCGATGGCGACCTACGCGCAAACGCATCAGGGCTTCGATCCGGCGCTCGCCTCACAGCTGCCGAGCGATGCGCATCTGCACGATCAGGTCGCCGCGGCCTGGCACGTCATGACGTGACGTGCCGCCCGCCTCAGTGCAGCCGCGGCGCCTTCAACAGCTTGGCGCGGTCCGTGGAGGCTACCGTGACGTCGAAGGTCACGCCTTCGTGGTGCACGGTCAGCGGCACGTCGACGCCGGCGTCGCCGAGCGCCCAGAGCTTGCGATAGAACTCGCTCTGGCTGGTGACCTTGTCGCCATTGATGCCGAGGATCACGTCGCCCGACTTCAGCTCGGCGCGGGCCGCCGGCCCGTTGCTCGCGACCCCGATGACGACGACACGATCGTCGACCTCGGTCGCGAACATGCCGAGCCAGGGGCGCGCCGGCTTGTTGACGCGGCCGAAGCGGCGGAGATCGTCGATGATCGGTTTCAGCAAATCGATCGGCACGATCATGTTGACGTGCTCGGCCTTGCTGTCGCGCTCACGCTCGAGCTGCAGCGAGCCGATGCCGATCAGTTCGCCCTTGGGTGAGAGCAGGCCGGTGCCGCCCCAATTGGGATGCGCCGGGTGCGTGAAGATCGCCTCGTCGAGCAGATACTCCCAATAGCCGGCGAACTCCTGCTTGGCGATGATCTGGCTCGCCACCGAGCGCGTCCGGCCGCCGGCGCCGCCGAGCACGACCTGGTCGCCGATCTTGGTGGCCGCCGAGGAGCCGAGCGGCAGCGCCGGCAGGTCGAGCCGGCCGAGCGCCTGCACCAGGCCGAAACCGGTGGCGAAATCAAAGCCAAGGACGTGTCCTTCGACCACGCGCCCGTCATTGAGGTGGAGCCAGACGGACTCGGCCTCGGTGATGAGATAGCCGATGGTCAGCACCAGCCCGTCGTCGATCACGACTGCGTTGCCGGCGCGCTCGGTGCCGAGCGTCTCCGCGCTGAACGCATCCGACGGAATGATGGAATGCAGCCCCACGATCGAGGACAGTGCATGGTCGAGATCATATTGGTAGTCTTCGGCGCGAGGCTGGAAGGCAAACGGCACTTTCCATTCGGTCAAAGAAGGCATTTCGTTCTCCTGCCCTGCCGATGCCCCGGGGGAAGAGTCCCCCATGAGAGCACCGACCAGGCGCTTGCTTCGTGTCGCGTGATCGTCGCGTCTCGCTATCGTTCTTGGCCGCAGCCTCGACGCGAGCTTAACATCTTTGGCCGTCGGCGCCAGTTCCCGGGGCTCCGCAATCGCGCGGAGGGGATCCGCGCGCCGCTCCTAGCCGCGGCCGCATCCCTTGCCGACGATCGGCCAGACCAGCCAGGCGCCGGCGGCGTAGAGCCTGCCGACCGTGGCTGTCCCCGTTCTCGCCGCAACATGGAAACGCCCGGCGTCGAGCAAGGCTCCATCCGAGGCGATGATCGCCGGAATCATCTGGTCCGCTGGCCCGAACACCACCACGGCCTCGGGCCTGACCACCAGCGCCATCGCCGCCATCCCTGCAAACCAGGCGAAGACGACTGCCAGCAGCCCCCGCCAGGGCAGGGCGCTCAATGACGACAGCCGATCAGTAATCGTAGGCATGCTCGAAATTGTAGCCGGCGGCTTCGAAACGGACGATGTCCTGAACCAGCGACCGCACCGGCACGTCGACGCCGATGCGGCGCGCGCCGGGACGGGACTGGATCGGGACACTGAATATAGGTAGCCCGTCGAAGGCCGCCAGCCGCTCGACGCCGGGCGGGACGACGATCGTGACCAGGATCTGATGGTTGCCGGCCACCTCGGCGAGCGCCGCGCCGGGACGGCGACCGAGCTCCCTGGCGAAGGCGTCGAACCTGGCGTAGCGCTCGGTCTCCACCAGCAGGCCCTTGACGCCCTTGGCGTCGCTCACCTCGCGGATCACCTTCACGCCGGGGATGGCGGCGAGCTCGGCCACGGGCAGGCCGGTCACGACGCTCTGGATCTTCAGCACCGCGGGATCATAGCCGGCGGCATAGCCGATCACGGCCGCATAGGCGGCGCGCCCGGCATATTGCAGGCTGAGGGAGAAGCGCCGTTCCACCGAACGTACCGAGGGCACGAACGGCGTCTCGCGCCAGAACTGCTCGAGCTTGGCCCAGAACGGATAGCGATACCATGGGGTCTGGTAGAGAAACGCCGCGTAGTCCTTCAGCAGGGCCAGGTTGAAGGCGTCCTCGGCGGTCTTGACGCCGTCGGTCGTCTCCTCGGTCAGCGCGCCGATGCTCTTCTCATAGGCGCCCTGCAGCGCCATCTCGGCGGTGAAGCTGAAGCCGATAATGTAGTTGGTCAGCTTCTGATCCGAGGTGGCGGGGCCGGACCCGTCGGCCTGCCGTGTCGCGCGGCACAGGCTCCGCCAGAAACCGGCAATGCTCGAGAGATAGCGGAACCTGGACTCCGAGGTCTGGCCGGTCACGCCGGCGAGATCGCCATAGGCGTGGACGATGTACCATTCGGGAAAGGTCAGGAAGCTGTCGCCCTGTGATCGGAGGTAGCTGGGATCGGTGATGCCGAAACCCGAGATCACCACTGGCGTCGGTACGTCGGCGGTACAGACCGTCTCGACGCTGATCACGGTCGTGGTGATGCCGATCGCCGCCGCGGCGAGCATCGCGCCGGCGAGATAGAGGAGCTTGCGACGCAGGCTCATGCGAGCGCGGGCCTCGCGCCCCAGGGCGACCAGCCGACCGCAATGCCGATCGCGCCGAGGGCGAGATGCGGCAGGCTCGACAGCACCTTCACCAGCCATGATGTGTTGCGGACGCCATCGATGATGATGGAGAGATCGAGATAGCCTGAGCCGGTGAACACGCCCATCACGCCGTCGAGGAAGTACAGGGTGCCGAACACGCGCAGGAAGAACATTGCGCTGCGGCGTGACAGCATTGAGGCCAGGGCCCAGAGCCCGGAGGCGACGTGCAGGGCGTCCTTGTAGATGTCGAGCTGGAACAGGCCGAACACCCGCCCCTGCGCGTCGATGAAGGCGGGGATGTAGTCGGTTGCCGCCGCGAACAGCAGCGCCACGGCGAGCGCGAGCGCGGCGATACGGTAGCGGTCGAATGAGAAGCCGTCGGCTGATGTCGTCATGCGAAGTAAGCGTCCCACATCGCGTTGCGGAACAGGAGGTTCGGATCATACTGCCGCTTGGCGGCGACGAAGCGGGCCGCCGCCGGATAGGCCGTCTCGACCTGGTCGCGACGGGCATGCAGACGATAGGGCAGATAGAACGCGCCGCCAATCGCGGTGATGCGGTCGATCAGGGCTTCGGTGGTGCGCAGCATGTCGATCTCGCCCTCGGGCGAGGTGATCTGCGAGAACGACATCACCGCAGCGATGCGGCGTACCGGCGCGATGGTGAGGGCAGGGGTCTTGTCCTCGGCGACGTAGCGCAGCGTGACATTCAGAAACTCGGCACGCGCCTTCGGGATGATGTCGCGGCAGGCGGTGAGGAACTCGCCGAACCGCTCGGGCGCCACAAAATATTCGTGCAGGATGTCGGTGCGGTGCATGTCCTTCTGCGCGAGGTTGGCGACCGGCTCGGCCATCAGCGAGTTGCGGGTGTAGCGGCTGTCGGAGATGGCGGGGCCGAGCCGCGTCTCCATGAACCAGCGCAGGCCCTTGGCGACTTCCCAGCCGGTCTGCGCGCGGTAGATCGTGTTGGCGACGCCGGTCAGCTTGCCCGAGCTCGCCACCGGCGGCAGCGCCGACGGCGCATCGGGCGCAGGGCGGAAGGTCACCAGCAGCGCATCGTCGAAGAACGCCTTGCGCGACACGGACATCCGGCCATAGGCCATTTTCACATTGGGATCGCCGTCGATCGCGCGCGTGAAAGCCTCGGCGAATGTCTCCGGCACCATGCGCTCGAAGCGCGGCTCGAGCAGGAGGTTCGGCACCATCTCGACCTCGAGGTCGACGATGATGCCGAACAGGCCGTAGCCGCCCATGGCGAGGCCGAACAGCTCGGCATTCTCGGTCCGCGAGCATTGCACCAAGGTGCCGTCGGCGAGCAGCATGCGAATCGACTTCACCGTCGAGCCGAACGGGCCGTAGGGCACCGGCCAGCCATGCGCGTTGACGCTGAACGTGCTGCCGACGCCGAAATCGCTGTTGGACTGCATCACCGCCGGCGAGAAGCCCTTGGCGTCGAGCGTGGCGATCACGTCCCACCAGCGGTTGCCGGCGGCGGTGCGATAGGTCCGCGCCGCGCTGTCGAGCTCGATCGCGCCGCCATCGAGGGTGATCGCGGTGCCGTCGCGCGGCAGGCTCTGGCCGCCCATCGAATGCCGGGCGACGGCCGCCGTCACCGAGCGTTTCGCGGCGGCAGCTTCCTTCAGCTCGGCGCGCAGCCGCGCGATCAGGTCGTCAGTGGCGGGTTTGGAGATGACCACGTGCTTGGCGACCGGCGTCGGGTTCAGCCGGCTGGCATCGTTGAGGATAATGCGCAGCTCGGCGCGCGCCCGCGGCATCCGCGCAAATGGCAGCGCCGCAGCCGTGGCTGCGGTGCGCAGAAACCGTCGTCGTGAAATCATGGCGCGAACACTCCTGCCCATTTTCGGAGTCTACGCCAGCATCGTAAACGTTCGAAAAATTGTCGTCCCGTCAGTCTGCCGGGGAGCGCGCGCGGGCCGGCAACAGACGGAAGTCCCGACCCTCCTTCAACCACATGGCGCGCTCGTCGCGCAGCAGCGTGCGGCGGACCTTCCCGGAATCATCGCGCAGCATCGTGTCGACCAGCTCATAGCTCTCCGGGTGCTTGTAGCGCGAGAGCCGGTCGGCGAGGAACGCGCTCATGCCATCGACGATCGCCTGCGCGTCCTTGGCGCGATCGATCTCCACGATCGCATGCACCCGCTGGCCGAGCTCGGGATCGGGCAGGCCGACCACGACACAGGAGCGGATGTCGGGATGCGCCATCAGCGCCGCCTCGACCTCGGCCGGATAAATGTTGGCGCCACCGCGCAGCACCATGTCGGCGAGGCGGTCGCCGAGATAGAGATAACCGTCTGCATCGAGCCGGCCGATGTCGCCGAGCGACTCCCAGCCATCGGCGCGCCGCTTCGGCTCGGCGCCGAGATAGTGATAGGTGCTGCCCGGGCCGTCGGCGGGCAGGAAGTAGATCTCGCCACTCTCGCCCGGCGCGACGTCATTGCCGTCGGGGCCGAGGATGCGCAGTTTGCACGCGTCGTCGATCTTGCCGACCGAGCCTTTGTGCTGAAGCCATTCGGTGCCGGAAATGATGGTGCGGCCCTGCCGCTCGGTGCCGCCATAGAGCTCGTAGACGCGCTCCGGGCCGAGCCACTCGATCCATTTCCCCTTCAGCCAGGGCGGCATCGGTGCCGCCATGTGGAATACCATTTTCAGGCTCGACAGGTCGTAGCTGTTGCGTACCGCCTCTGGAAGCGCCCAGATCCGGTGCATCATGGTCGGCACGAAATTCACCCATTGGATGCGCTGCGCCTGGATCAGCCGCAGCGTCTCCTCGGCATCGAACTTCACCATGCCGGTTAAGGTGCCGCCGGCGAACAGCGCGTAATGCGATACGATGAAGGGCGCGTTGTGATACAGCGGCCCGGGATTGAGCAGCGCCGCGCCCTTGGGAATTCCGAGCGGCGGTTCGGCTGCGGTGTCGGTCACCGCTGGCGCATGATCGAGGATCACCTTGGGCCGGCCCGTCGAGCCGCCCGACGTCATCGCCTTCCAATAGCGCGACACCGGACCGGTGAGCGGCTCGTCCGAGAAACCCTCGGGCGTGAAGCCGGCGGGCAGCGCATTCGGCGCGTTCCAATCGGCCTCGCCGCCGACGACGAGTGAGGGCTTGAGAATCTCGAGCACCGCGGCGGCTTCGCCGCGCGGCAGCCGCCACGACAATGACGTCGGCGTGGCGCCGCATTTCCAGACGGCAAAGCTGGTCTCGAACAGCTCGTTGCCATTGGGCAGGCCGATCGCGACGAAGTCGCCGGGCTTCACGCCCTTCGCGGCAAAGGCGCGGGCGCGCGCATTGGCGCGGCGCTCGAGCTGCTCCCAGGTGAGCGCGTCGGTTCCATGCTGGATCGCGATGCTGTCTTTGGGCTTGCGCTCGGCGTACCAACGCGGCACGTCCGCGAGTGGGATCAGCATCATGTCCTCCGCATCGTCAGGCGCTTGTGCGCGCCGTTTTTGGTCCAACAGCTTGTGCCGCCGGGATCAGTGCCGAGGGGAGTTGTGCCTCAACGCGATGGAGGCGTCCATACGCGCACGGCGCAGGGTTTCAGACGGCAGTTCTGCGAAATGACGCTTGTAGTCGAGCGAGAACTGACTGAAGTGCCAGAAGCCGTGGCGCACGGCCACGTCGTAAATTCCGTCGCGCGGATCTTGATTGGACTTCAGGTCGCGCCGGACGCGGTTGAGACGGACCGCGCGCCAATAGGGGATCGGACTGGTGCCGAGCACGTCCTGGAAACAGTAGCTGAGCTTGCGGCGGCTCGCGCCGACCGCCTTGCAGATGTCGAGCATCGACACCGGCGTCTCCGCGTCGGCGAGCATCATCGCACAGGCTTGGTCGACGATGCGTTTGCGGTCAGCCGCACTGCGCGTGTCCTTGGCAGGAGCGAGGTTCGGCAGCAGGTCCGCGATTTCGAGCAGCAGGCTGTCCTGCAGCGCCTCGGCTCCTGCAGGGTCATCGGCCAGCGGCGTCCCGTCGCCGAGGGCGGCATCGATGGCGGCGAGCGCGGCGCGCAAGCGCGCGAGCAAGGATGGCGACGCCGACAGCGCGCTCATCCGGTGCTTCAGCCCGCGCGGCAGCTCGATCCCGAGCTGGCATGCGATGTCCTCGATCACCGCTGTCGGCAGCGTGACGCCGCGGAGCTGGAAGCGGCGCGGCGTGCAGATGTCGACATCGGCGTCGAAGGAGATGATCAGCGCATCCTGGGTGATGCTTGTGCCATTGACGTTAACCGGCCCTTCGCCGCCGCAGGGCACGGCCAGGCCGAAGCAGTCCCGTCCGAGCTGGCCGTACTGCCGCACCTGCTGGCTAGTGACCTCGCGAAACACGTCGAGCCGCGACAGCGAGACCTGGGTGAAGCTGCCGCGGAAGGCGCCGGCGCTGATCTGGTCATAGGCCAGCTGCCAGCCGCCGAGCTGCGCGCAGTGCTCGTCGACGTCGGTGCTGTGCGTCTGCACGAGGGCCGGGCGGTCGGCCGGGTTTGGCGGCGTCCTGGTCAAATCAGCGTCCTGGTCAAACCAATGACATCACGGCGGAATTCCCTCCGGTCCGCGCTGCAAGATGCACGCCAGGGCGGCGCGCGCCGGAAGCATACCCACGGATGATCTTGCCCGATTTCGATAACGCTGTCCTGCGCCTGATTGGCAGTCTCGGCTCATTTCCACGTGCCGAGCGAGGACGCGATGCGACCGACCGACATCATGCGCGGCAGCCCTCCGCCGCCGGAGGCGCAGGTCACCAAAGCCAATTGGCGAACCTATCCCGCCATCCGCTGGGGCTTCACTCATGCGCGTGAATTGCTGCCCACCGCAGCGATCCGCCGCGCGTCGCAGCCGACGCCGCTGGTGGAGGCGCAACGCGAGCTGACGAGCCTCGCGTTCTCGACGCCCGACGGTCAGCGCACCACGGTGGCCGAGACCTTGCAGGCCACCGATGCCGATGCGCTGATCGTGATGCATCGCGGCGTCATCCTCACCGAATGGTACGGCGAGGGCATGAGCGAGACCACGCCGCACATGCTGTGCTCGGTGAGCAAGTCGATCTGCGGCACGCTCGGCGGCGTGCTGGCGGCGCGCGGCTTGATCGATCCGGGCGACAAGGTCACCGCCTATCTGCCGGAGCTCGCGGGCACCGCCTATGACGGCTGCACTCTCCGGCATCTGCTCGACATGCAGGTCGGCATCCGCTTCGAGGAGGATTACGACGATCCCAATGGCGACGTGGCGCGTTACCGCCATTCGTCGGGCTGGGACATCGCCCCTCCGGGTGTGCCGGCCGGCGATCAGCGCGGCTTCCTGACGACGCTGCGCCCCAGCGGCAGGCCGCATGGCAAGCTGTTTCACTACGTGTCGCCGAACACCGATGTCTGTGGCTGGGTCTATGAGCGGGCCTGCGGCGCGCCCTATGCGAAGATCCTGTCGGACTATCTGTGGCAGCCGATGGGCGCGGCCGAGGATGCCTCGATCACCCTGGACTCGATGGGAGCAGGGCGCTTCGCCGGCGGCATCTCGGCGACGGCGCGTGATCTCGCGCGCTTCGGCGAGATGATCCGCTGCCGCGGCCTTGTGCAGGGCCGGCAGGTCGTGCCGGGCGCGTGGATCGACGACATCCATGATGCCGGCGACCGGCAGGCCTGGGCCAACGGCGATCTCGCCTTCGTGTTTCCCGACGGGTGCTACCGCAGCAACTGGTACACGGTCGACGTCAAGCGGCGGGACCTCGCCGCGGTCGGCATCCACGGCCAATGGATCTATGTCGATATCGCCAGCGACTCCGTGATCGTCAAGCTCGCCACCCAGGGCAAGGCGATGGACATCGCCCAGGACCATCGCTGGCTCGCCGGCTTCCGCGCCATCACCGCGCATCTCTCCTAATCGAACCGATGGAGTCCAACGTGCAGGACATCACCGCCGCCGCGACCGCCGTGGTTCATCCGCTCGACCCTTTGACATCGGACGAGATCGCGGCCGCCTGCCGCCCGGTGCATGCGGCCGCCGTCTCCGCGGAGCACTGCCGCTTCCCGATCGTGCGGCTGGAGGAGCCAGCCAAGGCCGAGCTGATCGCCTGCGAGCGCGGACAGGCGCTGCCGCGCAGGGCCTTCGTGGTGTCGCTCGACATCGCGAGCGGCGAGTCGGTCGAGCACGTCGTCGATCTCGGCCGCGGCGAGATCGTTGCCCGCAAGGTGGTGCCGAACCGCGAGGCGCCTTACGGCCAGCCGCCGGTCATGCTCGAAGAGTTCTTCCGCTGTGAGGCCGCGGTCAAGGCCGATGCCGGCTGGCGCAAGGCGATGCATCGGCGTGGTCTCACCGACAAGGACATCGAGCTGGTGCAGGTCGATCCATTCTCGTCCGGCTTCTTCGACCTGCCGTTCGAGCGCGGCGCCCGCATCGTCCGCGCCGTCAGCTATTTCCGCGAGCATCCGCAGGACAATGGCTATGCGCATCCGATCGAGGGTGTGGTCGCCGTGGTCGATCTGATCGCCGGCAAGGTGATCGATCTGACCGATCAGGATCCGGTCATCCCGATCCCGCGCAAGAAGCGCAACTACGGTGCGCATGAGGTGACCTCGCCGCGTACCGGCATCAAGCCGCTCGACATCGAGCAGCCGCAGGGGCCGAGCTTCACGGTCGACGGCTGGAAGGTCGATTGGCAGAAATGGAGTTTTCGCGTCGGCTTCACGCCGCGCGAGGGCCTCGTGCTGCATCGGCTGTGCTATCAGGACGGCGAGCGCACCCGCCCGATCATCCATCGCGCCAGCGTCACCGAGATGGTCGTGCCTTACGCCGACCCGACCGCCAACCATTTCTGGAAGTCGGCGTTCGACGCCGGCGAATACGGCCTCGGCATGCTGGCGAATGCGCTGGAGCTCGGCTGCGACTGTCTCGGCAACATCCATTACTTCGACGTGCCCGCCGCCGACAGCAAGGGCGAGCCGTTCGTGATGCAGAACGCGATCTGCATGCACGAGGAGGACTACGGCGTCCTCTGGAAGCACTATGAGTTCCGCAACGGCCTGTTCGAGGTGCGGCGCTCGCGCCGCCTCGTCATCAGCTTCTTCGCCACCGTCGGCAACTACGATTACGGCTTCTACTGGTATCTGTACCAGGACGGCACCATCCAGCTCGAATGCAAGCTGACCGGCATCATCCAGACCGCGGCGGTGGCGCCGGGGGCGACCTATCCGTGGGGCGGCATGGTCGACGACAATCTCGGTGGGCCCACGCATCAGCATTTCTTCAACGCTCGCCTGCACATGGACATCGATGGCGGCGGCAACACCGTCACCGAGCACGAGTTCGTGCCGCGGCCCTGGGGCGGCGACAATCCGCACGGCAACGTGTTCGACACCACGAGCCGGGTGCTGGCGCGCGAGCGCGATGCGGCCCGCCTCGCCAATGGCGAGACCGGACGCTACTGGAAGATCTCCAATCCCAACGCAAAGAACTCAGTGGGTGGCGCGCCGGGCTACAAGCTGATCGTCAATCCCAGTCCGGTGATGCTGGCGCAGGAGGGGAGCTTCGTGCGCAGCCGCGGCGGCTTCGCCACCAAGCATGTCTGGGTCACCGCCTATGATCCGGCGGAGAAATACGCCAGCGGCGACTATCCGAACGTGCATGGCGGCGGCGACGGTCTGCCGCGCTACATCGCGCAGAACCGCAGCATCGAAAACACCGACATCGTGGTCTGGCATTCGTTCGGGCACACTCATGTGTGCAAACCGGAGGATTTCCCGATCATGCCGGTCGAGTATGCCGGCTTCTTGCTGAAGCCCGTCGGCTTCTTCGCCGCGAATGCCGGCTTCGACATTCCAGCGGAGCGGAACGCGAAGAGCGTGCTGAGCGCGGACGGGACGTCCGGCACGGAAGGCGGTAGCTGCTGTCACTGAGCGCGGTCAACGCATGGCGGAGGAGAGATGCATGCCGGGAACAGGTTAGGCGTCAGCGCGCACCAATACGTTGATGTCGCAGCCAGAAACCGGCAAAATCAGCTGCGTCCGCCGTTCCCCATTGCGGCCGGTTGTCACCCGGCATGCTCAGAGAGAACGTCGGCATGGGGGATCCGTTCCCTCACGGCAAACGCTCCCCTCACGAGTCATCGCAAAAGCAAAAGGCCGGGCCCAAGAGCCCGGCCTGTCCGACCATGGCGACCGGATTGCTCCGGCCCTGAGAACGCCATTGCAGACGATTCCGTCGATCAGCCACCATTCAGTTTGGTCGTCAGCGTCGTGAAGATGCCCTCGAGAGTCAGTCCGAGCTTGTTGAGGATGGTGATGATCGCAAGCGCGATGCCGGCACAGATCAAGCCATATTCGATCGCCGTCGCGCCCGATTCATCTTCGTAAAATTTGAGAAGCAATGTCTTCATCGACCCCCTCCGCAATCCGCCGATTCTGGCCCCCGGGTGACATCGGGGAAACTACGGAGTGGAACCTAAGGTAGTGTGAATGTCGTTTCGCCAAGTGTCTCGATCTGCTGAAAATGGCTGAATTGACAGCTGCGGCCGGTTCCGCTGCACGCCGCGGGATCAGGCAGGGACGCCCGCCGCGCGCAGGGCTTCCGCATAGGTTGTGGCCATGGTCTGCACCGGGAACGGGATCCGCGCCAGGAAGCCCGAAACGGTGAGGTCGGGCTCCACGATCAACAGTTGGCGCGCGACGCCGGTGGCCCGGGCGAGGTCACCTGCTCTGACCAGGGCCACGATCAGCACGCGCAGCGCAACGGCGAAGCGGCGGTTCTGGCCGAGCGCCGTCTCGGCCCAGCGGATGGCGCCGCCGAGATCATCCCCCGCAAGCGCGCAGATCGCCATCGCGCCGGCTGCGAACCAGCCGCGCGGATCGCGCGGATTCAGCCGCAGCGCACGTTCGATCATCGCGCGGCCTTCGGCCGGCTGTCCCGCCATCGCGGCGATCCAGCCGCTCATGGTGAGCGCCATTGCCGAGTTCGCATTGATGGCGAGCGAGCGCTTGAACAGCTCGCGCGCAGGCGCGCTCTCATCGGCCATGTTCCAGATCGCGAACGCCGCCATCCACAGCACCTGCGCATCGCCCGGCGCGCGCTCCGTCGCTCGCCAGGCCAGCGCGACGGCGTCAGCGCGATAGTCCTCGTCCGGCTCGCTCCACCTCTGGAAATGCCGGAGTGCCTGACAATAGGCGCGCGCCGCCATCGCCGGCGCATAGTCAGCATCGATCGCGAGCGCGTGGTCCAGGCAGGCGATCGCGGCCTTCAGGCTCTCGGGCGTGAAGGCGTCGCGCAGGCTGGCGGCGCGCAGCAGCAGATCATAGGCGTCGGGACGCGGCTGCGGCGCCGCGCGGCGCCGTGCGCTCTCGGCGAGCTCGAGCGTCGGCTCGATCGCCGCCACCACACTCTCGGTGATGCGGTCCTGCAACGCGAACAGATCGCTCACATCGCCGTCGAACCGGTCGGCCCAGAGATGCGCGCCTGAGCCGGCGTCGATCAGCTGGCCGTTGATGCGCAGCCGCTCGCCCACGCGGCGCACGCTGCCTTCGAGCACATAGCCGACGCCGAGCTCGCGTCCGACCTCGCGGATGTCCACGGCGCGGCCCTTGTAGGTGAATGACGAGTTGCGCGCGATCACCGCGAGGCCGCTGCAGCGGGAGAGCGCCGTGATGATATCCTCGACCATGCCGTCGGCGAAGTAGTCCTGCGCCGGATCTCCGCTCATGTTGGTGAACGGAAGCACGGCGATGGCCGGGCCGTCGAGACGTGGCGTGGTCATGACAGGCGCCGCCATGACGGCGGCCTGCTCGCGAACTTCGGCGATGAAACGGACGCCCTTGCGCGGGAAGGTGCGGATCAGGCGTTGCGCCTCGCCATTGTCGCCGATCGCGCTGCGCGCCGCGCTGATGCGGCTCGCCAGGGTGGCCTCCGAGACGATGCGGCCGCCCCACACCGCATCCAGGATCTCGTCGCGGCTGACGACGTGGTCGCGCGCTTTGATCAGGAACGCGATGAGGTCGAAGACCTGCGGTTCCAACGCGACCGGATCGCCGCCACGGCGCAGCTCGCGGCGATCGGGATCGAGCACGAAATCGTCGAAACGATACACCACATCCGCCCATCGCTGCCGCACGACCAATCTCACCTTCGCGTCAGCTCCGATGCAAAATCAAGCTCGCCTCAAGCAAAAATCAAGCTCGCCTCCAAGCGCGTCGCGCCGGCATCGCGCACAAGGGCCCATCAGTCCCATGGAGACCCGATATGACGAAAATGTTTCATCAGAGCCGCCGCAACTTTCTCGCGATGGCTGGAACCGCAGTCGGGGCGTTCCAGCTCGGTTCCCGTTCCCGAGCGCAGGGTTTCAATGCGTCAGCAAAGTTGCCGGTGATCACGCGGGGCACGGCGACGACACTGGGCCCGCTGAAGCAGGTCACCGCCGGCGAGATCAGCATCGGCTACGCCGAAGCAGGCCCCGCCGATGGTCCGGTCGTCATCCTGCTGCACGGCTGGCCCTACGACATCCACAGCTTCGCCGATGTCGCGCCGGCGCTGGCCGCGTCGGGTCATCGCGTGATCATTCCCCATCTGCGCGGCTATGGCACGACGCGGCTGCTCTCACCCACCGCGCTGCGCAGCGGCCAGCGGGTCGCGGTCGCCGCCGATATCGTCGCTTTGATGGATGCGCTCGGCATCGGGTCCGCCACGCTCGCCGGCTATGATTGGGGCGCGCGCACCGCCAACATCATCGCCGCGCTGTGGCCCGAGCGCTGCAAGGCGATGGTCTCGGTCAGCGGCTATCTGATCGGCAGCCAGCAGGCCGGGCTCAAGCCGCTGCCACCGGCCGCCGAGCTGCAATGGTGGTATCAATTTTACTTCGCCACCGAGCGTGGGCGAGAGGGCTACGACACGAACCGGAAGGATTTCGCGCGATTGATCTGGCAGACGGCCTCGCCGAAATGGGCGTTCGACGATGCGACCTTCGGGCGCAGCGCGGCCGCCTTCGACAACCCCGATCACGTCGATGTCGTCGTGCATAATTATCGCTGGCGGCTCGGCCTCGTGCAGGGCGAGGCCAGATATGACGAGCTCGAGGCGAAGCTCGCGACCTTCCCGAACATCACCGTGCCGACCATCACGATGGAGGGAGACGCCAACGGCGCGCCGCATCCGCCGCCGGCGGCCTACGCGAAGAAGTTCACCGGCCGCTACGAGCATCGCCTGATCACGGGCGGCATCGGTCACAATCTGCCGCAGGAGGCGCCGCAGGCATTCACACAGGCCGTGATCGACGTCATGGCGGGCGCCTGACACGCGCGCCATGGATCGGCCGCAGGCGGGATCATCACCGCCTGCGCTGCAGCCACGTCTCCCGCCGCACCACCCACTGCTCGGAGCGCGCCTCGCCATTGTTGTGCGCGAGATCGATCAGGCCGATGAACTCCGCGCCGGTCTTCTGCTTGACCCGGCGCGAGGCGGCGTTGGTCGCGACGTTGCAAACGATGAACTGATCGAGACCGAGCATGTCGAAGGCGAAGTCGTTCACGGCGGCGATCGCCTCGCTCATCAATCCACCATTCCAATAGGGCTCGGCGAGCCAGAAGCCGCGATGGCCCTTCACCGACTCCAGGCGTGGCCTGAAGTGAATGTTGCCGATCGCCTCGCCGTCGCCGTCGCGCAGCACCAGGACCCATTGATAGATCTCCTCGCCGGCCGCGATCCGATCAAGCTGCAGCCGCACGAAGGTCTCGGCCCCGTCGGCCGGGTAGGGCCACGGCACGGTGGTTGCGAGGTGGCGGATGATGTTCCAATTGTCGAAGTGACGCTGGATCGCGGGCGCGTCGGATAGCGCCAGCGGTCGCAATATCAGCCGCGCGGTATGCAACGTCGGAGCGAACATTCGGTCATCGTGGTGTTAACCGAGTCCCGGGTCAAGCGTCGGGGCAAGCTGCGCCCCCGAGCTCTATGTCGTTGATTTTCCAGACCCCACGTTCTCATTAAGGTTGCCGAGGAGTTTCGTTCCCGCGTCGGAACCGGATACTCCCGCGCCGCACAATTCTGGTGCATTGATCGAACACACGCGAATGCAATGGTGCAGCGTGCATACAACCGCCGCAGGTCACTGCGACGGGTCGGGCTCAAGGTTGCGCCCGAAACGTCCGCCGGCCCTGCCGCAATAACAAACGAATTCGGGTGAACTCGAGTCGAGGTGTCGTGGACATGAAGCGCGGAACGACCGATCTCCAGTTGCGTCGACGGCACGTGGATCAAACCTTCGATCCGCGCACCTGGCGCGAACGGCAGCTCACGCGGGCCACGCCCTTCTACGGCTCAGAGCTGTTTCAACTCGGCTGTCCGCCGCTCGCCTCCTTCATCGCCGCCTTCCTCGGATGCCTGATGACCTTGCATCTGAGCGCATCGGGCTTGTCGCCGCCGGTCGCGTCGGCAATGGCTGCGATGCTGTTGTGTGCGTCGCTGATCCTGACGCGGACGGTCGACCTCGTGCCGAGCACGTTCTTCTCCTCGGCCTATGGTGGCAGCTTCGTCGGCATGACCCCGGTCGTGCTGTTGAACGCGAGCGTCATCCGCGCCGGCCTGCCGCTCGATGCAGCCTTCACTCTGCTGTCGCTGTTCACGGGACTGATGTTCTGCCTCGGCTGCGCGCTCGACATGTGGCTGCGCGGCGGGCTTGCCCGCGGCTATGGCGGACGGCTCGGGGCGCTTGCCGCCGTTGCCTCCTTCCTGTTCGTCGGGCTGGCGCCGATGCTGGGCGCGGAGGGCGAGTTGTTTCCGATCGCACGCCGCCCCATGCCGGAATTGGGGCTCGTGGCAGCCGCGACCACCTTCCTGCTGTGCACGGCGGGCATGCTGGCAACGATGGCGGCGCTGCGCTGGGCTCCAGTTGCGGGATCGCGACGCGCGGTCCGCATCTTCGTGGCCGCCACCGTGGCGTTCGCCGGCCTCGTCCTGCTGCTGCAATTCGTTCCCGCCAACGCCGCCGAGCTCGATGCCTATTACGCCGGCTGCTTCCTCGGCATGTCGTCGCAGCGTCGGCTGCGCAGCCTGCTGCAGGCATTGTCTGCCGCGGTGCTGCTGACCGCGCTGTTGATGATGACCTGTCCGATGCTTCCTGCTGTCGGCGGCAGCCTCGGCTATGTCGCCTTCGTGTCGGTGATCTTCGTCGACGCCGCGGTCCGGCTGTTCATCGAGGCCGGCGAATCGCCGCGCCAGTCCATGATCGCGTGGGGACGGGGGCTCGCCGCCGCGATCGCCGTTCTCGTCGCGCTGCTCTTCAGTGAGCTGTGGTTCGCTCCCCCGCAGATCCAGCCAACCGGCTCGATCGCCAAGACGCAGACGCCGCCTGCGCCTGCCGTGCGGCCGCCTCCACCGATCGCGGAGGCGACGCGCGATGCGGCTCTGTCGGTCGCCGGCGAGCCGCCGACATCAGCCGCTGCGGTGCCCGATCTGCCGATCCAGATCCTGCGTCCCGACGGCGCGCTCTTTGCCGCCCCTCGGTCCGGCGAGATCGTCCCGCGCGCGCCATCGCCTGTGGCAGAGCCGACCCGCCGCGTCGTGCGCTACGGCCAGGCTGCGACCGCGCCGGCTATGCCGGCCAGGCGCAACCAGAACCATGTGGTGCCGCGTCCGGCGGCACGGCCGAAATTCGTGGCACGGCAGGATGTCCAGTCTGCGCCGGAGTGGAGGCCCCTTTCGTCCACATCGGCGGGGCCGTGACGGCGGACTGTAAGCCTTTCTGCGGCGATAACCCGGTGCCGCCACAGGTTCGCACGTGTTTCGCCATGTTTCCGCGTCAACATGCATTACGCGGTGCGTAGCGGGTCTCGTCCGGCATTGGGGGGCGGACGAGGTGCCCGTACGATCCACATGGGGGTGGTTCGTCGATGCAGCAGGCCACTGATGGCGCGGTATGGCGAACGGGCCTGCCGGTGCTTTACGAGCCGCGTCCTCAGCGGCGGCGTTTCGATTTATCCGTCGCGCTCCTCGTGTCCTTCGCCGGCGCGTTTCTCGGCTGTCTCGCGACCCTGCATCTGAGCGCGCTGGGCCTGCCGCCCACGCTCGCCTCGGCGGCGGTGACGGTGGTGCTGTGCGCAGGTCTGATGATTGCGTCTCCCGACAATCTGGCCGCGACCACTTTCGCGTCATCGGTCTACGGCGGCAGCTTCAGCGGCATGACGCCGATGGCACAGATCAGCGAGAGCGTCGTTCGCACGGGACTGCCCCCGGAGGCGTCACCTTATCTGCTGTCGATCTTCTGTGGCCTGCTGTTCTGCATGCTCACGGCGGTCGAGATCCAGCGGCGCGTCGTGCTTTTGCAGGGCTATGGTGGTCGGCTGGGCGTGCTGGCCACCATCGGATCGCTGCTGTTCGTCACGCTCGGGCCGTGGGTCGCCGGACAAGGCGAAGCGCTGCATCTGGCGCATCTGAATCAGTTCGACCGGGAACTCGACGACTCGCTCGCGATCCTCGCGGCGTGTCTCGCCGGGACGTTCCTGACGATCTTCATCCAACGGCTTCCACGCGTTGCAGCCGCAGGGCGGGCCTCCCGCACCTTCGCCTCGGCGACCCTGGCCTTCGCCGGCATGGCGATCATGCAGGTGCTGTGGCCCGATCAGCGCTGTTTCGTCGACGCCTATTATGCGGGATGTTTTCTCGGCATGTCCTCGCCGCAACGGCTGTCCGGGCCGCTGCAGCCGATCGTGGCCGCGCTGACGCTCACGGTGGTTCTGGTCCAGGCATCGACGGTTCTGCCGATGGTCGGCGGCAGCCTCGGCCTCGCTGCTTTCATTGCCGCGGCCGGTGTCGACATCGCCTGGCGAGCGGCTTGCGCGCTGCCGGTCTCGGCCGAATCCATGAAGCTCGGCCTCGGCCGTGGATTTGCCGTCGCCCTGACGGTGGCAGGTTGTCTGATGCCGGGCCATGTCTTTCACAAGATGGCCGACGATACGACCGGCGTCCTGCGCGAAGCTGCTCCGGTTGTGGCTCCCGTCCTTGCAGCGTTGCCTGAAGAACCGGTGGTGGAAGCAGCCCCGCCCGACGTGGCTCCGCCAGAGGCAGCTCCGCGGGAGGCCGCATCGCTCGTGCCCGTTGCTCCTGTCGATGAATCCGTTGCCGGGCTCGCCACGGGTACGACGGCTTGGCCCGCCGTGCCGGACGTCTCCGTCCGTGTGGAGGCGCCTTCCGAGGCCCAAGCGCCGGCTTCAGCGCCCCGCGCCGAACTGCCGCGGACGCAGCAGCGCACGAGCCGGACGGGCTCGCGATCGCCGTCTGGTCCCGCCGGTCTGGGACCCTGGGGCATCATCCGCTCCGCGGACCCGGCGCGGACGGTAGCGGCGGCTGCGCGACCTGCGCGTGCCAAGCCCAGCCCGGTTCGTGGCGTCGAGGGGGCCCCGGCTGCGGCAGCTCCAGCCGCGCGACCGCAGGCTCAGAGTTCGGCCAAGAGGCCGGCGCGGCCTTCCGCCGCAGCCGCCAGCGAGTAAGCCCCTGACGGCTCGGCCGAGATTGAATCGCTAGTCATTCGCAACGGCCGCTGGCCAGCGCTCCCCTCGTGCAAACCCATGTCGTGCCGCAGCCCATGGCGCGGCCCTGGATTGTGGCGCGCAGGAGGTGCTGCCCGCACCGGTGTGGCGGTCCGAACCGTAGGCATCGGCAGGTCCATAACCGCGAACGGACCGGGGCGTTAGACGAACGATCGTGCCCTTTCGTTGATTCCGCACTGCTTTTCGCGATTCTGTTGTAGGCGAGGGATCTGCACCTTTTAGTGCGTACAGCAGCCGGCTACTTCCGGCCTGCAGAAATTTGCGGGCATCGTCGCGGCGGGTTTGCGGCATGGAGGCCGCGCCCGGCAGGTCGGAGCTGAGTGTGTGCTCGCGCCTGACTGCTGCTGACAACGAGATCGCCCCGGGCATGCAGCGAGGTGTTCACCGCCTCCAGCCTGCCGCGAGTGGCCGCAAGGGGTGAAGAGCAAATGGCTGATTCGCGTGCGGGTGATGCGCAGAACCCCGCGGCTTTCGATCCGCTGGTGTGGCGCGAAGGTCTGCCGCCGTTGTCCGAGCCGGGTCCTCACGCCTGGCCGCGCTTCGGACTCTCTATCGTCCCTGTGGCCTCGTTTGCCGGCGCATTTCTCGGCTGCATGGCGACGCTGCAACTGACGACCTACGGTCTGCCGTCGCCGCTCGCCTCGGCCGCGGTGACGCTGCTGCTGTGTGCCGGCCTGATCATCGCGCCGACCAGAAACCTGGAAGCGACGACGTTCTCCTCCTCGGTCTATGGCGGCAGCTTCAGCGGAATGACGCCGGTCGGGATCGTCGTCGCGAGCGTGGCCCAGGCCGGTCTGCCGGACGAGGCGTCATTCTTCCTGCTGTCGGCCTTTTGCGGACTGTTGTTCGCCATCCTGACTTTGACTGAAGTCCGGCTGCGCGTGGTGCTGCTGCAAGGCTATGGCGGGCGCCTCGGTGTGCTCGCGGCGATCGCATCGCTGCTGTTCCTGTGTCTGATGCCGTTGCTCGGTAATGGCAGCGACATGCTGCGGCTGGCGCATCTGGATCATTTCGACAAGGGTCTGGAGGCCTCGCTCGCGATCTTCGCAACGTGCCTGGCCGGCACGGCGCTGACCCTGGTGATGCTGCGGCTGCCGACCGTTGCCGGGGCCGGCCGGGCCGGGCGTACATTCGTTTCGGCGGTGATCGCTTTCACGGGCATGGCGGTCCTGCAGGCGCTTCTGCCTGACGAGCGCTGCCTCATCGACGCCTATTACGCCGGATGTTTTCTCGGCATGTCCTCGCCGCAGCGGCTCTCCGGCCGGTTCGCACCGGTCGTCGCCGCGGCGACGCTGACGGTCCTGCTGGTTCAGGCCGCGACGGTGCTGCCGCTGGTTGGCGGCAGCCTGGGCTTTGCGGCCTTCGTCACCGTGGCCGTGCTTGACCTGCTGAGCCGCGCAGCCCTCGGTCTCAGCCCGAGCCGGCATGGGGCCGCGACGCTCGTGCTCAGAAGCCTGACCCTTGTGGCTGCCATTGCCGCGCTGCTGTTGCCGACCGAACTGTTCCGGGAGGAGATCGATCTCGCGCCGACAGGCTCCATCGCGCAGCAGGACTCTCCGCTGCCGCTCGCAACTCCGTCCGACGTGCCTGCGCCCGAGCCCGCCCCCAATCCTCCCGCATCGGTGGCTGCAAGCGTTCCAAGCGACCGCGCCCCGGCGAGTGCCACGCCGAAGCCCGACATTGCGCCTCCGATGGTGCAGCCGGCGCGCAGCGCCGCGCAACCGGCCAAGCCGCGCCGGCGTGCTGCCGCGTCCACAGCCGCCGCGCCGCCGACCTCCCCTGTCGAGCCCGCGCCGCCGCAGCGGACTACGCGTGCCGTCCAGCGTCCGGCGCCGGCTGGGGCCGGCACCGTCGGAGTGAATACATCCGCGAGCGTCCCGACCGTGTCGACCCGGCGCGCAGCCGCGCGCCCGCCGGGTGTTTCGTCATCGTCGCAAGCGCCGCGGCGAGAGGGGCTGCGCGCGCAGGAAGCCGCGGCGGCACCCGCGGCGGAGCGATGAGCCGGCGGATCAGCCGAACTTGCGCCGCGCGTCGAGCGCGAGCCCGAGGCCGACGCTGCCGAGCAGGTCGGTCTCGGCGATGCGCGCGTCCGGAAACAGCGCGAGCACCGCCTGGCGCAGTGCCGGCACCATGCTCGAGCCGCCGGTGAGGAAGATCGTGTTGATCGCGGCGGCCTCGACCTTGGCATCGCCGAGCAAGGTCGTGACGGTGCGCACGACGCGCTCGACGGAATCGGCGATGGCGCGATCGAAATCCTTGCGCGTGAACTTGATGCGCGCCCAGTCGTCCTTTTCCGACAGCACCGAGGTCAGCGACTTCGCCGATGTCAGCGCGATCTTCGCCTGCTCGACGCCGATCGCCAGCGTATGGCCGCGATGCTCCTCCACCACCTTGATGAAGCGGTCGACGAGGTCGCGCCGCTCGGCCTCGTAGCGGATCTGGCGCAGCTCGTGAACGACGCCCTTCTTGTAGAGCTGGTTGATGCGATGCCAGGTGGCGAGCTCGTGATAATAGGCCGTCGGCAGCTCGCGCTTGCCGTCGGCGGTCAGGCTGCCATAGCCGAGATGCGGCATGACGCTCTTCAGGCTCAGCAGCCGGTCGAAATCGGTGCCGCCGATGTGGATGCCGCCATTGGCCAGGATGTCGCCTTCGCGATCGGCCTTGCCGCGCCGCTCCGGCGAGACGCGGACGATCGAGAAGTCGGAGGTGCCGCCGCCGATGTCGACGATCAGCACGAGCTCCTCGCTGTTCACCTGCTGCTCGTAGTCGAGGGCGGCGGCGATCGGCTCGTATTGGAATGCGATGTGCTTGAAGCCCTGCTCGCGCGCGATGCCTTCGAGCGCGCTCTGCGCCTCGGCGTCGGCGGCATCGTCCTTGTCGACGAAGCGCACGGGACGGCCCAGCACGACCTGGTCGACGTCGTCGCCGAGGCGCGCCTCGATCTGCGACTTCAGATGCGCGAAGAAGAAGCCGAGAATGCCCGAGAAGGGAACGGCCTTCTGCCGGATATAGGTCTTCTCGTGGATCAGCGCGGTGCCGAGAATGCTCTTCAGCGCGCGCATGAAGCGGCCGTCATGCCCAGTCAGATAGCGCTCGATCGCCGCGCGCCCGAACTGCACGCCGTGATGCTCGAAATCGAAGAACATTGCGCTCGGCAACGTCCGCTGCTCGCCCTCCAGCGGGATGAGCTGCGCAGAGGCGGGATCGCTGAGGCCAACGGTGGTATTCGAAGTGCCGAAGTCGATGCCGCAATAGGCCGCTGCCGCCATGCTCGTCTCGTTTCCGTCCGGGGGCGGTCCGCTTAGCCGTTTCGCAGTGCAATGTCATGTGCGAATGTGAGGCATGATGGGTATGAGGATGTCGCACATGGCGCATGGCTGCTCGGTCGCGCAGCTGAACTCGAATGCGCAATCAAAAGGCAACGTTGCAAGACAATGGGGACCTGTCGCGACAAACGGTCCTGTCAGTTAGTTACTCCGTCATGCCGGGACAAGCCGGGCCATGACGGCGTGGAGAGAGGCGGACGCAAAGTCCGATCGTCGATGTGGCGGCCAGGGAGATTCACTCCCCAGCCTCTCGTTGATCACCCCGCCGGCCTGAACGTCAGTCCCTTGAAGCGCAGGCCGGCGGCGCCGCGTTCGACGCGGCCATGCGCGGCCTGCACCAGCCGGACCTCGCCGGCTTCGGCGACGCGCGCACGGCCATCGAGCAGGGCGGCGAGGCGGGCGATCGCCAGAGCCTTGTTGCCATGCTGCGAGCGGCCGTCGCGGGCGATCGCGGTGAGGCCGCTCGGCAGGTGGACGGCGCGCACCGCGCTCTCGGTCTTGTTCTGGTGCTGGCCGCCGGGGCCGCCGGCGCGGAAGCTCTCGAAGCGGACATCACTGGTCGACAGCATCGGCAGCTGCGCGGGCAGCGGCAGATCGACGATCCCGACGAACCAGTTCTTGCGGCCGTGATGTGGCCGCAACGGACTGCGGCACACCCAGAGCAGCGAGCCCCGGGTCCAGCGTTGCGCGATCGCGTCGGCGCCCGTTCCGTCCAGCACGGCGATCGCGCTGGCCGGTCCGTGGCGGTCGGCGTCGCTTGGCGCGATCGCGCAGTCGCAGTCCGCCGCCGCGGCTTCGTCCGCGAGACGCGCGAGCGCATGTGCGACCGCGATCCGGCATTCCGCCGGACCGCGTCCCGAGGTGAGGAGCAGCCGTCTCATCGGCGCTCCTCCTTCGGCCGCCGCTCGGTGGCGATCTTCTTCACCGTCACCAGCGGCCGGAAGCTGGCGACGACGCGCGCGAGCCCGAACGCCTCAAGATCGGCGATCACGCCCGAGATCGGCTTGTAGGCCTCTGGCGCCTCCTCGGCGAGCAGCGCGCGGTCCTCGCAGATCACGCGGCCGCCGAACGGATTGCGCGACAGCCGCTCGCGATCCGATTTGGTGGCGCCGACCCGGCCGATCATCGACGACCGGTCGAACTTGCGGCCCGCGCCATGCGCAATCGACCACAGCGCCTCCTTCGGCGCCGTGGCGAGCGGCGCGACCAGATAGGACAGCGCGCCGCGCGAGCCCGGCACGACGACGAGGCCCTGGTCGGACGGCGCCGCGCCCTTCCGGTGCAGCACGCCCTCGCCGCGATGGACCACGCAATTATGCGAGCATTCGCACACGGGATCGGCCTCGCAGCGCAACGCTGCTGCGGCCTGCCGCGCGATCACGTCGCGATTCAGCCGTGCCCAGCGCAGCGCATGGTCATGCGCTGCGAGATAGGCCTGGCCGTCAGCGCTGTCAGGTGCGAGCGGCTTCAATCCATCCGCGACATGCCGTTCGAGCAGCGCGTGGCCGAGGCCGCGCGAGCCCGAATGCACCAGCAGATGAGCGCGATCGCGATCGATGCCGCAGGTCGCATCGAACACCTCCTCCACGGCCTGCAGCTCGCAGAAATGATTGCCGCCGCCGATCGTGCCGAGCGAGGCATCGAAGTCGGACGACGCCAACTCATGCGCGGCAAGCTCGCTTGCGATATCGCCGTCATAGGGCTTGGCGATGTCGCGCAGCCGGTCGGCCGCCTTGTCGACGCGGATGCGCCGCGCGGCGAGATCGAGCTGATACAGCGCCATGCCGCAGCCGGCGTCGGCGCCGACAAAGGCCGGGTGGATGTGATCGGCGAGGATGGCGCAGCCGACAGGTCCGAACTTGCCGGGATGCAGATCCGGCAGCCCGGCGACCGCGCGTACGCCGTCGATGTCCGCCACCGTTTCGAGCTGCCGCACGGCGGCGCCCTCGATCCAGGAGCTGGACGAGTAGAAGCCGTGGACCGGCGCACGGCCATCCACGCGATGGGAATTGCCCATGTGGGTACCTTGGAGAGATCAGGAGAGATGTCAGGGACTAACAGCGCGCGGATGCGCGCATGCCCGGCCACACCCCGCCTCACGCGAGGATCAGGCCCGGCGGCTCCTGGTGGAGCAACGGATGATCGCAGTCATCGTGTCTCTCCTCATGCGGCGGAGCGGAATGCTCGACGCCGGCGGCGTACTAATCACATCGCTGGCCGTTTGGCAACGTGCAGGACCCGATCGCATTTCCGGTGTGATGCGCACGACACGGATGCCACATCTGATCCAGGTCGCTCGCTTTTCGCCGTCATTGCGAGCGCAGCGAAGCAAGCCAGAGTCCCGCCCACCGTCCTGGATTGCTTCGCCGCGCTCGCAATGACGCGGTGAGACCGCGCGGCGACAACGGCGCATCCGCCCGCGACCGCATCCCGGACTTAGAACAGCGCGAGGAAATCGCCGAGCAGATACAGGAGCGCGAGCACGATCAGAACGCCCATGAGCATGAAGGAGAGCTGCACAGCGATCGCGCAGCCGCCAAGCGTCGTGGCCATCGCCGCAACCTGCCGCTCCTCGCGGCGCAACTGGCCGACAACGCCGAGGATGATCGCGAGCAGGCCGAGCGAGACCGCGGCAATCGGCAATTGCTGATGCAGCCGGTCGGTCCACGATCTCTCGCGCACCGGCGCCTGGTACTCGACGCCCCTAATCCGCGCCACCAGCCGCTCCTTCACGCGGTGCCCGACATCGACGATGACCTTGTCGATCGGCGGCGGCGGATCGATCGCCGGCAGCACCCAATGCGGCAGCACCGCGGCCATCAGGGCAAACAGCCCGATCACGCAGCCGATGACGCCCAGCCGGCGCGAACGAACGATCGTGTCTGTCATGGCTCATGATCTCCCATGCCGACGTCCGCCAAGCTCACAGCAGGCGATCCACAAGCTGCTCCGCCTCCCAGCCCTCCAGAAAGTCCCGCTGCTGCGTGACCCAGCGGACATTCTCGCTGCCCCACTCGCGCGCGCGGCTGGCCTGCTCGCCCATCAGCCAGATATGCCTGACGATCACGAAGGCATGCGCGGCCTCGTAGTCTGCGGCCGAGATCGGGCGGACCGAGCGATAGCCGTCGACGAAGGCGTGCCATGCGGCATGGAAGCGCCGGCCGAACGACAGTTTCGTCCACAGGAACACCGACAGGTCGTAGGCCAGATAGCCGGGGCCGCCGTCGTCGAAGTCGAAGAACACAGCCGTCCCGTCGGCGCCGATGCGCGCATTAAAGCCGTGGCAGTCGCCGTGACAATGCGTCCACGTCAGGCCGTCCACCGCCGCGATCCGCGCCGCGGTTCGCTGCGCGACCTGCTGCAGAAAGCCGCCATCATCGACGTCGATCAGACGGCAGAGCTGTTGAGCGCGCGTCAGCGGCCGGTGCAGCAGGTGGTCGAGATCCAACTGGTACAGCGGCGCTTCGGGCTGATAGGAGCTTGCTGCATCGTGCAGTCTGGCGAGCGTCACGCCGTTGGCCCGCGCGTCGCTTTGCGATGCGACGTCCGGGGTCCGTCCATCGACGGCGTGAAACAGCACGCCCTCGCGCAGCCCTTCCGCCGCCTCGCCGCGCACGAACAGCGCGCCGTCGCGCGTCGCAACCGCTGCGGCCACCGGCACGTCGCAGCGCGTGAGATGCGCAAGGAAGTCGGTCTCGGTACGGACATCGGCCGGGCCGCGGGCGCGATCATGCGACAGTCGGAAGACGTAGCGTTCGCCGGTCGACGCGGTGATCAGATAGACGTCGTTGAAACCGCGGTTCATCAGCCGGCACGCGAGCGGCTCTGATAGCGCGTAGTGTGTTGCCACCAGGCGGCCGACGCTCTCGGCGCCGTTCGTCGTGTAGATCGGCTCGAAGTCTGGCACGGTGCTTGATCCGGATCGTGGAGATCAGCATCCTAAGCCGCCGCGGCTCTCAGGGAAAGGCGCGACGGGCACGAGCACTCCGCCGTACTAACCCATGCAGGTTGCATCTTGCTGCCCGTCGGGCAAATCGGTCGACGGGCGGCGAGCAATCCGCGTTGATGTCTTCAGTCTCCGGCTCAAGAATATTCCTGTTTCGGTTGTTCGGACTTAATGTTTATCCCCCCCTGCTATCCCGCCTCGTGCGGAGGGACGTGCGCGTCGTCACGCTAAGTGGAGGTGGGGAGTGGTGGCCGCGGACCTGTCAGGCGCCGATGCGCAGGACGACCGACAGCTCGCGGACGGTCAAGCCGTGTGGTCCTGGCGCCCCGAAGCTGGCGTCAAGTCTGCTGCGACAGCGCCTGTCGCGCAGATGACGGGGACAAACAAGCCGGTCCCCGGGGAGCGCGGAGCAGCCGTTCCAACCATCGTGCAGGGAAAGGCCGGGTCGTTTCCGGCTGAACCTGTGGTTCCTGCCCCGTGCATTTTCTCCGCACGGGGGCCACGGGGCCTCGGCCGAGGCGCGGTCTTCCCTGCACCCTCTCATGCCGAGAGGGACATGGTCAGCACAGCTCGGACAGAGTATGTCGCGAGACCTCTTCGCATGCCCTGACCGGATCGCGTGCAGCAAGCGTGGACTAGGCGCTGAGCGACAGCGGCGTGGTGGTCGCCGTCACGTTGCGATGCTGGACCAGCCAGGCGATCGCGTCGTCTTCCTTCATCGGCTTGCCGTACAGCCAGCCCTGGGCGTAGGAGCAGCCGAGCATGCGCAGGCACTCGGCGTCGACCTCGCGCTCGACGCCCTCTGCGATGATGCGATGGCCGAGCGGCAGCGCCACGGCGGTGATGGCGGCGACGAGCTGTTGATCCCTGCGGTTGCCGGCAATGCCGTCGATGAAGGAGCGGTCGATCTTGACGGTGTCGATCTCGACCGCCATCAGGTTGGCGATCGAGGAATGACCGACGCCGAAATCGTCGATCGCCAGCGCGAAGCCGTGCTCGTCGATCAGCTTGAGCTCGTCGGCACACCGCTTGGGATCGAACATCGCCTCCTCGGTGACCTCGATCTCGATCCGCTTGGGATCGACGCCGTAGCGCTCGGTGACGAGCTTCAGCGTCTGCGCCGGCGAGTGGATCGGAAATTCGCGCGGCGAGACGTTGATCGAGACGCGAACACCGCTGGCCTTCTTGCGGTCGAGCGCGCGCAGGAAGGCGCATGCGCGCTCTCCGACGAACTCGGTGAGCTGGCCTGCGAGGCGCAGCCGGATCGCGGCGGAGACGATATCCGGCGGCGGGATCATGCCGGCGCTCGGATGCTTCCAGCGCAGCAGCGCCTCGAAGCCGATGACGTCCTGGGTCGCCATCGCGACCTGCGGCTGAAACTCGACGTGGAGCTCGCGGCG
The DNA here is from genome assembly GCF_000026145.1 of Bradyrhizobium sp. ORS 278. Lineage (NCBI taxonomy): Bacteria > Pseudomonadati > Pseudomonadota > Alphaproteobacteria > Hyphomicrobiales > Nitrobacteraceae > Bradyrhizobium > Bradyrhizobium sp. ORS 278. Next base: position 6,760,352 of record NC_009445.1, on the reverse strand, counting down.
GGCCAGGGCCGCCGGCAGCTCGGCATCGAGGCGGCGCTGCAGGGTGAGCGCGCACTGCATCCTGGCGTCGAACACCCGCAGGCAGGCGCGGCCGTCGTCCTTGGCGCGATACAGTGCGGCATCGGCCCGGGCGGACAGTTCCTCGAGGTCGATGGCGCCGTCCTGCTGCGCCGCGACGCCGATCGAACAGCTGACGATCAGCGGCTGGCCCGCGATCAGCACCGGCCGCAGCAGCGCGCTCATCAGCCGCTCGCCCAGCGCAACAGCGCGGCCGGCGACGTCGGCGCCTTGCAGCACCACGATGAACTCGTCGCCGCCGAGCCGGACCGGAAGCTCGTCGTCGCCGCAGGCTCCGCGCAGCAGCGCCGCCACTGTCTGCAGCACGCGGTCGCCGGCGTCGTGGCCGCGGGTGTCGTTGATGGTCTTGAAATGATCGACGTCGAACAGCAGGAACGCGACGCCCTGTCCGGCGGCGCAGGCTGCGCCGGCAATCGCGCGAAAGTGGCTCCGGTTGGCGAGTCCGGTCAGCGAATCCGTTCGCACCAGCCGCTCGAGCGTCTGGTTGGCTTCGGCCAGGGAGTCTGCAAGCTCGGTGGCCGCCATGGTCGTGCTCTGGCCGGCGATGAAGTTGCGCTCGCCGAGCCGTGCCGCGCGGAACAGCATCACGGTGAGGAACGCGATGTCGGCGGCAACGATACAACCGACGTCGCCGCCGGAGAGCAGCATCCGCAGGATCGTGGCGCCCATCAGCGGCGCGCCGAAGGCGATCGCCATCGGCGAATAAGCGAGGCTCTGGATGATGGCGCCGGTGGTGGCGCCGGCCATGATGAAGACGATGTCGTTGACGTTGTGGGCGTGCGTGAAGACCGGCAGGCCCAGCGGAACGACCGACCACAGCAGTCCGCTGGCCAGCGCCATGATCGTCAGGGCACGCAGCACGCGCTGCGGATCCCGCTCGATCTTGCCGGAGGATTTGAGGTGCGAGACCCATGCGGCCCGCAGCGTGGCGAAGCTCGCGGCGCCGGCCAGCCACCACAGGATCGGCGTGCTGCCCTCGCGCAGATAGATGAGCAGCGCCAGCGAGGTCGCGATGGCGACGTTCGCGAACAGGGTCAGGGCGATGTTCTGCAGCGAGCTCGCCGCCTGGGCTTTGGCGAGCGCCGCCGCCTGGGGGTCGGTGGGAGCGGTCTGCATGCGCGGATGAAACAGCCCTGCTTGATCGGTCATCGAACGCGCCGGTCATCGGCTGCCCGTCACTCGGTCAGCAACCTTGCCGCGCACCGGCCTAAAGGCGAGTTAATTCGCTCGGAATGTCGGTAGCAGGATGTTCCTCGCAGATGCGGGCCGCCGAAACAGGAGGCGACAATCTGATCTGCGACCGGTGCGATGGGCTGTCCCGGGCTTCAGCCGGCATGCGGCCGCAGATCGTCGCGTCCGGCGGATTTCTTGCCGGTGCCGGCGATGCGTGCGGCCATCCGCCTGATCAGGTCGAGGGCGCGCCCGGGGCCGACCGTCTCGCGCAGTTCCTTCTGCACGGCCGCAAGCTCATCCGCCGCCCGTTCGGCCGCCCGCGCGGGTCCGAGCAGCGTGGCGAGCGTCACGGTGCCATGGTCCTGGCCGACATCCTTGCCGATTGCATGGGCATCGCCTGTCAGGTCGAGGAGATCGTCGAATATCTGAAATGCGACGCCGAGCCGCTGGCCCGCGCGGGCGATGCGCAGCAGCGTCTCCGGATCCACCTCCGCGAGGAGCGCGGGGCAGCGGAACGCTGCGACAAACAGCGCGCTGGTCTTGCGTTGATAGCGATGGATCAGATCCTGCTCGGTCGCGTAGTAGGGAGGATAGAGATCGTCATATTGCCCGCCACAAAGGGCCTGCGGGCCGATGGCGTGCGACAGAGTGTCCACGATGGAACTGCGGGAGGCGGGCGAAAGTTGCCGGTCCCTCGCCACGACCTCCATCGCGCGGGCGATCAGGGCGATGCTGCTGAGGATTGCTGTGGCCTCGCCGAACGCGACATGCGTCGCCGGCTGCGACCGTCGCCGCCGCGCGTCGTCCATGCAGGGAAGATCATCGACCACGAGGGAGGCTGCATGAATGGTCTCAATAGCCACAGCCGACGACAAAAGCTGCTCCTCGGGCACGCCGAGGTCCGATCCGAGCGCGAGCACGAGCATGCCGCGGTATCTCTTGCCGCCCGCCAGGACTGCGTGGCTCATGCCCGCCTGCAGCGGGGCCGGAACCGTCGTGCCGAATGCCATGGCCTCGGCAACCGCTTCGCCGATGCGTCCCCGCCAACGATCGAGCTGGGTCTCGAAGGCCGCCGTATCGGTGAGGTCGACGGGTTTGTGCATACTCTGAACCTGCCTTCGAGGTGATCCGGTGACACGTCCAGGCCGTTCCGTTCTGAGGTGAACAGTGCAAGCATGGTGTCTTAACGTGAACGGACGAGATCGGCTTCAGGATCACACGACTCCCGGAGCTTGGCTCGGATCCGAGGTGCGGCATTTTGCTCGGCGCGGTGCACTGTCGGCTCGGCCGGTTATCGCCGCGCGTGAGCGCGCTGCGTTGTCGTCATGAGTCGAGATGCCGACGTCATCGTCATCGGCGGCGGTCTTGCCGGCTGCCTGATCGCCTTGCGGCTCACCGACGCACGGCCGGATCTGCGCGTCGTCATCATCGAAGGCTCGGCCAGCATCGCCGGCAATCACACCTGGAGCTTCTTTGGAACCGATATCTCGTCCGACCAGCACGCCTGGCTCGGACGGCTCGTCGGTCATCGCTGGCCGGGTTATGAGGTGCGCTTCGCCGAACATGCCATCCGTCTGTCGACCGCCTACCTCTCCATGACGTCGACGCGGCTGCGTGCCGAGGTCGAGCAGCGTTTTCCGGAGAGGATCCTGCGCGACGCGACGGCCATCTCCGCAACGGCAGACCATGTCGTGCTGGAGGGCGGCCGCACCTTGCGCGCGCCCTGCGTGATCGATGCGCGCGGCGGCCGGCCGGTGCCGGGGCTCGCTCTCGGGTTTCAGAAGTTCCTCGGGCTCGAGGTGCGGCTGGCCGCGCCGCACGGCCTCGATGTGCCCATCGTGATGGACGCGACGGTCGCGCAGAGCGACGGCTATCGCTTCGTCTACACGCTGCCGCTCGACCCTCAGCGGCTGTTGATCGAGGACACCTACTATAGCGACGGCGGCGAGTTGCCCGAGCAGGTGCTGCATCAGCGCATCGCGCGCTACGCGCTCGCCAAGGGCTGGCAGATCGCCGAGATCATCCGCGCGGAGCAGGGTGTGCTGCCCGTCATTCTGGCGGGCGATCCGTCCGGGCTGGTCAGCAAGCCCGACAGCCCGCCGCGCGTGGGTCTCGCGGCGCTTCTCGTGCATCCGACGACCGGCTATTCGCTGCCGGACGCGGTCCGCGTCGCCGATCTGCTGACGGCGCGGCTTGCGCAACGGGGCGCGCTCTCGAGCGCTGACGCGCGCGAGACGATCGATGGCTACGGCCGGACGATCTGGCGCCGGCGCGGCTACTATCGCTTCCTGAACCGGATGCTGTTCAAGGCCGCCGAGCCCTCCGAGCGTCACCGAATCCTGGCACGATTTTACGGTCTCGATCAGGCCCTGATCGAGCGCTTCTACGCCGCCCGGATCCAGCCGCAGGACAAGCTGCGCGTCTTCATGCATATGCTGATGAAGCCGCCGATCCCGATCTCGTCCGCGCTCGCCTGCCTGCCTGAGGCGAGCGCCTTCAAGACCCCATGAGTCAAGAGATGCAGAACGCCAAGACAGCAGTGGTGATCGGTTCGGGATTTGGTGGGCTTTCGCTCGCCATACGCCTGCAATCGGCCGGGATCGCGACAACGCTCGTCGAGAAGCGCGACAAGTTCGGCGGCCGCGCCTATGTCTACGAGCAGGACGGCTTCACCTTCGACGCCGGGCCCACTGTCATCACCGATCCGACCTGCCTGCAGGAGCTGTTCGCGCTCTCGGGGCGCAAGCTCGAGAACTATGTCGAGCTGATGCCGGTCTCCCCATTCTATCAGCTGCGCTGGGAGGACGGCGCCACTTTCGACTACGTCAACGACCAGGCCGAGCTGGAGCGCCAGATCGCGGCGTTCTGTCCGGCTGATGTGGACGGCTATCGGCGCTTCCGGTCGTATAGCGAGCGCCTGCTGGAGGAGGGCTACGTCAAGCTCGGCCACGTGCCGTTCCCGGATTTCCGGAGCATGGTGCGTGTGGCGCCGCAGCTGGTGGCGCTGCAGAGCTATCGCAGCGTCTATAGCAAGGTGTCGCAATACGTCTCCGACGAGCATCTGCGGCAGGCCTTCAGCTTCCACTCGCTGCTGGTCGGCGGCAATCCGTTCGCGACGTCCTCGATCTACGCGCTGATCCATGCGCTGGAGCGCCGCTGGGGAGTCTGGTTCCCGCGCGGCGGCACCGGCGCGCTCATCAACAAGGGGCTCGTCCAGCTGTTCAAGGATCTCGGCGGCGAGGTGACGCTGTCGACCAGCGTGAGCCGGATCGAGACGGCGAACGGGCGGGTCAGTGCCGTGGTCGCCGAGGACGGCCGTCGGTTCGCCGCCGACATCGTCGCCAGCAACGCCGACGTCGTTCATACCTACCGCGATCTCCTGAAGGACGAGCCGCTGGCGCGGCCGACGGCGCAATCTTTGATGCGCAAGCGCTTCAGCATGTCGCTGTTCGTGATCTATTTCGGCCTGCGCCGCGAGCATCCGGAGCTCAAGCACCACATCATTCTGTTCGGCCGGCGCTACCGCGAGCTGATCAACGAGATCTTCAAGGGGCCCGCGTTGCCTGAGGATTTCTCGCTGTATCTGCACGCGCCGAGCGTGACCGATCCGTCGCTCGCGCCACAAGGCTGCAGCACCTATTACGTGCTCTCGCCGGTGCCGCATCTCGCCGCCGCACCGATCGACTGGAGCGTGGAGGGCCCGCGCTATCGCGACCGCATCCTCGACTATCTCGAGGCGCGCATTCTGCCGGGGCTGAAGTCGGACCTCGCCACCTGCCGCATCTTCACGCCGCAGGATTTCAACACCGAGCTGAATGCGCATCTCGGCTCCGCGTTCTCGCTGGAGCCGATCCTGACGCAGAGCGCGTATTTCCGCGCCCACAACGCGGACGACAAGATCAAGGGGCTGTATCTCGTCGGCGCCGGCACCCATCCGGGCGCCGGCATTCCCGGCGTCGTCGGCTCGGCCAAGGCGACCGCGCGAGTCATCCTCGAGGACCAGCGCGAACTCGCGGAGGCGCAATGACGCTGCGCGACAATGACCATCTGGCGCGGCTGAGCGAAGCCGTCATCCGCAACGGCTCGAAGAGTTTCGCAGCCGCATCCAAGCTGTTCGATTCCCGCACCCGTGCCAGCGTGCACCTGCTCTACGCCTGGTGCCGGCATTGCGACGACGTCATCGACGGACAGGATCTCGGAATTCGGCAGGGCGTCGGCGCGCCTGGCCCGCAGATCGGGACTTTGCAGATGCTGCGCGACCAGACGGCGCAGGCGCTGGAGGGGGCGCCGATGCGCGATCCGGTGTTCCAGGGATTGCAGCGCGTCGTGCAGGAGCACGCGATTCCGCACCATCACGTGTTCGAGCTGCTCGACGGCTTCGCCATGGATGTCGACGGGCGCGAATACGAGACGCTGAGCGAGACGCTGGACTACTGCTATCACGTGGCCGGCGTGGTCGGCGTGATGATGTCGGCGATCATGGGCGCTCGCGAGGAGGCGACGCTGGACCGCGCGGCCGATCTCGGCATCGCGCTGCAGCTCACCAACATCGCCCGTGACGTGATCGAGGATGCCCAGGCCGGCCGCATGTATCTGCCGCAGCAATGGCTGTGCGAGGCCGGCGTGCCGGCCGCCGAGGTCGCGGAACCGCAGCATCGGCAGGCGGTGTTCCGTGTCGTCGCGCGGCTGCTCGATGTCGCGGAGCAGTTTTACGAGGCCAGCGAGGCAGGCATCGCCCGGCTGCCGGTGCGTTGCGCCTGGGCGGTGGAGACGGCCCGCGTCGTCTATCGCCAGATCGGGCGCGAGGTGATGAAGCGCGGTCCCGGCGCCTGGGACGCCCGCATCGCCACGACAGGCGCGCAGAAGCTCGGCGCGATCGGCCGCAGCGCATTGACGCTTGGTCTCACCCGCACCTGGGTTAAGGTGCCCGCGCGCGAGCACAACCTCTGGACCCGCCCGAAGGCGCGGCGCGCCGCCAGTGACGCACAAGCGAGCTTTGCCAATGCATGCAGCAACCGCCAAGGCTACTGAGTTCGGGGCCTCTCGGCGCGACGATGCGAGGCAGCGCCGCGTCGGTCTCACGCTGGCCGCGGTCATCATCGCCGCCTGGCTGGTGCTGCATGTCGGTCTGATGTTCTTCTGGCCGCTGACCCTTCACAGCCTGCTGCCGGCTTTGCCTCTGGTGGTGCTGCAGACCTGGCTCTATGTAGGCCTGTTCATCATCGCGCATGACTGCATGCACGGCTCGCTGGTGCCGTTCAAGCCGCAGGTCAACCGCCGTATCGGACAGCTCTGCCTGTTCCTCTATGCCGGGTTCTCCTTCGACGCTCTCAATGTCGAGCACCACAAGCATCACCGCCATCCCGGCACGGCCGAGGATCCCGATTTCGACGAGGTGCCGCCGCACGGCTTCTGGCACTGGTTCGCCAGCTTTTTCCTGCACTATTTCGGCTGGAAGCAGGTCGCGATCATCGCAGCCGTCTCGCTGGTTTATCAGCTCGTCTTCGCCGTTCCCTTGCAGAACATCCTGCTGTTCTGGGCGCTGCCCGGGCTGCTGTCGGCGCTGCAGCTGTTCACCTTCGGCACCTATCTGCCGCACAAGCCGGCCACGCAGCCCTTCGCCGATCGCCACAACGCGCGGACGAGCGAATTTCCCGCGTGGCTGTCGCTGCTGACCTGCTTCCACTTCGGCTTTCATCACGAGCATCATCTGCATCCCGATGCGCCGTGGTGGCGGCTGCCGGAGATCAAGCGGCGGGCCCTGGAAAGGCGTGACTAAACCCGCTGCCGCATGCGCAGCACCATCCACGCCGATCCGAACAGCGCGACCGCGACACCGGCGAGCAGGGCGATCGGCAGCTCGATCTGCGACAGCGGTGCATCGCGCCACAGCAGGCCGTGATAGCCGTCGATCACCCACGCATTCGGCATCACGGCGCTGATGCTTTGCAGCCAGGGCGGCATCAGGAAGCGTGGCACCATGCTGCCGCCGAGCGCCGACAGCACCAGGACGATGAAGTTCGACAGCGTCTGCGCCTGCTCGCGGGTGCGGCAGGTGGCGGAGAGCAGCAGCGCGAAGCTCGCCGCCGCCGCCGAGGCCGAAAGCGTCAGGCCGCTCCACTCCGGCCATCGCGCGGTGAAATCGACGCCATAGGCGAGCTTGGCGACGATGAAGATCAGGCTGGCCTGCAGTACGCCCTGCAGCAGCAGGAACAGGAACTTGCCGCCGAGCAGCGCCCCGAGCCGCCCCTGTCCCGACAGCAGCCGATCGAAGATGCCGTTCTGTCGCTCGTCGATCAGCACCATGCTGCTCTGGATCGAGGAGAACATCAGGAACATCACGCCGACCGCGCCGGCGTAATACACAACCGCGGCCGCGATGCCGCCGGCGGCGGATTTCACGTTCATTTGCTCGACCAGCGGCGCTGCGCTCGCCTGAGCCGCGCTGCCCTCCGCCGCCTGGGTGCCCATCGCGTCGAGAATGGCGGCGACGCGCGCCTTCTGCTCGGGCTCGAGCGCAACGAAGCGGCGCTCGATATCGGCGAAGGTCCTGCGATAGGCCGCGTCCGGCAGCTTTTCGGCGAACAGGCGCTGCAGCTGGCCGGCCACGATCGGCGTTCCCACCGCCTTGGCGCTGTCGCCGATGACCACGATCGGCGCGGGCGCGCCGGGGATGTCCTGCGCCGGATCCGCGCGCAGCAGGATGCCGACATCGGCCTCGTCCTGCCGCACCATGGTCTCGAGCTCCTCGCGCGACACAGGCGTGCGCTGCGGGCGCCGGAAGGTCGGCTCGGCCCGGATCGCTTCGGTGAGGCGCTGCGTGACCGCGCTCTGCACCGTGTCGAGCACGACGACCCGCAGCCGCAATTGATCGCCGGTGGTGCCGGCGAAGATCGAGGCGAAGATCACGTAGATCGCGGGCGGCAGCACGAAGGCCATCACCAGCGCGCCGCGGTCGCGGATCAAGGCGAGCAGCATCACCCGCAGGATCGAGATCATCATCGCTCGGCTCTCCGGCCGACGAGCTGGCGGAACAGGCTGCCGATATCGGGATCGCGCACTCTCAGCTCCTTCACGGTGATTGCGGCGCCGGCGAGCAGCGCGCTCAACCGGCCGGCGTCGAGGATCTCGGGCGCCAGCAAGCCGCTCCATTCGAGCGGGCCCTGCGCCTGGGCAAAGCCGAGACCGGCCAGCGCCTGCGCCTTTTCGGCGTCGGGCGCCTGCGGCAGGATCACGATCACCTCCTTGCGGTCGCCCATGGTCGTGCGCAGCAGGTCGTCGGGCGTCCCCTCGGCGATGATCCGCCCGTCGTGCAGCACGCCGATGCGATCGGCGATCTGCTGGGCCTGCTCCAGGTCGTGCGTGGTGAGCAGCATCGCCGTGCCGCGCGTCTTGATGTCCGCGAGCATCGCATGCACCGCATCGCGGGCGTCGACGTCGATGCCGACCGTCGGCTCGTCGAGGACGAGCGCCGCCGGCTTGTGCAGGATCGAGGCGCAGATATTGACCCGGCGCTGATAGCCGCCCGAGAGCGTCGAGGTCCGCTGACCGGCGCGCTCGGTCAGGCCGGCGCTGGCCATGGCCCTGTCGACCTCCTGCTTCAGGTCCTTCGCGGGCACGCCGGCGAGCCGCCCGAACACGCCGAGATTTTCGGCCACCGTGAGGTAGGGGTAGAGCGCAATGTTCTGCGGCACGAAGCCGATCTGCGCGCGCGCGGCGTCGTCGCGGACGTCGCGGCCGCCGAGCTCGACCTGCCCGGCGTCGAGCCGCAAGCGGCCGCAGATGGCGTGCATCAGCGTGGTCTTGCCGGCGCCGTTCACGCCGAGCAGGCAGTAGATCTCGCCCGCGCGCAATTCCAGATCGACGCCTTGGAGAACTTGACGGCTGGCATAGGCGTGTCGGGCGCCGATGACCTTGATGACGGCTGACCCGCCCATTCATCCCTCGTTTCGGTGCGGCGCCCGGACTGCCGCGGGACCGCGCAGAACGGGACGTATCGCACGTCGGCTGCGAAGGGAATTGCGGTGATCAGTCGCGAACAGACCGGTGCGCTTCGAGCCGAAGTCCAGCATCGGCCGGGACATCCGCGTACACAACGACCAAACGATCAGCCCGCCACCTTGGATCACTGGAGACGACAAGTCGTTCGGAGAGGATCGGCGTCCCGGCGGAGACCGAAATCACTCGACCTGCAAGGGTCAGCTTCAGGTCACGCCGATCGGCCTTACAGCCGATCGGCCGCCATCGCGAAGGTGACCGCGGGCCACCATCGCGGGCGGCTCGATATGCTACGGGTCCAGCTCGGTGTCCCAATAGAGGTAGTCGAGCCAGCTGTCATGGAGGTAATTCGGCGGGAACAGCCGGCCGTTGCGATGGAGCTGGTGGACGGTCGGCGCGTAGGGCGCCTGTTTGGGGAACATCTTGGCCTGCTGCGGGGTCAGGTTGCCCTTCTTCAGATTGCAGGGCGAGCAGGCGGCGACGACGTTTTCCCAGGTGGTCTGGCCACCCTTGCTGCGGGGGATGACGTGGTCGAATGTCAGGTCGTCGCCGGAGTGGCAGTACTGGCAGACGAAGCGGTCGCGGAGGAAGACGTTGAAGCGGGTGAAGGCCGGATGGGTCGTCGGCTTCACGAAGGACTTCAGCGAGACGACGCTGGGCAGCTGGATCTCGAACGATGGACTTCGGATCGCCCTGTCGTAGTACTCGACGATATTGACGCGATCGAGGAACACCGCCTTGATCGCGTCCTGCCAGGACCAAAGCGACAGCGGGTAATAACTCAGCGGCCGGAAGTCCGCGTTCAGCACCAACACCGGCCAACCGCCTTGCGAGACATGTGCGTTCAAGTAACGCTCCTGGCCTCCATAACGGCTGCGAAGCAGCATGCCCTCACATACTACATGCAGCGTGACGGGATTGTGAAGCCCCAAGAATGGCTTGACATGACTTCTCCCGCCTTTCCAGCATCGGTGAAAGGGCGTCAGAACCGTGGCAGCGCCATGCCTCGCTGCAGTGCAACTCACTTGCAGAACGGAGGCGATCAGCTCGCCTGATCGCCTCAGGCCGAAACCCGCTGCAGCTTCTGCAGGCAGCGATGGATCCTGACCTCGTCGGGCATCGGCTGACCGGGGAAGCTCGTGCTCCAATTGGTGACGCCGACCTCGCCGACATAGATGTCGCCGCGGCTGTCGATGGCGAGCCCGTGCGGCGCCAGAAAACGCCCGGTTTCCAGCCCCGGACCGTGCTCCCCGCCAAGTCGCGCCAGCCGCTTGCCGGTGGAATCCGAGATCGTCAGCCGCGGCCCAAGATTTGGAACGTTGAGGTTGACCGGCATGCCCGGCCCGAGCTCGCCGATGATGAAGGTCTTGCGCTTGGCGCCGCAGGCGCACAGCGCGCAGGGCCGGTGCAGGTTGTTCCACTGCGTCTCGTAGCGGCCTTCGCCGTCGAAGATCTGGATGCGGTGGTTCTCGCGGTCGGCGACGTAGACGAAGCCGTCCGCATCGGTCGCAATGTTGTGAACGATGTTGAACTGGCCGGGATCCGATCCCGGCTCGCCCCAGCTTCTGATCAGCTTGCCGTCGGGCGTGTATTTGTGGACCCGCGCGTTGCCATAGCCGTCGGAGACGTAGATCTCGCCCGACGGCGACAGTGCGGTGTGGGTGCAGCGATTGAACGGCTCGCCGCTCATGAACGGGGTGGGGCGCTCCGGCAGGCCGATGGTGAGAAGCACCTTCCCGTCGGGCGTGCATTTGCGCACGGTGTGGTCGCCGTCGTCGGTGCAGTAGAGATTGTCGTCGGCATCGATCGACAGCCCGTGGGCGCGGCTGAACAGGCCCTCGCCCCAGCTGCGCAGAAAGTTGCCGTCGCGATCGAACACGATCAACGGATGGGCGCCGCGGTTGAAGGCGTAGACGCGGTCCTTGCTGTCGACCGCGACGGAAGCGACGTCGGTCAGCGCCCACCCCTCGGGCAGCTTCGCCCAATCCTTGACGACGCGGTAGGTGTAGTCGCCGGTGCCGAGTACGGACATCGCCTGGTTCCCCCATGCAAGCTCAGTTCGAACGAGGCTACACGGGTTTGACGGCGGGCGGAAACCCGCTCAGCCTGCCATCGACAGCATGTGGCCCTGATTTGGGGGAACGCGGCCCAGCAAGGTGTCGAGATAGACGCGCTGAACAGCTTTGGGCCCGCGTCCGTCCGTGATTGTGAGCCAGCCGTCGAGGCGCGGAGCGAAGTCGCGCCACGCCGTGCCGAGCCGCGTCTCGAGGCCGCCGGGCCCCCATTCCTTCGCGCGCTTCCTGATCTGGTCGGGCGCGAAGAACCAGGTGGGCTGGGCGCCGGGCAGCGGCGCGGCATCGTCGCTCCCGTCTTGATGCGTCAGGCCGACGCGGCCGGAATAGACCAGATGCTCGCCGAAATGATGATGCAGCGCGGCGCGAAGCCCGGCGTTGCCAGCCATGTCGACGAACGCCACGCCAGCGGCCGCGTCGAGCGTGTCGATGGCATCATAAGTCACAACCTCGTCGTAGCAGCCGAGCGCGCGGACAAAGGCCGTGTTCGACGGCGAGGTCAGCCCGACCACGCGGATACCCCGGCGCTGCGTATGCAGCAGGTGCGCAAGTCCGAACGCAGTCTTGCTCGAGGCCGACGACAGGATCACGGTCGACGCGCCGAAATGCGCCTGTTCGGCGAGGAAGTCGTCGACCAGGAAGGACAGCATGAACAGCGGACGGAGCAGGGCCTGATAGTCGCCTTGCCGACCGGCGAAGGCCGCGTCGCCGCCGATCCGCGCATAGGCGTTGTAGACCGGGGCCACGCCCTGGCGATGCGCGGCGGCGTCGCGCAGGCCCCGCTTGCCGACATCGGCCGCCTCGATGACGAGATGCGTCGCCATCGGGAAATAGCCGAACAGCCGCTCGCCTTCCGTGACGGCGGGATTGCGCGATGCGATCACGTCGCCGAAGCCCCAGACCGGAATGATGCCGAATCCGTCGGGTGCGGGAAACAGCTGCCAATATTTCAGCTGCTCGCCGAGCAGCGCATAGGTGATGTTGTTCGCCGTGAAGGCGAAGCGGTCGACCTTCACCAGCAGCGCATCCGTGGGGAGCGCGTCATGATCGGGCAGTTCCGTGATGATCGTCCGGCAGGTCTGCAGCGCGTTGCGCGCGACGATGAAGTCAGTCGATTGCATGGCCGGGAACCTCGGGCATTCGCGGTTGCTTCGCACCTGATCCTGGCCGACATCGATGACCGTTTTGCAACCCCAACTTTGTTTGAAACGGCGTTCGCGGACGTTGTTAGTTGCTCGATGTGATCACGCCCTCGCGGTTCTTGATCACGCGATAGTAGCTCCACCACAGATGCGCCGCCGCGCCGCGCAGCGGCCGCCAGGCTTCGGCGAGCGGCATCATCTGCTTGGACGTGGGACGCGCGTTGAGGCCGAGTCCGACCTTGACCGCCTCCTGCACGGCGAGATCGCCCGCCGGCCAGGCATCGCCGTGGCCGAGACAGAACAGCAGGTAGACGTCGGCCGTCCAGGGGCCGATGCCGGGCAGCCCCGTGAGCGTCGCGTGCGCCGCGTCGGCATCCTCATTGGCGAGCACGTCGAGATTCAGCCGCCTGGCCGCGAGCTCGCGCGCGATGTGCTTCAGCGTCTTGATCTTGGCAGCAGACAGCCCGAGCCTTCCCAACCGGTCGGCGCGGGCGCGACGGATCGCCTCAGCCTCGAACGGATCGAATGCCGCCTGCAACCGGCCCCAAATTGCGGCCGCGCTGGCCGTCGACAGCTGCTGACCGCAGACGATGTGGGCGAGCCCGGCAAAGCCCGGCTCCCGCCGCCGCAGCGCCGGCATGCCGGTAGCCTCCAGGATCGGCGCGAGCCGCGTGTCCTGTCTGACGAGGTCGCGGATCGCATCCTCGAGAATGGCCTGAGTGTCGAGATGGACGGTCATCGTGGCAGACTTCCTGGATCGTCATGCGCGGGCTTGACCCGCGCATCCATCTCGGATCGAACGTTTTCGCAAAGGAGCATGAGTGTCGGATCACGCGAGCTCAAGTCCTGCAAGGACGAACTGACATGCCACCCGTTTTCCGATTTGCCCCCAGCCCCAACGGCTATCTCCATCTCGGCCACGCCTATTCGGCGCTGCTGAACGTCCAGCGTGCGCGGGAGACCGGTGGCCGCCTGCTGTTGCGGATCGAGGACATCGACCCGACGCGCTGCCGGCCCGAATATGAGCAGGCGATCACCGAGGATCTCGCCTGGCTCGGCATCGCCTGGGAGCAGCCGGTGCGGCGGCAGTCGCTGCATCTCGCTGCGTATGGCGCTGCGCTGGAGCGGCTGCAGGATATGGGGCTCGTCTATCCGAGCTTCGAGAGCCGGGCCGAAATCGCGCGGCTGGTCGCGCAGCGAGGTGTCGAGGGCAATTGGCCGCAGGATCCTGATGGGGCGCCGCTCTATCCCGGTGCGGCAAAGGCAATGTCTGCAACACGCCGTGCAGAACTGATGAGCAGCGGCCTGCCCTATGCGCTGCGACTCGATATGGAAGCGGCGGTCGTGCGCGCCGGAGGGCTGAGCTGGGTCGAGGTCGGCTGTGGGCCGAACGGCGAGAGCGGGACGATCGAGGCGACCCCGGCAGTCTGGGGCGACGTCATCCTGGCGCGCAAGGAAACACCCACCAGCTACCATCTGTCCGTGGTCGTGGACGACGCGCTGCAAGGCGTGACCGAGGTGGTGCGTGGACAGGATCTGTTTCATGCGACCAGCGTGCACCGGCTGCTGCAGGTCCTGCTCGGCCTGCCGGCGCCGGCCTATCGGCACCACCAACTGATTCGCGACGATATGGGCCACAAGCTGTCCAAATCCACGCAAGCGACGGCTTTGCGCACATTGCGCGCCGAAGGCGTCTCGCCGGCGGAAATCCGACACAGGATCGGCTTGGTATAGCCGTGTCCTGCCGCAAGTCCCGCTGTCTCCGAATGTTTCCGGCGGGGACAACCTCCGGGGCATCGTGACACTCGGAAACGACCGTGCCATGCTGACCAATGGCGCGGGTTATCGGGAGCTTCAATCGAAAGCGGCACGACAAGACATGACAGTAGAAGTGCCCCTTCGTTTGTCGGAGTTCATGTCACAGGGGCCATGATGAAGCGCGTTCGGAACATGAGTACGGGACGTCGGACCCGACCGACCAAGACAGCTGCGCCCAGACATTCCGCCGCGTCCAAGACGCGCGGCGCCAAGACGCCTGCAAAGACGCCTGCAAAGACGCCTGCAAAGACGCCTGCCAAGATACCTGCCCAATCGACCTCGCCCAGAACGACCTCTTCAAAAGCAGCAAAGCCGAAGACCACGGTCGCGAAGGCTGCACCGGCAGAAAAGCGCGCGAAGGCGCGGCCGTTGCAGAAGCACGTTCCTCAGGTCACGGCATTGGCAGGCGCACTGCGAGTCGGGGCCAAGCCCCGCGCGGCGAAGGCCGTGGCAGGTCAGCGGGCGCGAAGGAATGACGCGGGGGCGCCAGGACCAGGCGTCGTCGAAGCCGCGTTGGCGGTGTTCGCCCACGAGGTGCGGACGCCCCTGACAGGCATTCTCGCGATCAGCGATCTGCTCGCCACCTCCGAGCTCGGCGAGCGCGAGCGGCGCTGGGTCGATACGATCAAGGCGGGTGCCGAGCATCTGTCGAGCCTGGCGACGCTGTTCGTCGACGCCGCCAAGCACGAGAGCACTGGTGCGATCCTGCGCGAGGATCTGTTCGACCTGCGCGTGCTGGCGCGCGCAGCTGGCGATTCATTGTCTGGACGGGCGGCGGCGAAGGGGCTGGAGGCGCGTGTCGAGGTCTCCGACGCATTGCCGGGGCTTGTGGTCGGCGACCCCGTGCGCCTGCGTGCCGCGCTCGAAAACCTGATCGACAATGCGGTGAAGTTCACCGAGCAGGGCGGCGTGGCGCTTGAGATCGCCCTGGCGGGCAAGGCGGGCCGCGGCAAGGCTGGCAGAGCGGCGCCGAAGGGAACGCCAAAGGGCCGGGTCGAGGTCGCGTTCCACGTCTCGGATTCCGGCATCGGGTTGAGCCTGCCGGAGATCAAGCGGCTGTTCCGCCCGTTCAGCCAGGCCAATGTTTCGATCGCCTCGCGTTTCGGCGGCGCTGGTCTCGGCTTGTCCTCGGTGCGGCAACTGGCGCGTGCGATGGGGGGAGACGTGACGGTCACCCCGTATGAGGGTGGCGGGACGACCTTCACGCTCACCGTGGCGCTGACGGTGGCGGCTGCGCCGCACACGACGGCGGCAGGAGGCGAGGATGGCGTGACGCTCGCGCCGGTCAGGCCGCTGCGCCTGCTGGGCGTCGAGGACAATCCGTTTGGCCGTGTCGTGCTCAACACCATCCTGAACGAGCTCGGTCACCAGGCCGAGTTCATCGGCCGCGGCGAAGCGGCGCCGGAGCGCATCGCGTCGGGCAGCTACGATGCCGTGCTGATGGACATGGTGCTCCCGGGCATCAACGGCGTGGAGGCGATCGCGCGGATTCGCGCCCTCGGTGCGCCTCATGGCGACATCCCGATCATCGGCGTCTCCGGGCGGGGCGAGGACGAAGCGGCGTCGCGCACCGCCGGCGCGGATGCGTTCCTGCTCAAGCCCGTTTCGCCGAGGGCTCTAGCGACTGCGCTTCTTGCAGCGACACACCGCGCGGCAGCCGCGACTTGATGATCGACGCGTTCAACTCGCCGCCGTAGACGAAGATCGCCGCGATGAAATACAGGAACACCAGCGCGATGATCACCGAGGCGAGCCCTGCATACATCGTCACGTAGTTGTTGGCGAAGCGCGCCAGGTACTGGCCGAACACGATGCCCGACACCAGCGAGGCGACGAAGGTGAAGACGATGCCCGGCATGATCTGCATGAAGCTGCGCCGGCCCGCCGGCAGCCAGGCGTGCAGGATGAACAATGCGACGATCAGAGCGCTGATCGTGATGCCGTAGCGGGACAGATTGACGAAGCGCTCATTGGCGTCGACCGCAAGCGGCAGAAACCGCCTTGCGGTGGCGAGCATCAGCGGACCGAGCACGATCAGGAACGACATCGCCAGCGCGGTTACGGCGGCGACCAGGGTGTAGCCGATCGATTCCAGCCGTAGCCAGTACCAGCGGCGCTGCTCGATGACCCCGTAGGCGCGGTTCAGCGCGACCCGCAGCGCCTCGACGCCGTTCGAGGCGAAGTACACCGCAAGCACGGCGCCGATGGTCAGCGCATCCGTCCGAGTTGTCGTCAGCACGTCGTGAATCTCGCCGGTCAGCGCATCCGCGACCTGGGCCGGCCAGGTCTCGAGGATCAGGGTGGCGGCCTGGTCGGCGAGGTCCTTGGAGCCGAGGAAGCCGGCGAGCGAGGTCAGCACAATCAGGAAGGGAAACAGCGCCATCAGCGTCGACAGCGCGATATGGCTCGCGATCGCCCAGCCGTCGTCCGCGAGGAAGGTGTAGAACGCATCCATGACGACGTGAAAGATGTAGCGAAGCGCCTTCACCTGTCCCTGCACTCCGCGAACAACCTGCCCTCAGACCATCCGATATTACGGATCCAAAAGCCAGAAGTTGCAGCCCCGGCTGCGCCGATCCGGCATGGCGCTCCTGCGTCCATGGTGTTATCTAGCCCTAATGGCTTCAATTCTCGGTAAATTAATCCTGCCTATCGCCGTCGGCGCGGTCGCGCTGGTGCTGTTTCTCGGGCTCGTCAACATGACGCGAGGCGGCTCGCCGAACCTGTCGCAGAAGCTGATGCGCTGGCGGGTGATCCTGCAATTCGTGGCGATCGTCATTGCCATGGCGACCATCTGGGCGATGGGACGCTGAGGGCGTGCGAGAACGGGGACGTTGAGACAACGGCATGGTCATTTTGAATCGTATCTACACGCGGACCGGTGACGACGGCACGACGGCGCTCGGCAATGGCGAGCGCCGGCCGAAGTTCGACCTGCGCGTCTCCGCCTATGGAACCGTCGATGAGACCAACGCCGCGATCGGCGTGGTGCGGCTGCATCTCGCCGACGCGCCCGAGATCGACGCGATGCTCGGCCTGATCCAGAACGATCTGTTCGACCTCGGGGCCGACCTGGCGGTGCCGCAGCGCGAGGGCAAGGCGGAGCGGCTGCGCGTGGTGGCGAGCCAGGTGGATCGTCTGGAGCGCGACATCGACACGTTGAATGACAAGCTCGCGCCGCTGACCTCGTTCGTGCTCCCTGGTGGAACCCCTGCGGCGGCGCATCTGCACGTTGCCCGTACTATTTGCCGCAGGGCGGAACGGATCATGGCGGAACTCGCTTCCCGACCGGACGAGCCGGTCAGCGAGGCTGCGATTCGTTATATGAACCGCCTGTCGGATTTCCTGTTCGTGGCCAGCCGCGCCGCGAACCGGAACGGCGCCGGCGACGTGTTGTGGGTGCCAGGGCAAAACCGTTAGCCCCGGGGGCGTGCGGGGTGGCGTTTTTTCGCCCCTCGCGCGTTGACCGGGGGGTACGGGCGCTTTAGGTTCCGCGCCCGAAAGATCAACCCCGGACAATTGAGAGCGAAAGAGGATCGATGAAGGTTCTGGTGCCGGTCAAGCGGGTGGTCGACTACAACGTCAAGGTCCGCGTCAAGAGCGACGGATCGGGCGTTGAGCTCGCCAACGTCAAGATGTCGATGAATCCGTTCGACGAGATCGCCGTCGAGGAAGCGCTGCGGCTGAAGGAAGCCGGCAAGGCGACCGAGGTCGTCGTGGTCTCGATCGGACCCGCGCAGGCCTCCGAGACCATCCGCACCGCGCTCGCAATGGGCGCGGACCGCGGCATCCTGGTCAAGGCCGAAGGCAATGTCGAACCGCTCGCGGTGGCCAAGATCCTCAAGGCTGTGGCGCAGGAAGAGCAGCCCGGGCTGATCATTCTCGGCAAGCAGGCGATCGACGACGACAGCAATCAGACCGGCCAGATGCTGGCCGCGCTGCTCGGCTGGGCGCAGGCGACCTTCGCTTCCAAGCTCGAGGTCGAAGGGGCCGACTTCAAGGTCACCCGCGAGGTCGATGGCGGCCTGCAGACCGTGATGCTCAAGGGACCGGCGATCGTCACCACCGATCTGCGTCTCAACGAGCCGCGCTACGCGTCGCTGCCGAACATCATGAAGGCGAAGAAGAAGCCGATCGCCGAGAAGACCGCCGCCGACACCGGCGTCGATCTCACCCCGCGGCTCGAAGTGCTCAAGACCGCGGAGCCCGCGGGCCGCAAGGCGGGCGTCAAGGTGAAGGACGTCGCGGAGCTCGTTTCCAAACTCAAGACCGAGGCGGGGGTGCTCTGATGGCCACGCTGCTGATTGCCGAACACGACAACGCTGGAATCAAGGACGCGACCAACAAGGCGTTGACGGCGGCCGCCGCGCTCGGCGCCGATGTCGACGTGCTGGTCGCGGGCCAGGGCGCCAAGGGCGCGGCGGACGCCGCCGCCAAGCTCGCCGGCGTCAAGAAGGTCCTGCTCGCGGACGATGCCGCCTATGCGCATGATCTCGCCGAGCCGCTCGCCGACCTCGTCGTCAAGCTCGCCGCCAACTACGACGCGGTCGTCGCGCCCGCCACCTCGCGCTTCAAGAACGTGATGCCGCGCATCGCCGCGCTGCTCGACGTGATGCAGGTGTCGGAGATCATCAAGGTCGTCGCGCCCGACACGTTCGAGCGGCCGATCTATGCCGGCAACGCGATCCAGACCGTGAAGTCGAAGGACGCCAAGAAGGTCATCACCGTCCGCACCTCCACCTTCGCCGCCGCGGGCGATGGTGGCGGCGCGTCGGTGGAGACGGTCGCGGCGGCCGGTGATCCGGCGCTGTCGACGTTTGTTGGCGAAGAGGTCGCCAAGAGCGATCGCCCCGAGCTGACCTCGGCCAAGATCATCGTCTCCGGCGGCCGCGCGATGCAGAGCCGCGAGAACTTCGCCAAATATATCGAGCCGCTCGCCGACAAGCTCGGCGCCGGCGTCGGCGCCTCGCGTGCCGCGGTCGACGCGGGCTACGCGCCGAACGACTGGCAGGTCGGCCAGACCGGCAAGGTGGTCGCTCCGGAACTCTACGTGGCGGTCGGCATTTCAGGCGCCATTCAGCATCTGGCCGGCATGAAGGACTCCAAGGTGATCGTCGCGATCAACAAGGACGAGGATGCGCCGATCTTCCAGGTCGCCGATTACGGCCTGGTCGCGGACCTCTACCAGGCGGTTCCGGAGCTGACGGAAGCGCTCGGCAAGTAACGTGGGATACACCGGCCGCGGAGGGGACTGTCGCGGCCGGTGTCTTATTCTGTTAGGGCATGGATGGGCGCAGATGTCTGCGCCGCTCCGGTGGATGACGACATGGCTCAGATCAACAAGCTCGGTGTGATCGGCGCAGGACAGATGGGCAACGGCATCGCGCATGTCGCTGCGCTGGCCGGGCTCGACGTGGTGCTCAACGACGTCACCTCCGACCGTCTGAAATCCGGCATGGCCACCATCAACGGCAACCTGACCCGTCAGGTCGCCAAGAAGATGATTTCCGAGGACGCCCGCGGCCAGGCGTTGAAGCACATCTCGACCACCGACAGCCTCGATGGCCTCGCTGATTGCGATCTCGTCATCGAGACCGCAATCGAGAAGGAGGACGTGAAGCGCAAGATCTTCCACGATCTCTGCGCGGTGCTGAAGCCCGAGGCGATGATCGCCTCCAATACCTCGTCGATCTCGATCACGCGGCTCGCGGCCTGCACCGACCGTCCCGAGCGGTTCATCGGCATCCACTTCATGAATCCGGTTCCGTTGATGGAGCTGGTGGAACTGATCCGGGGCATCGCCACCGACGACGCGACCTTCGAGGCGGCCAAGGAGTTTGTCGGCCGGCTCGGCAAGCAGGTGGCCGTCTCCGAGGATTTCCCGGCCTTCATCGTCAACCGCATCCTGCTGCCGATGATCAACGAGGCGATCTACACGCTGTATGAGGGCGTCGGCAACGTCGAGGCGATCGACGCCGCGATGAAGCTCGGCGCGCATCATCCGATGGGCCCGCTGGAGCTCGCCGACTTCATCGGCCTCGATACCTGTCTCTCGATCATGCAGGTGCTGCATGAGGGGCTGGCGGATTCCAAGTACCGCCCCTGTCCGCTGCTGGTGAAGTATGTCGAGGCCGGCTGGCTCGGCCGCAAGTCGCAGCGCGGCTTCTACGACTATCGCGGCCCCAAGCCGGTGCCGACCCGGTAGTTCAACCGTCCCTTGAAACGCCCGATCGATACGCTTCGTTAAGGCTGCCGGGATACGGTGCCATAACGAGGTATGAGCGTATGGATATGAGCTTGGTGGCTGCGGCGCTTGCGCAGCAGGCGAGCGCGACCCAGCAGCAGGTCGCCACGTCGGTCTTGAAGCAGAATTTGAACGCGCAGAAGGACGCGGTCCTGACCCTGCTCGGCGGCGCCCAGCAGACGCTGTCGCTCGCCAATGTCGGCCCCGGCGTGGGCGGCAACCTCAATATCGCGGCCTGAGCGCTAAGGCGCCCTTTTCCCCATCCACGGTCATTCCGGGGCGATGCGCAGCATCGAACCCGGAATCTAGAGCTTGTCGGACTCATCTCGAGATTCCGGGTTCAGCCCTGCGGGCTGCCCCGGAGTGACGTCCGTTGGATTGGTTTAGAGCCCCGCCGCGGCCTTCGACGTCGCCGCCTGGATCAGCTTGAGCGCATCGGCGCTGTCCCATTCGGCGGGACCGGCGATGGTGGCGATCTCGCAGCCATTGCCGTCGACCAGCACCGAGGTCGGCATGCCCAGCGCGCGGCCGACCGCCTTCAGATCCTGGAACACCTTGGCCTTGGCGTCGCTGAAATAAGCGAGCTGCGTCAGCCTGGCGTCGGCGAGGAACGTCTTCGGCTTCTCCGGATCGCGGGTGTCGATGTTGACCGCGACCACCTGGAAGGCGTCGCTGCCGAGCTTGGCCTGCAGGCCGTCCAGCGCCGGCATCTCCTTGCGGCAGGGCACGCACCAGGTCGCCCAGAGGTTCAATAGCACCGTCCTGCCGCGGAAATCCGAGAGCTTCGCGGGCTTGCCCGCGGCGTCCTCGAAGGCGAGGTCCGGCAGCCGCAGCGGCGTCTTGGCGGCGGTCAGCGCCGCCACCTCGCCCTTGATGAGCGGCGCCAGCCGCGCCGCGGTGTCGACCGCGCCCTGGCAGGCCTGGTCGCCGGCCGGCTTGCCCTTCAAGAGTCCCCCGAACGAAACCGCCGCGATGCCGACCACGGCAGCGACCGCCACGGCGCCGGCCAAGAGCACGGTTCGGCCGCGGGCGGCGGGGCGGGCGGGGGACGTCTCTGGCTTATCGTTTGTCATCTCGGGTCGGTTGCGGCTATCAGAGGCGCGAAATTCGGGGCACGGGACGTGTGTCCCATCCAGTGGCGATCAGCAAGGTCTAAGAGCGGCAGGCATGAGCAACAAGATGTGGGGCGGCCGGTTCACGGAGCGTCCCGACGAGATCATGGAGGACATCAACGTCTCGATCGACGTCGATCGCCACCTTTACGCGCAGGATATCGCCGCGTCCAAGGCGCACGCCGCCATGCTCGCCGCCCAGGGCATCATCACGTCAGGTGATGCGAAAAATATGGCCAGGGGTCTAGACACGATTCTGTCAGAGATCACCAAGGGCTCGTTCGAGTTCAAGCGCGCGCTCGAGGACATCCATATGAATGTCGAGAGCCGGCTGTCCGAGCTGATCGGCCCCGCCGCCGGCCGCCTGCACACCGCGCGCTCCCGCAACGACCAGGTCGCCACCGATTTTCGCCTGTTCGTGCGCGACGAGATCGACGACATCGACGCGGCGCTGGCCGCCTACCAGCAGGCTCTCGCGACCCGCGCGCTCGAATTCGCCGGCACCGTGATGCCCGGCTTCACCCATCTGCAGACGGCGCAGCCCGTCACCTTCGGCCACCATCTCCTCGCCTATGTCGAGATGGCCGGCCGCGACCGCGGCCGCTTCGCCGACGCCCGCGAGCGCCTCAATGAATCGCCGCTGGGCGCCGCCGCGCTCGCCGGCACCTCGTTCCCGATCGACCGCCACGCCACCGCGCAAGCCCTCGGCTTCGACCGCCCGATGGCCAATTCGCTCGACGCCGTCTCCGACCGCGACTTCGTGCTGGAGACCCTGTCGGCGGCGTCGATCTGCGCCGTGCATCTGTCGCGCTTCGCCGAGGAGATCGTGATCTGGACCTCGCCCTTGGTCGGCCTGATCAAGCTGTCGGACAAGTTCACGACCGGCTCCTCGATCATGCCGCAGAAGCGCAATCCGGACGCCGCGGAGCTCGTCCGCGCCAAGACGGGGCGCGTCATCGGCGCGCTCAACGGGCTCCTGATCGTGATGAAGGGCCTGCCGCTGGCCTATCAAAAGGACATGCAGGAGGACAAGCAGGGCGCGATGGAGGCGTTCGCCGCGCTGTCGCTGGCGATCCGCGCCATGACCGGCATGGCGCTCGACCTGGTGCCGGACGAAGCCCGCATGAAGGCCGCCGCCGGCGAGGGCTACGCCACCGCCACCGATCTGGCCGACTGGCTGGTCCGCACCCTCAAGATGCCGTTCCGCGAGGCCCATCACGTGACGGGGCGCATCGTCGCGCTGGCCTCGAAGCAGGGCGTCGCGCTGCACGAGCTGCCGCTCGAGGCGATGCAGGAGGTGGAGCCCAAGATCACGGCCGACGTGCTCGGCGTGCTCTCGGTCGAGGCCTCGGTGAAGAGCCGCACCAGCTTCGGCGGCACCGCACCGAAGAACGTCGCGAGCCAGGCCAAGGCCTGGCTGAAGCGTCTGGAAAAACAGCGGAAGTAGGGCTCCCCGCCGAAAATTGATCGGCTCGGCGTGGCACTCCGGCACTCGTCATGGCCCGCCGATCTCTGTATGGTGCCGCCCGCATGGGGATTTCACACGTGATTAGCGCTCGCCGTCCGACCTCCGCCGCCCGGGTCCTGCTCGTCCTGGGCGCTTCAGCCCTGCTGCTGGCCGCCTGCGGCCGCAAGGGCCCGCTGGACCTGCCGGCCAATTCCCCACCCGCGCCGCAACTCTCCGCCGCGCCGGACACCGCGACCGACAACGCCGCCAAGCCCGGCGTCTTCAACTCCGGCTACGGCGCCGACAGCGCCCCCGCCGCCCCCCGCGGCCAGAAGAAACCCTTCATCCTGGATCCGCTGCTCGACAGCAAATAGGGCTGACGCGCTCCAGACTGGCTCCACAGCTTCTCGGGGAAGATCGCGTCAGGGCAACGCCCGCAGCAGGCATCGAGGCCACCCCCGTCCTTCGAGACGCCCGCCTTTGGCGGGCTCCTCAGGACAAGGACCCAACTTGTGGCCCGATCTGGCCTCCGGCGAGATGTTCACCCTCATGGTGAGGAGCGCCGCGCGCGGCGCGTCTCGAACCATGAGGCCTGGACGGCGCGGCAACTGCCTCGGCGAGGACCGCGGCCTCAATTGACAATCCCTGCCATTTCCCGGCAATTCGCCGCCACAATCACTCACTCGCAAGCCGCGCGCGGACACGAACCCATGAACCATTTCGACTACCGCGACGGCGTGCTGCACGCCGAGGCCGTCAATCTCGCCGAGCTCGCGAGCCGCGTCGGCACCCCGTTCTACTGCTACTCCACCGCCACCCTGGAGCGGCATTACCGCGTGTTCGCGGACGCCTTCGCCGGCCAGGACGTCTTGATCTGCTACGCGATGAAGGCCAATTCCAACCAGTCGGTGCTGCGCACGCTCGCAAAGCTGGGCGCCGGCGCCGACGTCGTCTCCGGCGGCGAATTGAAGCGCGCGCTGGCCGCCGGCATCCCCTCGCGCAAGATCGTATTTTCCGGCGTCGGCAAGACCGAGGCCGAGCTGCGCGCCGCGCTCGCGGCCGACATCCACTGCCTCAACATCGAATCCGAGCCCGAGCTCGATCTGCTGGCGCGCCTCGCCGTGGAGACCGGCCACACCGCCCGCATCTCCATCCGCGTCAACCCGGATGTCGATGCCGGCACGCACGCAAAAATCTCGACCGGCAAGTCGGAGAACAAGTTCGGCATCCCGCTCGACCACGCCCGCCGCGTCTACGCCCGCGCGGCGAAGATGAAGGGCATCAAGGTCACCGGCGTCGACGTCCATATCGGCAGCCAGATCACCGATCTCGGCCCGATGGAGACCGCCTTCCGCATCCTCACCGAATTCGTGCAGACGCTCCGCGCCGACGGCCACGACATCTCCCATGTCGATTTCGGCGGCGGCCTCGGCATCCCCTATCACATGGACCGCGCCGTGCCGCCGGAGCCCGCCGCCTACGCCGCGATGGTCAAGCGCGTGTCGCACAATCTCGGCTGCACCCTGATGTTCGAGCCCGGCCGCATGATCGTCGGCAATGCCGGCATCCTCCTCGCCAAGGTGATCTATGTGAAGCACGGCGAGGCCAAGAACTTCGTCATCATCGACGCCGCGATGAACGACCTGATCCGCCCGACGCTCTACGAGGCGCATCACGACATCCTGCCCGTGAAGCAGGCCCCGCCGGACGCGCCCGCCTTCGTGGCCGACGTCGTCGGCCCGGTCTGCGAAAGCGGCGACTACCTCGCCCTCGACCGGGCGCTGCCCGAGCCCGCGCCCGGCGACCTCCTCGCCATCATGACCGCAGGCGCCTACGGCGCCGTGCAGGCCTGCACGTACAATACCCGCGCGCTGGTGCCCGAGGTGCTGGTGAAGGGCGACCAGGCGGCGGTGATCCGGCCGAGGATCGAGGTCGAGCAGCTGATCGCGATGGATACGCCGGCGCCGTGGTTGTGAGGCGGGCTGCGTTCCTTTCCTTGATGCGTGAGTAAGCGTTCTCACCGCACGACGATCCGGGCATGTAAGCCCCACTGTCATCGTCCGCGAAAGCGGACGATCCAGTACGCCGTGACGTCTCGGTTCAATAACCGCCGCCGCGGCGTACTGGATGCCCCGCTTTCGCGGAGCATGACAGCGGTGGAGACGGCGAGAGCTCGACCCGTAACGAAGCGGCCGAAAGCTTGAATTCCGGCACCGCGCTTTGCGACGCGCTGCCTCGGCTTCGCCAGCACCTCGCTCATCGTCGCGTCGCTGATCCTCAGACTGTCAATGCTCCAGCACCTCGCGATAGCGCTCGAGCTGCTGCTCCCGGCTCAAGCGCTGCCACTCGGCGCGTTCGGTCTCGATGGGGGCAGGGCTGACGGCAGCAGCCTGGTTTGCTTATTGGCCATGGTGATTTTAGTTTAGCCCGGATCAGGCGCCTCCGCGAGACCGTGTTCCCTGATCGATTCCGGACCTGATCGGTCACACTGTTCTGCGAGGACCCCACCCATGAGCATTCGCGTCGGCATCGTCGGTATCTCCGGTTTTGGCGGCGGCGAGGCGATGCGCCTGATCGCCGGGCATCCCGCGTTCGAGCCGGTCTACGCCGCGGGCGAGGGCAGCGCCGGCCAGCGGCTTTCGGAGCGCTTCCCCGGCGTGCCCGCCAAGCTCGCCGATCTCGTGATCGAGAAGTGGGACCCTTCGCGCCTGCCGCAGCTCGACGTTCTCTTCGCCTCGCTCCCCACCGGCGCCTCGCGCGACGCGCTGGCGCGCATCCCGCGCGAGGTGAAGATCGTCGACATCGGCGGCGACCACCGCTATGCCGACGGCTGGACCTACGGCCTCGCCGACGTCTGGCCCGAGGCGATCGCGGGCAAGACCCGCATCGCCAATCCCGGCTGCTTCCCGGCGGCGGCGCTGACCGCGCTGGCGCCGCTGCTGGCCGACAGGCTGATCGCGCCCGAGAACATCGTGATCGACGCCAAGACCGGCATTTCCGGCGCCGGCCGCGGCGGCGGCGCCGGCTTCGGCTACGCCGAGAGCAACGAGAACCTGATCCCCTACGGCCTGCTCAAACACGTCCACATGCCCGAGATCGAAAGCACCATCGCGCGGATCAGCGGCGGCAGCGCCGCCGGCCTCGTGTTCACGCCGCATCTGGTGCCGATGACCCGCGGCATCCTCGCCACCATCTACGCCCGCGGCCGCGCCACGTCAGACCAGTGCCTGGACGCCGCCCGAAGCTTCTACGCCGGCCGTGCCTTCGTCCGCGTCACCGACAAGCCGCCGCAGACCAAATGGGCCACCGGCTCCAACCTCGCCTTCGTCAGCTACGCCGCCGACCCCGACCGCAATCTGGTGATCGCGCTCGGCGTCGTCGACAATCTCGGCAAGGGCGCCGCCGGGCAGGCGGTGCAGAACGCGAATTTGATGTGCGGGCTGCCGGAGACGGCGGGGCTGGAGGGGGCGCCGGTTTGGCCGTGACACGCCGAGCAAGCGGAGCAACTCATGGCCGGTGCCTGCGTCATCGCCCCGGGCGGGTGCAGCAACAATGCACTTTTTGAACTTCTGGAAGATCGTCACTGTCACTGCCATGATGTAGGTTGAACCAAGCCGTGAGCAACTCCCAAGACCGCACCGGCCTCATCGACGATGCATCGCGCAACATAGCGAGATGGGTCTGGATCATCAACGGCGGCTTCTTTGTTCTCGGCGCCGGTGTTTCGACCTTCGTGTATGTCCTGGGCGGCGTCGGTGAAAACTTCGCGCAACTGAACCGAACCGGCCAGCCCGTCACCGCGAGCACAGCCTCGGCGTTGTTCTCGGGCCCGTTCTTTCAGTTGGTCGTCGTCCTATTTCCGCTACTGATGGATCTGAGATGGGATGCCTTTCGCTCGCAGCTTCGCGCCGGGCGACAAGCTCGGATCGCAAGCGATCCGAAGTTCGAGAAGTTGGATATGGAATTTGTCTATTTCGGCATATGCTTCGTCCTCGCGCTGGGCGGCCTGGTGACCCTCGTGCTCGCGCTCTCCGAAGCATCGTCGGTATACGCGGCCGCTTCGGTCAAGCCCGGCTGATCGCAAGATGACGCGATGTCGCGCCGAGTTGCGATCCGTCAGCCAAATTCCCGGCGCAAGTCAGCCCCCCGCTGGATTTTTCATGGAGGGCGACTAGATCTTGCAGGATTACGGTGACAGTGCTGGACTGCACCCCTCAAGTGAGACACGATAATCTCAGTGACAGTGGGTGAAGTCATCGCATTGTGTTTTGCTCAAACGCGGCTTCGAACTCAAGGGGAGATCGATAGCCGAGGGCCGAATGCAAGCGCTCCTTGTTGTAGATCTCGGCGATGAAGCTGTTGATCCGGCGCCGGGCGTCGTTGACGTCGGCAAAGGTCTTGCCGTTGACCTCCTCGGCCTTGAGCGTCTTCATGAAGCTTTCGGCCTTGGCGTTGTCGAAGGGGTTGCCTGGACTGCTCATGCTGATCTTGATCTCGCGATCGGCGAGGCGCTGGCGATAAGCGATCGAGGCGTATTGCACGCCGCGGTCGGAGTGGTGGATCAGGCTGCCCGGCT
Organism: Bradyrhizobium sp. ORS 278; assembly: GCF_000026145.1. Taxonomy (NCBI): domain Bacteria; kingdom Pseudomonadati; phylum Pseudomonadota; class Alphaproteobacteria; order Hyphomicrobiales; family Nitrobacteraceae; genus Bradyrhizobium; species Bradyrhizobium sp. ORS 278. The sequence goes on along the minus strand of NC_009445.1, from coordinate 6,732,692 downwards.
TGGGATTCCGGGATTTGAGCGCTTTGTCGAGCGCCGCGATGGCGAGCGAGGCGTCGAGGGTGTTGTCAAATGCCCAGCCGACCGCCTTGCGGGAGAAGCCGTCGAGAATGACGGCGAGATAGGCGAACGTCTTGGCGAGATGGACGTAGGTGATGTCAGCGACCCAGATCTGATCCGGAGCCGATGGCGCCAGGCCACGGATCAGGTTGGGGACGACGATCACGTCAGTCGGCCTCTCAGTCGGAGGCTTCAGGAACGGCGTCTTGCGCTGCGCGAGAAGATTATCCTGCCGCATGAGCCGCAGGACTTTCTTGGCATTGACGGCCATCCCCAGACGCCGAAGAGCGGCGGTCACCCGTCGATAGCCGTAGAACGGATGCTTCAGGCAGATGCGCTGGAGCTGGTCGCGCAACTCGCACTCGGCCTCGGCGCGGCTGCGTCGATTGAGATGCCGGTAATAAGTCGCTCGAGGCAACCCTGCCAAAGCGCAGAGGCGCTGCACATGAGCGCTGGAGTCGGCTGTCTGCGCGGTCATGCTTTTGATGACTTCGATGATGCGGATACGGGTTTGCCTTGCGCTGCCGGCCGCTCCAGTGCGCGCAAGGCTTGCCGAAAAAAATCGAGGTCCATCTGCTGACGGCCGACAAGCCGTTCGAGTTCGGCAATGCGGGCATTGGCCCGTGCCAGTGCTGACCGCTTATCGTCATAGGTCGCCAGAGATTTGAGCTTCCGGGGACCGGGCTTCGGTCCCGGCTTGCGGTTCAATCCGTCCGGACCTTGCGCCTTCCAGGCCTTGATCCAGTCATGCAGGATCTTACGCGATATCCCAAGGTCCCGAGCCACAGGCAGAACGCCTTCGCCTCGCTCGACACGCTTGATCGCCTTCAATTTGTAAGCCGTCGGAAACCGACGGGTCTTCCCTCTTGCTGCCACAGGTCATCCTCGGAATGCCTGTCACTGAGATTATCGTGTCTCACTTGAGGGGTGCAGTCCAGTGCACTAAATCAGCTATCCGGCGGTACCAGCTATCCGGCGGTACACTCAAGGACGGCGAAAGCGGGATCCATGTGTGGGCCGGGGCAGCTCGAAGACCCGGCCCTCGAACCTCGTGCGGCGGTCGCACGACATCACCACGAAGCGGAACCGACCCCACAGCGGATAATTCCGGTCGCAATTTCCGTTGCACTGCGACGAGCAGGTCATGCCGCTCCACGGCTCCGGCCGCAGGCCACGTTCGTCGATCGTCACGCAGGCGCCGGGCCGCTGGTCGCATGACGCCACCAGCCTCATCGTGCCGCCGTCGAGATCCGTAACGCGCTCGAAGCTGCCGTCGTCGCGCTGCTCCTCGACGATCAGCTCCGGAGCGAGTTCGACCCTCCCATGGGCGCGAACCGCGAGTTCGCCGGGCGTCGGCCCGTTGAGAATTTCAACAGTGGCGGAAGCCGAAGCGTCTGCCGCGGGACTGCGCGCCGGCCATGCGAGTGCCAGGGCACAGGTCAGCAGGCATGCCAGAGCGCGCAGCTCCCGCAGGATCTCCTTGGGCTGGGGTGCAAAGCTCATCATGCAGGCAGGCGCACCTTAGTGGAGATCGATCCGATGATCTCGACAGTGATTTCGCCGTCGGCGAGATCGGAGGTGTCGGCGTTTTCGAGCAAGTCCTGGATGATGCCGGGGATCTTGGCAGCGAGTTCGTTGAGTGTTGTAGCTCCAGTGACGAGGCCCGGCACGTCAGAGCTTTCGGCCACCCAATAGCTGGATTTCTGGTCCCAGGTCGCGCGAACCACGATCATCGACATCTCTACGGGCCCCTCAAACCTACGCACTTTGTGGGGAACAGTTCGGAACATCAACCTTGCAGCAAGACTTCCAGCGCCTTTCCAGGCGTGGCTATGTCTCGCGGAGTTTCGCGCGGCCGATCTTCTGCCGACCGTGAAGGACTCGCAGCACAGTCACCACGTCGCTCTGCTCGCGATAGAACACGAGATAGGGCGCGACGATACCGAGCCGAACGCCTCGGCCAAGTCGTGGGCGTGGTGCGCCAAGCCCCGGCTGTGCTTCCAACAACGTAAACAGGCGCAGGAAGGATTGGCGATACTTCGTGGCGACGCGCTCGCCTGCTTGCTCGGTGAGATCGCCCAACACCGTGGCGAGATCACGGATCGCGACGGGCGCGACGACGAGGCGGGTCATCGGCGCGGCGATGGGCTCGCTTGCATTTCAGCGTCGAGACGCGCCTCCAGTTCGTTGAGAGGCACGCCCTCGCCGCGTTCGATCTCGGCGGTGGCCTCAGCCAGTAGCGGCTTGGTCCATTCCAATTCGTCATGCGTGTAACCGAGCGCGGCGGCCCGCTGCGCAAGCTCGGCTTCCTGCGCCGGAGTCAGTATCACGCCTTCGGCGGACAGACTGTCCCAGAGGTCGGTCAGGAGGTCGAACCGCTCCTGAGGGGTGAGGGCGGCAATGTCTTGGGGCGTCATGGGTACAGAGCCTCCGGTCTCGTCGCACTGCTGGACTATACCGCCTTCGGCGTGAACGCGCGAGCGGCTCGCGGCAAACGAAAATAATTTGGCGCTCTACTTCAATATCGGTCTTGCGCTTTATCCGAAATCATGCTCTACTCCGCGCATCCCGTCCCGCTGAGGGGGCGCTTCGCGATCGTCACGGACGTCGGGTGCGGGATGCGGTGGGCGCATGGGGACGCAGCGCGGGCTTGCTCGCGCGGACGAACGATCCCGGTGCGACGAGGAAGTCGCGTGGTTCTGGCATCCCGGTGCTGATGCCAAGTGGGCGAGGACGTGTCGTCCGCGACGGGGCCAACAAGCCGGTCCCCGGGAAGAGCGCGTATAATTCGTAACACCATCGCGCAGGGAAGGTCGGAGTCCCGGCCGAACCTGTGGTGACTGCCGCCTGCTTTTTTTCTTGCAGGCGGGCCATGGGAGAGGCCAGCTCCCGACCTTCCCTGCGCCCTCTGTTCGACGAGGGCGAGACGTCAGACATCACTCGGGCGCGGATGGCGTCGCGAGAGCGATGATGCGCGTTTGTGTTCTCCACGGGCACGGTGAGCGTTTGGGCTTCGGCGGACACGTCGCTGCGCTCGCAATGACGGAGTTTGGGGCGACGGTGTGCGTCGCATCCACTTTCGTGGGGCAGCGCTCCGTAGCTTTTCGGGAACCTCCCCGGTCACACTCCCGTGTGAAGCGCCTGCGCAAGGCGGAAAGCTGCACCGCGATGGGTGCCTCACGGCTGCCTTTGTGCTAGGGTGAACATCCGGGCAACCTGGAGAGATTGTTGAGCGGCGAGACCCCCGAGCCGGCGCGGCCGGCAAGCAGCACCCGTGATGGGCTGGCCAACGCCGGCTCGACCAGCAGCGGGCTGACCAACAACGCGCCGACCAATGACGGGCTTGCGCGGCTGAAGCTCGCACAGGCGCTGCAGCGGGCGCGTCTCGCGATCGCCTGGGAGCAGGGCTGGCCGCATCTGGCGCGGCTGCTGCTGGTGATCGGGCTGTTCCTGATCGTCTCCTGGGCCGGGCTGTGGCTCGGTTTGCCTCTGCTGGCGCGGGCCATCGGCGTCGCGCTGTTCGTTGTCCTGTTTCTTGGCGCCGCGATCCCGGCGCTGCGCTTCCGCTGGCCGACGCGCGAGCAGGGGCTCGCCCGGCTCGATCGCGGCTCGGGCATCGCGCATCGTCCCGCCACCGCGCTGACCGACACGCTCTCCACCCAGGATCCGATTGCGCGCGCGCTGTGGCAGGCGCAGCGCGCGCGCACGCTCGCCTCGATCAAGGCGATCCGCGCCGGCACGCCGCGGCCGCGGCTGTCGCTGCATGATCCCTGGGCGGTGCGCGCGCTGGTCATCGTGCTGCTGGTCGCGACGTATTTTGCCGCCGGCGACGAGCGGCAGCTGCGCATCGCCTCGGCGTTCGACTGGAACGGCGTGCTGACGACGGTGCCGATCCGGGTCGATGCCTGGGTCAAGCCGCCGCTCTACACCGCCAAGCCGCCGGTCATCCTGTCGGCCGCCAACAAGGAAGGCGCGGTGCCGCCGAGCGGTCCGATCGTGGTGCCCGCGGGCTCGACCCTGATCGTGCGCTCCAGCGGCGCCACGCTCGACGTCATCACCGGGGGCGGCGTGGCCGAGGCGGCGCCGGGCGAGGTCGCGGCCGGAGAGGCGGCGCCGAAGGGGACCACCGAGAAGCATTTCCTGATCAAGACCGACGGCACCGCGCATGTGCGCGCGCCCTCCGGCCAGCCGCAATGGGTGTTCACCGCGACGCCGGACAAGCCGCCGGTCATCAGCATGGCCAAGGACCCCGAGCGCCAGGCGCGCGGCTCGCTGAAACTGTCCTACAAGCTCGAGGATGATTACGGCGTCACCGAAGCCAAGGCGAGGATCGCTCCGCGCGCCGCCGACAAGCCGGGCGACGCGCCGGCGGCGCGGCCGCTGTTCCAGCCGCCGGAGTTTGCGCTGGTGCTGCCGAATGCGCGCACCCGCAACGGCGTCGGCCAGACCGTGAAGGATCTCAGCGAGGACCCCTACGCCGGCGCCGACGTCACGATCACGCTGACCGCCAAGGACGAGGCCGGCAATGAGGGCAGGAGCGAGCCGTTCGAGACGCGGCTGCCGGAGCGGCTGTTCACCAAGCCTCTGGCGCGGGCGCTGATCGAGCAGCGCCGCATCCTCGCGCTCGACGGCAATCGCAACAGCGACGTGTACACCGCGCTGGACGCGCTGGCGATCGCGCCTGAACTGTTCACGCCCGATCCCGGCCAGTATCTCGGCCTGCATTCGGTCACCCGCCAGCTCGAAATGGCGCGCACCGACGATGCGCTGCGCGAGGTGGTCGCGAGCCTGTGGTCGCTCGCCGTCACCATCGAGGACGGCAACATCACCGATGTGGAGAAGGCGCTGCGCGCCGCGCAGGACGCGCTCAAGCAGGCGCTCGACCGCGGCGCCAGCGACGACGAGATCAAGAAGCTCGCCGAGGATCTGCGCAAGGCGATGGACAATTACATGCGCCAGCTCGCCGAGCAGCTGCGCAACAATCCGCAGATGGCGCAGCGGCCGCTCGATCCCAACACCCGCGTGGTGCGTCCGCAGGACCTGCAGAACATGATCGACCGCATGGAGCGCATGGCGCGCTCCGGCGACAAGGACGGCGCGCGCGAGCTGCTCGAGCAGCTGCAGCAGATGCTGGAGAACCTGCAGACGGCGCGGCCCCAGCAGGGCGGCGACAACGAGATGGAGCAGGCGCTCAACGAGCTCAACGACATCATCCGCAAGCAGGACCAGCTGCGCAACAAGACCTTCAAGAAGGGCCAGGACTCCCGGCGCGACCGCAGCGGCCGCAATCAGCGCGACCAGGGCCAGGTGCCGCTGCCCAAGGAGGTCGAGCTGATCCTGAAGAAGTCGAAGGAGCTGCGCGAGAAGACGCTGAGCGCCTCGCCGGAGGAGCTCGAGGATATCCTGCGGCAGCAGGAAGGGCTGAAGACCCAGCTCCGCAATTGGCGCGACTCGCAGGGAGCGCGGTGACGCATGATGGATCGCCTGATGGATCGGAATGGATCACGCGCCGCGCCGCGTCGCCGCCGCGGCGCCCGCGCTTTGCTGCGCGCCAGCGTGCTCGCCGGCTGCTGCCTGATCGCGGTGCCCGCTTTCGCCGATGCGCTCGACGAGTATCTCGACAAGGCCGAGCAGGCCATGCAGGACTCGATCGACAGCCTCAAGAACAAGAGCACCAGCGAGAGCGCGAACCATCAATCGTCCGCGATCCGCGAGCTCGAGCGCTATCTCACCACCGACCTGCAGCAGGAGCAGCAGGCGCTGCGCGACCGGCTCAAGCAGCTGCAGGAGCAGCTCGCCAAGCGCGGCATGAGCCCGAAGGCCGACAAGGGCCAGAAGGGCGAGAAAGGCCAGAAGGGGCAGCAGGGCCAGAAGGGACAGCCCGGTCAGCAGGGCCAGCAGGGCGATCCCGGCGACGATGGCGATCAGGGCGACGGCGGCGACGGTCTCGACGAGGCCGATGGCGCGATGGGCGATGCCGGCAGTCAGCTCGGCGACAACAACGCCGATGGCGCGGTCGAGTCGCAGGGCAAGGCGCTGGACGCGCTGCGCAAGGGCGCGCAGAGCCTCGCCGAGGCGATGCAGCAGGGCGATGGCGATCAGCCCGGCGACGGCCCCGGCCAGGCGCCGGGCCGGCAGGCGGGCGCGCCGCCGATGGATCCGCTCGGCCGGCCCCTGCATGGCCGCGACGTCGACGATTTCTCGCAGAAGATTCCCGGCGAGATCGACGTGCAGCGTGTCCGCCGTATCCTGGAAGAGCTGCGCCGCCGCTCCGCCGATCCGTCGCGGCCGCAGATCGAGCTCGACTACATCGAGCGGCTGCTGAAGGACAACTGATCAGGCGGCGCCGAGATCATGGATGACGGGCGCGAGATCCGCCGGGGAGAGGTCGAGCGTCGCCAGCGTGATCGGCAGCCTGAAGCGGCGCGGCCCCGCGCTGCCCGGATTGAGATAGAGCACGGCGCCGGCCGTCTCAAACCGCGCGCGATGCGAATGTCCGGAGATGACGACGTCGATGCCGGTCGCGGCGGGGTCGATCCTGAAATCGTGCACGTCGTGCACGAGATGGAAGGTCCGGCCGCCCAGGCTGATCGTCGCGGTCTCCGGATAAGCCTTCGCCCACGCCGCGGTATCGATATTGCCGCGGATCGCGGTGACCGGCGCGATCCCGCGCAGCCGCTCGATGATCTCGGGACGGCCGATGTCGCCGGCGTGCAGGATATGGTCGACGCCGGAAAGACACCGCTCCGCCTCCGGCCGCAGCAGTCCATGCGTGTCGGAGATGATCCCGAGCTTCAGCACGCCCGCCTGAGAGGGGTCAGTCAATCCGGAGGATCTCCAGCTCCTGTCCGGTCACCTCGACGACATCGCCGGCCGTCTTGCCCATCAGCCGCCGCGCCACCGGCGAGACATGCGAGATCGTTCCGTGCTTGGGATCGGCCTCGTCCTCGCCAACGATGCGATAGGTCTGGGTTCGGCCGTCGCCGCGCCGGAACGTCACCGTGCTGCCGAACGCGATCGCCGCGGTGGAGGAGGGGGGCGGCATCAGCTGGGCGGTGCGCAGCCGGGCCGCGAAATAGCGCGCGTCGCGCAGCGGCAGCGCCGACTCGCGGCGGCGCTCGTTGACGTCCGCGATCGCCTGCGCCGCCTCATAGGCGGCCTGCGCCTGATGCAGCTGATCCTCCAGCGCCTTCAGCCCGGTCTCCGTGACGAGGTTCGGATGCGGCGAGACCGGACGGTCCGGCAGCATCGTCTCCGCCGCGGTCTCCGCGCTCTCTTCCTTGGTGAATGCAACGCTCACGCGGCAGATCTCCAGCGGCCGCAGGTCCTGCAGCCGTCGCACAGAGATCATGCCGCCGATCGGGATTTCAAGTGGGTTCCGTCGGCCGCCCGGCACGGCATCCGCTCGGGGCGGATCCGCAGGATCCCGGCAGCGAGGCGTGACATCGACAATCGTCGTGCGTTCTCTGGCGCGCCGAGGGCCCGGACGGTGCGCGCCAGCTCGAGCCGGCGCGCGGAAGCCTGCTACGCCTTGGCCGTCTTCGACGCCAGCGCATCGGCGACCGCGGTGCGGATGTCGGCGACCGAGAACGGCTTGGTGATCACGTCATGAGCGATCGCATTCAGATTCGACGCCCGCTCGCGCTGATGGGCGAAGCCGGTCATCAGAAGGATGGTCAGGTCGGGAAAATCACGCGCGGCCGACAGCGCCAGCGCGATGCCGTCCATGATGGGCATCTGGATGTCGGTCAGCAGCAGATCGAACGCGCCGTTCTCACGCGTGAGGATGTCGAGCGCCTCGGCGCCATCCTGCGCGGTGACGGTCTCGTGGCCGTCCATCGCGATCGCGCGCGCGACCAGGGTGCGCATCGAATCTTCGTCGTCGGCGATCAGGACGCGCGACATGTCGTTTCGTCTCCGTCTCGTGGGCCCCGCGGGCGAGCCACGAGGCCGGAATCATCATGCACTGCCGGCGGCGAGATCGCGCCGGTTGAAGAACCGTATATCGATATTGCGGCCTTCGGGAGGGGGCGAGGCGAGGCGCGACTTGAACGCGATGCGCTCGCCGGGCTTCAGCACGGTCTGCTCGAGCAGCGTATTCCAGGCGTAGATCTCGGTGCCCTGCGCGTCGCGGACGCTGAAGCGCAGCCGGGGCAGGTCGACCGCCTTCTTGGTGGTGCTCACGATCGCTCCTTCAATGACCAGCACCGGCTTGCCATCGACGGTTTCGGTCGCCAATTTCACGTCCTTGAACGCGGCGCCGCGCAGATTCACCTCCAAGCCGATCAGCTTGTACAACGATGCGGTCTGCGGCATCAGCCTGACCACGTCGGCGCGCCAGACCCCCAGCGCGATCGTGAGCGCGGCCATGGCGGCGGTCAGCGCGGGCAGGTTGAACACCTTCTTGCCGGGGAAGTTCGGCAGGGTCGGCCGCTTGATCAGCTTGCCGAGACCGGCGAGGCGCGCAAGCCTGCCTTGGGCCGGCTGCTCGGCCTCGGTCGCGGTCTCGCCGGGTTCTTCAGCAGCGGCGTCCTCGGGCCACCCGGCGGCGATCGACGGGCTTTCGACCTCGGGCGGCTGCTCGTCGGGCTCCTCGCGGGCCAGAGCCTCCCATTCGTCGGCGGCATCACGGGGGGCAGAGCCCCCATCGGCCTCCGCCATGGCCGGAATCGGCGCCGGAGCCTCGACCGCGTCCTCAGGCCGCGCCAGCCAGACTTCCCTGCAACGGGAACACCGCACACTGCGGCCCGCCATACCCAGGGTTGCCAGATCGATGGCGTAAGATGTCGCACAATGGGGGCAAACGATGAACATCGCGCCGGTTCTCCAAACGGGCATTGCCGCTTTGTTTCCGAGAGTTCGTGCTACAAGGGCCGCCATGTGGACGAACGTCGGAACGCAATCGCGCCATTGGTACATGGCAACCATTAACGAACCGGAAACCATAACGAGCGCTCAATCGGGCGATCGTACCCCCGGGCATGCCGCGTGCGGATCCACCCTGCGCGCCGTCGAACGGAGCTGACGCTTTGGTTCGGTTCGAAAATGTTGGGCTGCGCTATGGACTGGGGCCGGAGATCCTCCGCGACCTCACGTTCCAGATTCCGGCTCATTCCTTCCAATTCCTCACCGGCCCGTCGGGCGCGGGCAAGACCTCGCTGCTCAAGCTCCTGTTTCTATCGCTGCGGCCGACGCGCGGGCTGGTCAACCTGTTCGGCTACGACATCTCGCTGTTGAGCAAGGAGGAGATTGCCGACCTGCGCAAGCGCATCGGCATCGTGCTGCAGGACTTCCGTCTGCTCGACCACATGACCACCTATGAGAACGTGGCGCTGCCGTTCCGCGTCATGGGACGCGACGAGTCGAGCTATCGCAAGGAGGTGATCGATCTCCTGAAATGGGTCGGCCTGGGTGAGCGCATGGATGCCCTGCCGCCGATCCTGTCCGGCGGTGAGAAGCAGCGTGCGGCGATTGCGCGCGCGGTGATCTCGCGGCCGCAGCTGCTGCTCGCGGACGAGCCGACCGGCAACGTCGATCCGACCTTGGGGCGCCGCCTGCTTCGGCTGTTCATCGAACTGAACCGCTCGGGGACGGCGGTGATCATCGCAACCCACGACATCACGCTGATGGACCAGTACGAGGCCCGGCGGCTGGTGCTGCATCAGGGACGATTGCACATCTATGAGTAGCGTGGACGATCGCGGCCTTCTGGTCGATCTGGGCGAGGACCGCCCGCAACTGCCGGCGCAAGCCCGCATCGTGTCGCCGATCGTGCCGCGCGCTTCGATTGCGGGGCGTGCGCTCGTCGCCGTGGTGGCGATCATGACGTTCCTGGCTTCGATCACCACCGGCGGTGTCCTGCTGGTCAGCGAATCCGCGGCGGAATGGCAGTCGGAGGTCGCGAGCGAAATCACGGTTCAGGTCCGTCCCAAGACTGGCCGGGACCTCGAGCGCGATGTCGCCCTGGTGACCGACGCGATGCGGGCGCAGTCCGGCATCGTCGAGGTCCGGCCCTTCACCAAGGACGAATCGAGCAAGCTGCTGGAGCCTTGGCTGGGCAGCGGCCTGTCGTTCGACGAACTGCCGGTGCCGCGCGTCATCATCGCGCGGGTGCAGCCGGGCACCAGCTTCGATCTCAACGCACTGCGTGCCCGCGTGATCCAGGTCGCGCCGACCGCCAGCGTCGACGATCATCGGGCCTGGATCGAGCGCATGCGCTCGATGACCGGCGCGACGCTGTTCGCCGGGTTCGGCATCCTGTTGCTGGTGATCGCGGCGACCATCATCTCGGTCTCGTTCGCAACCCGCGGTGCGATGGCGGCAAACCGGCCGATCGTCGAAGTCCTGCATTTCGTCGGTGCCGGTGACCGCTACATTGCCAATCATTTCCTGCGCCACTTTCTGCAACTCGGCCTCGAGGGCGGCGTCATCGGCGGCGGGCTCGCGATGCTCGGCTTCGGCTTTTCGGAGTCGATCGCGAACTGGTTCTCCGGCACGCCCGTGGGCGATCAGTTTGCGGCGCTGCTTGGCACCTTCTCGCTTCGTCCCCTGGGCTATGTGGCGATTGCGCTACAGGCAGTCGTGATCGCGGCGGTGACCGGCTGGGCTGCGCGGCGGACCCTGTTTACGACACTGGCGAGCATCGACTGATGGCGGCTTCTGTCCAAAGCCGCCGCGTTGCGGATTTCACTTGGCCCGAAAACCGCCTAGAATCGTCTGCGCCGGGATGAGGCACGACGGGGTGAGCCGGGTCACGAACACGGTCGAGGTCGCGCACTATCCTGCGCGGCGAGCGAACGTGATCGGGAGGCCGGCGAAACCCGCCCGCCGTCCCGGACTTGAAGGACGGGATTGCGCGACGGCATGGGGCCGCGCGCAGGCAGGCAGGGATACGCCAGGCGTTGCATGGGGCCAGAGACCGACGATAGCAGGCATAGGCTGCCGCTCTATGTGGTGGCGGGCCGGGCGCTTGCGGGCCTCGTGGCGACGCTTGGACTCGGCTTCTTCATCGCCGCGGTCGGCTTCGTCGGCTTCCTGTCGCAATTGCGCGGCGCGGAGATCAAGCCGGAGCGAAAGGCCGACGGCATCGTGGTGCTGACCGGCGGCTCATCCCGGGTGTCGGATGCGGTCGAACTGCTGGCCGGCGGATATGGCCGTCGGCTCCTGATCTCCGGCGTCCATCCGACCAACGATGCCAACGACATCACCCGCTCGCTGCCGGAGGCGCGCTCGTTCATCAATTGCTGCGTCGATCTCGATTACTCCGCGATCAACACCCGCAGCAACGCGGCGCAGACCCGGCGCTGGGCGGCCGAGCGCGGCTTCAAGTCGCTGGTCGTGGTGACCTCGAACTATCACATGCCGCGTGCCATCGCGGAGCTGTCGCACGCGATGCCGAGCATGGATCTCATCCCCTATGCGGTGGTCGGCGAGAAATGGCGCGACGAGCCGTGGTGGACCAGCGGACCGACGTTGCGCCTGCTGCTGTCCGAATATGCTAAATATGTCGCCGCCGAGGCGCGGCTGCGGCTTGCCGATCTCGGCCTCGATCTCGCGCCCGAGAGCGAGCTGCCGACCGGCGCGATCTCGCGCCGTCCGGCGACGGCGCAAGCCAATTGAACTGGGTTCCTGATGGTTCTGATCTTCCTGCGCTCGCTGCTGTTCAATATCCTGTTCTATCCGAACTTCGTGTTCTGGGCCCTGATCGCGCTGCCGACGCTCGCGATGCCGCGCAAGGCGCTGCTGCGCGTCGCGAACTGGTGGGCGCAGAGCAACATCCTGTTGATGCGCATCGTCTGCAACATCCGCGTCGAATATCGCGGCGTTGAGAAGATCCCTAAGGGGCCGCTGATCGTCGCCGCCAAGCATCAGTCGATGTGGGAGACGATCTCGCTGCTGCATTTCTTCGACGCGCCGTTCTTCGTCTTGAAGCGCGAATTGCTGCGCATCCCCTTGTTCGGCCAATATCTGCTCAAGGCGAACATGATCGCAATCGACCGCAGCTCCGGCGCCCGGGCGTTGAAGCAGGTGATGCGGCGCGCCGCGGAGGAGGTGAAGCACGGCCGGCAATTCGTGATCTTTCCCGAGGGCACGCGGCGCCCGGCGGGCGCGCCGCCGGACTACAAGGGCGGCGTCGGCCTGATCTACACCGATTGCGGCGTACCATGTCTGCCGGTCGCGCTGAATTCCGGGCTGTTCTGGCCGCGCCGCACATTCTTGCGCTATCCGGGTACACTGGTCGTGGAGTTTCTCGATCCGCTGCCGCCGGGTCTGCCGCGCGACGAGTTCATGACCCGCCTGCAGACTATCATCGAAGAGGCGACGGGGCGGCTCGTCGGCGCGGGCCAGGCCGAGCAGGCACAGCTGTTCGGGCGCGTGGCGGAAGAGGTGAAGGCTTGAGGCACGCTAGGCCGCGTCGCCCGGCGTATGCAGCGAGTGGCCGTCGTCGTGCAGCATCGTCGCCAGCCGATGCAGCTGCGTGTCGCGAAAGCCCTGGGCTTCGATCGCCTTCACGGTCGAGATCACGTAGTCGCGATTGGCGCCCGACTGGCCGTGCCCCTGGCGCACATGGCGCAGCTGCTCCTGCAGCGACAGCCGGCCGGCATATTGCACATGGCCGCGATCGACCACGTAGACCAGCGCGCTCACCCGCTCGCGCGCGTCGTTCTCGAGCCACACCGCGCGTATGACTTCGCGATACACCGAGGTCACCTGCTCGCGCGCGCGCAGATACGCGATCGTGTCGTCGCGTTTGTCAGCTGCAACGCGGAACGCAATCCCGCGACACGCTCCGCCACGATCCAAGCCGAGGACGAGGCCCGGCTTCTCCGGTGTGCCGCGATGGACGAAGGAGTAGACACACAGCGCGCGATGCTCGCCGATCAGCCGCGCCGGCACCTGCTCGATGAAGTCGAAGCCGGGGCGCCACATCAGCGAGCCGTAGCCGAAGACCCAGAGGTCGCCTTGAGGACGTTCGCGAGAGGAGAGAGACATTGCGGACATGACAGCGGAAGCCTAAGTGTGGTGCTCGCGAATTGTTAATTTATGTACACAATCCGTGATCGTGGAATCGCCAAAATTGCTGGCCAAAGGGTGTCCTGCATGTCTCGTTTGCCACAAGCGCGCCGCAGGCGCCCGCTCTGGGGGCTTCTCGTCGCTCCCGTCCTGCTCCTGATCGCCGCCGTCGCGTGGAGCGCGTTCTGGTTCTTCGCTGCTTCGCAGGTCGATGTCCAGGCCGACGCCTGGCGCGCCCGCGAGGCGAAGGCGGGCCGTGTTTATGATTGTGCGAAGCGTACTGTCGCGGGCTTCCCGTTCCGCCTCGAGGTGCGTTGTTCTGATCCGACCGTCGCGCTGTTCTCGCAAGCCGCGGGCACGCCGTTGATGAACGCCAAGCTCGACGAGATCCTGGTCGTCGCGCAGGTGTGGGATCCGAAGCGGATCATTGCGGAGTTCAAGGGGCCGGCCACGATCACTGAAGGTCGCGATCCAGCGTCGTTCGCCGTCAATTGGAGTGTGGGACAAGCCAGCGTGCGAGGTCTTCCGGGACCGCCGCAGCGTGCTGACCTCGTCTTTGAGCAGCCGACGATCGATCGCATCGAGGGCAGCGCCGCCGTGCCCGCCGCGCGCGCCGATCATGCGGAGCTGCATGGCCGCATCGCCGAGGGCACGCCGTCGGATCATCCGGTGTTGGAGACGGCGTTGCAGATTGCGAACGGCAGCATTCAGAACAGTCATCCATTGCTCGCGGAGCCGTTCAGTTCCGACATCCAGGCCCGGGTGACCGGGCTGAAGGATTTCCGCCCCAAACCCTGGCCGGAGCGGTTTCGCGAGATCCAGGCAGCGGGCGGTCATGTGGAGATCGTCCAGGCGCGCATCCAGCAGGGCGAGCTTCTGGCCATGGCGGCCGGCACGCTCAGCTTGACCGCAAATGGCAATATGGATGGCGAGGTGCAGATGACGGTCGCCGGGATGGAAAAGATCATCCCGGCGCTCGGGCTCGACAAGATGCTCGAGAACGGTGTGCCGCAGGGGACGCTCGATCGTGTGGCGCCCGGGGTGAAGTCGCAAGACGTCAGCAATCTGCTCGGGGCGCTCGACCGCGCCATTCCCGGCCTCGGCAAGGTGGTCAAGCAGAACGCCAATGTCGGCGTCGCGCTCGGCATCAATGCGCTCGGCAAGGAGGCGACGCTTGAGGGACGCAAGGCGCGAACGTTTCCCTTGCGCTTCTCCGATGGTGCCGTGGTGCTCGGTCCGTTCAAGGTCGCCCGCGTCCCTCCGCTGTTCTGAACTCAGGGCTTCTTGAGCTGCGGCAGCGGCCGGCCGAAATCCGGCGCTGCCGAATCCTGGCCGATGTCGACGATGCCGCGGCGGATCGCGCGCGTGCGCGTGAAATGGTCGAACAGCGCCTCGCCGTCGCCGCGCCGGATCGCACGCGTCAGCTTCGAGAGGTCCTCGGTGAAGGTGCCGAGCATGTCGAGCACGGCATCCTTGTTGCTCAAGAAGATGTCGCGCCACATCGTCGGATCGGACGCCGCGATGCGGGTGAAATCGCGGAAGCCGCCTGCGGAGAACTTGATCACCTCGGATTCCGTCACCTGCGCCAGCTCGTCGGCGGTGCCGACGATGGTGTAGGCGATCAGATGCGGCAGATGGCTGGTGATCGCGAGCACGCGGTCGTGATGATCCGGCGTCATGATCTCGACCTTGGCGCCGAGCGCCGCCCAGAACGCGCGCAGACGATCGATCGCGCCGGCGTTGACGCCCTCCGGCGGCGTCAGGATGCACCAGCGGTTGATGAACAGCTCGGCGAAGCCGGAGTCCGGACCGGAGTTCTCGGTGCCGGCCACCGGATGCGCCGGGACGAAGTGGACGTTCGCCGGCAGATGCGGGGCCATGTCGCGGACGATCGCGCCCTTCACCGAGCCGACATCGGAGACGACGGCGCCCGGCTTTAGATGCGGAGCGATCTCGGCGGCGACCGGGCCGCAGGCGCCGACGGGAATGCAGAGGATGACGAGATCGGCATCCCTGACGGCTTCCGCATTGCTCGCGACGACATGGTCAACGATGCCGAGCTCGGCGACGCGGGCGCGCGTCTTCTCCGAGCGCGCCGTCGTGACGATCTCGCCGGCCACGCCCTGCAGACGTGCCGCACGTGCGATCGAGCCGCCGATCAGGCCGAAGCCGATCAGCGCGATGCGTTCGAACCGTCCAGAGACGCTCACTTGGCCCTCATGAATTCGCTGAGCGCCTCGACCACCAGGCGGTTGGCTTCCTCGGTGCCGATGGTCAGGCGCAGCGCGTTCGGCAGCTTGTAGTTGGCCAGAGCGCGCAGCACGAGGCCGCGGCGGGTCAGGAATGCGTCGGCCTCGACCGCCGTCTTGCCCTCCTCGGTCGGGAAGTGGATCAGGATGAAGTTCGTGACGCTCGGCGTCACCTTCAGCCCGAGCTTGCCGATTTCCTCGCTCAGCCAGTTGCGCCATTTTTCCGTGTGCGTCTTGGACATCTGCTGATGCGCGGTATCCTCGATCGCCGCGACCGCCGCCAGCATGGCCGGTGACGAGACGTTGAAGGGCCCGCGGATGCGGTTGATGGCGTCGACGATGTGCGCCGGGCCGAACATCCAGCCGACGCGCAGCGCGGCGAGGCCGTGGATCTTCGAGAAGGTGTGCGTCACCACCGTGTTCTCGGTGGTGGCCACCAGCTCGAGGCCGAACTCGTAGTCGTTGCGCGAGACGTAATCGGCATAGGCCGCGTCGAGCACGAGCACGACATGCGAGGGCAGACCGTTGCGCAGCCGCTTGACCTCGTCGAACGGGATGTAGGTGCCGGTCGGATTGTTCGGGTTGGCGAGCCACACCAGCTTGGTCCGCGGCGTCACCGCGGCGAGGATCGCGTCGACGTCGGTGCGGTACTCGGTCTCGGACGCAACCACGTTCTTTGCGCCGCAGGCCATCGTCGCGATCGGATACACCAGGAAGCCATGCGCGGTGGAGATCGCCTCGTCGCCCTCGCGCAGGAAGGTGTGCGCCAGCAGGTTGAGCAGTTCATCCGAGCCGGCGCCGCAGACGATGCGGTCGGGATCGAGGCCGTAGGTGCGGCCGATCGCCTCGCGCAGCACACGCGAGGTGCCTTCGGGATAATCCTCGAGATGCGTGGCCGCGCTCTTGAATGCTTCGATCGCCTTCGGCGACGGGCCGAACGGGGTCTCATTGGCCGAAAGCTTGAACACCTTGCGGCCCGGCTCCGGCTTGGGGCTCTTGCCGGGCGTGTAGGGCGCGATGTCGAGAATGCCGGGGTTCGGCACGGGGCGGTTCATCATCAACTCCGAAGAATGGTCACTGGCGCGCGGCGTCTCAGCTCGGAACCGTATAGCGTTTGGCGTGGCCGCCGACGAGGGCCGCGGAGCGCACCGAGGCGCCTGCCGCGATCAGCGCCGCCTTGATCTTGTCGAGGTCCGCCGGCGCCTCGATCGACACCAAGAGCGCGGCGCCGTCGAAGGCGGTATCGGGCACCGCGATCACGTCGGCGAGCGGCGACAGCGCCCGCGACACCTGCGCATTCCAGCCGGACACGCGGATGCTCCAGGTCTCCACTTCCAGCACCAGCGCATCGTCGGCGACGCGCGACACCGCGAACACCGGCAGCGCCGCCGGATGGTCGGCGCGCTCGATGAACGGCATCCGCGCGATGATCTTCGGCGCGCCGACAGGCTCAAGCGTGATCCACCACGGCGTATGGCCCGAATTCGTCGACACCAGCGCCAGATCGCCCTTCGACCGCGCCACCGCCTCGACCGCAGCCTGGGCGCTGAAATGCGGCGCATAGGGTACTACGAAGCCGAAATGAAACCTTGCGGAATCGCGCATCGCGGATTCGCCGACCGAGACGTCGGCATGCACCGAGAACGGCGCCTGCACATAGGTGAAGGTCGACACAATCACGCGCCAGATGCCCTCGACCGTGTCGAGCGGCAGGATGCCGCGATGGCGCTGCACCAGCCGCCGCATCATGTCGGCCTCGCGCGCCGGCCGGAACGCCGAGCCGACCTCCTGCGTCTTCTTGACCTTGATCAGCCGGTCGATGATGTCGGCCCGGTTCATCAGAAGCTGATGCACCTGCTCGTCGATCGCGTCGATCTCCTTGCGCAGATCGGCCAGGGAGGGCGGGGCAGGGGGCGGGTTCGACATGGGCTCGGGTCACTCTGCGTGGGCCGGCCGGAACGTTCGACCGACGGGAACGGATGCCGTTCTCTCCGATGCGCAGGGCCTGCGCAACAGCAAGTTTACCTTGTGCTGCCTAGGCTTGGCTGGATTGCAGCCGTGCCGACCGTGATTGGCGGTCAACCCCAGCTTGCCTTGACGAGGAGCGCCCGCGGGACTAGCTTCTGCCCGTTCCGTGGTCATTTGAGCCGGCCGGCTTGCAGCCACGTTAAAAAACTCGCTAAACAGGCCGGGGACGTTATCGATCCCGGCCGAACCCCAGTTCAGGCCGGGTTTTTCATGGCCTGATATGTCACGTGGTTCGGGAGCCCTTGCCGGAAGGCCGGGGTGAGAGACATGACAGGCCTGACGCCGAAATCCACCTCCGCGCTGCGCACGGTTGCGCCGGAAGAGCGTTCGCACGAGGTCGACCATCCGAGCTCGCTTGTGGCGCAGTTCGGCGCCGACAAGCCGTTGAAGCTCGATTGCGGCGTCGATCTCACGCCGTTCCAGATCGCCTACCAGACCTATGGCGAGCTCAACGCCGACAAGTCCAACGCCGTCCTGATCTGCCACGCGCTGACCGGCGACCAGCACGTCGCCAACCGCCATCCCGTCACCGGCAAGCCCGGCTGGTGGGAGACGCTGGTCGGCCCCGGACGTCCGCTCGATCCCGCGCGCTACTTCATCATCTGCTCCAACGTGATCGGCGGCTGCATGGGCTCGACCGGCCCGGCCTCGCTGAATCCCGCGACCGGCAAGGTCTGGGGGCTCGATTTCCCGATCATCACCATCCCCGACATGGTGCGCGCGCAGGCGATGCTGATCGACCATCTCGGCATCGACACGCTGTTCGCGGTGGTCGGCGGCTCCATGGGCGGCATGCAGGCGCTGCAATGGACGGTGGCCTATCCTAGCCGCGTGTTCGCCAATCTCGCGATCGCCTGCGCGACGCGGCACTCGGCGCAGAACATCGCCTTCCACGAGCTCGGCCGCCAGGCTGTGATGGCCGATCCGGAATGGGACCACGGCCGCTATGCCGACAAGGGCACGCATCCGCATCGCGGGCTCGCGGTCGCGCGGATGGCCGCGCATATCACCTATCTGTCGGACGCCGCCCTGCATCGCAAGTTCGGCCGCCGCATGCAGGACCGCGAGCTGCCGACGTTCTCGTTCGACGCCGATTTCCAGGTCGAGAGCTACCTGCGCTACCAGGGCTCGTCCTTCGTCGAGCGCTTCGACGCCAATTCCTATCTCTATCTGACGCGCGCGATGGACTACTTCGACATCGCGGCGGATCACGACGGTGTGCTTGCGGCGGCGTTCCGGGGCATCAAGACCCGCTTCTGCGTCGTGTCGTTCACCAGCGACTGGCTGTTTCCGACCTCGGAGTCGCGGGCGCTGGTGCATGCGCTAAATGCGTCGAGCGCGCGGGTGTCGTTCGCGGAGATCGAGACCGACAAGGGACATGACGCGTTCCTGCTCGATGTGCCCGAGTTCTTCGAGATCGCCAGCGCCTTTCTCGACTCGGCTGGCAAGGCGCGCGGCCTCAACGCCACGAAGGGGAGCTGAGCCATGAGCCTGCAGGGTGTGCTGCCGCTGAACGGCTTTACAGGCGGCGAGGTGTTGGCCTATCGGCCGGATCATCTGCTGGTCGCCGGCATGGTCGAGCGCGGCTCCAAGGTGCTCGACATCGGCTGCGGCGACGGCGATCTGCTGCAATTGCTGGAGAGCCGCGGCATCGACGGCCGCGGCATCGAGCTGTCGCGCGAGGGCGTCAACCATTGCGTCGCCAAGGGCCTCGCGGTCGTGCAGGGCGATGCCGACACCGACCTCGTCGACTATCCCGACGACGCCTTCGACTACGTGATCCTGTCGCAGACCTTGCAGGCGACGCGCCGGCCGAAGGCGGTACTGGAAAATCTGCTGCGCATCGGCCGCCGCGCCATCGTCACGTTCCCGAATTTCGGCTTCTGGCGGCTGCGCCTGCAACTGCTCGTCGGCGGCCACATGCCGCGGACCGACAATCTGCCCTTCACCTGGTACGACACGCCGAACATCCATTTCTGCACCATCAAGGATTTCGTGCAGCTCTGCGACGAGATCGGCGTGAAGATGGAGCGCGCCGTGGCGCTTGATAGTTACGGCCGCCCGTTGCGGGTGGCGATGCCCTGGTGGTTCTGGAACATGTTTGGCGAACAGGGCGTGTTTCTGCTGAGCCGGGGCGAGCGGCGGTAGGGGCGGGTGCGCCTGCTCGTCGCGCGTCGTCCCGTGCGCGCATGTCATTCTACGCTGTCGTCCCGGCCTTGAGCCGGGACCCGTAACCACCGACCCTGCTGGGGCGATGACTGGCAGTTGTGCTTTACCGATAGATTCCGCGGTATGGGTCCCGGCGTTCGCCGGGACGACAGCGGAGGGCGTGGCGCCGGTGTGCCAACTCATAGGCGCCAACACTAGTGCCACCTTGTCGCTGCACGAATGATCCTCTTCACATCTCAAACAGCCAGCGACGTCACGAAGCCTTCCCGCGGCACCTTCGCGCCCGGGCTTTGCGTTGGTCATCGCCCCCTGATAACGCAGAGGCGCAGGGAAGGCCGGATGCTGGCCGCACCCATGGCCCGCCTGCGAGAAAGAATGCAGGCGGCAGATACCACAGGTACGAGCCGGAACACCCGGCCTCCCTGCGCGATGGATTGACGGCTGCTTCGCGTTCTCCCCGGTGCGCCGGGCTTTCTGGCCACCGTTGCCTGCGCGACGCGTTCAGCGTCCTCGCAAGCGTGACACCAGCTTCGGGGTGTCAGGACCGCGCGACTTGACCGTGCGTGCCGCACTTGTTCGTCCGCGCGAGCGAACTCACGCGCAAGCCGGCACGCCCACCGCATCCCACCTCAGCGTTCGTGACGACCGCGATACGCCCCTCGTGCTGCGAGGCGGGACGGCCGGAAACATGGAGCTGATTTGCCCGACGCTGCAAGCGCGGAGTATGCGACAAACTAACACGACGGGCAGTTGGCGCATGCGGGGCATGCGCGGACTGCCCGTCGTGCAAAGCGATCTTCATTCCCCGCCTCGTTCAGCTGCGCCGGTTGACGCGCCTCAATCTCTCGTCGGGGCCGGGCGCTTATGATGGCCTCATCTGGTCATCTGTCGGGGCTCGTGAGATGAGAATCCTGCTCTCCGAAGGATCGGGCCTCACCTCGCGCCAAGTCGCCGGGCGGCTCGGCGCGCTCGGCCATGAGGTCGAAATCCTCTCCTCCACCCGCGTCTGCCTGTCGCGCTTCACGCGTCAAGTGCGCGCCGTGCACGAGGTGCCAAGGTTCGGGCGCGATCCCTTCGGGTGGCTCGCCGCCGCCGAGCGCATCGCGGCCGCGCGTCGCATCGATCTGCTGTTTCCGACCCAGGAGCAGGTGACGGTGCTGTCGGCGCGGCTGCCGCGGCTTGGCGTTCCGACCATCGTGCCGCCATTCAAGAGCCTCGCCCGGGTGCAGGACAAGGTTTCGGCCTTTCGCACGCTCGAAGCCGCGGGGGTCCCGCAGCCATGGACCGCGCTGATCACGCGTGCGGAGGATCTTCGCGGCATCACCATCTATCCGGTCTTCTTGAAGCGGCCGGTGAGCACGGCAAGCTCGGGTGTAAGGCGGGCGCGAAGTGCGGACGAACTCGCGGCCGCTGCGCACGAACTGGGCGTGGGAGCATCGGAGCTGATCGCACAGGTCCAGGTATCGGGGCCGCTCGCGATGGTGCAGGCCGTCGCCGACCATGGCCGGCTCACGGCGCACCACGCCTGTCTTCGCGTGCGCGAGGGCGTCGGCGGCGGTGCAGCGCTGAAGCAGAGCATCGTGCTGCCTGGTCTTCGCGACATGCTGGTGCGATTGATCGGCACACTCGATTGGCATGGCGGCCTGTCCATGGACGTGATCATCGGCGACGACGGGCCCGTCATCATCGACGTCAACCCGCGACTGGTCGAGCCGGCCAACGCGCTGGCCGCGGGGGTGGACCTCGTCGGCGCGATGCTCGATGCGGCCACTGGAGGGTCGGGCCCGGAACGGCCGGCCGGCGCCGCCGGCGTGCGAACGCGGCAAACGCTGCTTGCGATCCTCGGGGCGGCCCAGCAGCACGGAACGCGCACAGCCGTCCTGCGCGAAGCGATCAACGCGATCTTCGCCCGCGCCGATTACGCCGGATGCGCCGAGGAGCTGACGCCGGTCACTGGGGATTTGCGTGCAGCGATTCCGGTCCTCGTCGCGCTCGCAGCGTCGCTGATCCGCCCGTCGCTGTGGCGCAGATTCCACGCGGGCGCCGTCGGCCCGTACGCCGTCACGCCGGAAGCCTGGGCGGAGATCGTGGCTGCGGCGGCGTGATGGCAGTCCAGGCTGGGTTCGGGCAGAATGCATGGATTGCCGTCGACACGTCGGAGATCCCCCGCGATGAAATCCTTCCGCAAGGAGCTATGGTTCGACATTCCCGGCCGCCGCGCCTTCATCAACATCACGCCCGAGGTCGAGGCGGCGCTGCGGGAGAGCGGGGTGCGCGAGGGGCTGGTGCTCGTCAATGCCATGCACATCACCGCGTCGGTGTTCATCAATGACGACGAGAGCGGGCTGCATCATGACTACGAGCAGTGGCTGGAGAAGCTGGCGCCGCACGAGCCGGTCTCGTCCTATCGCCACAACCGCACCGGCGAGGACAATGCCGATGCGCATATGAAGCGGCAGATCATGGGCCGCGAGGTGGTGGTCGCGATCACCGGCGGCAAGCTCGATTTCGGCCCGTGGGAGCAGATCTTCTACGGCGAGTTCGACGGCGGCCGCCGCAAGCGCGCGCTGATCAAGATCATCGGGGAGTAGGCGGCAGGCTGTTGCAGATCGCGTAAGCTTGTTCGATCATCACGCATGGACACCATGCGATCAGCGGTGTTGGCCGTGTTCGGCGGTCTCCCCGGCACCGGCAAGACGACGGTGGCGCGGGAGCTGACGGCTCGGCTCGGGGCGAGCTACATTCGCATCGACACCATCGAGCAGGCGTTGCGCGCGGCCGGCCGTGAGGTCGGAGTGCTGGGCTATGTCATGGCGAACGATCTGGCGGCCGACAATCTGAGGCTTGGCCGGACGACGATCGTCGATTGCCTCAACCCGGTGCTCGCGAGCCGTCAGGGATGGCGGCAAACCGCATTGCGCCAGTCAGCCCGCCTCGTCGAGATCGAGCTGGTCTGCAGTGATCCGGCCGTGCACCGGCAGCGCGCCGAAGGCCGGCCGCCCGATGGCTCCGGACTGCGCCATCCCACCTGGGACGAGATCGTCAGCCGGATTTATGAGCCATGGGACCGCGCGCATCTGGTTCTCGACAGCGCGACCCGCTCCCTCGACGAGCTCGTCGACGCGGCGGAGGGCATCGTTCGGCAGCAAGGCTGAGCGGAACCGTTCGAGTCGGGTCGCTTGCGAAGCGGACGTCCCGTAGCCGTCATTGCGAGGAGCGAAGCGACGAAGCGATCCAGGGGCAAAGTGCGGAGTCTTTCCGTGTGGCCCCTGGATCGCTTCACTGGCGCTCGCGATGACGGAGCAATACGGGCCACAGCCTCCGCTGTCATGGCCGCGCAGGCGGGCATCCAGTCCGCCGCGGCCTCTCGGGCTGACCCGCTGTCATCTCGGAATACTGGATCGCTCGGTCAAGGCCGAGCGATGACAGCTGTGGTGGTATGGCCCGATTGACCATGATCGTTATTGCGAGGCGCCCGCGAACACCGCCTTGATCTCCGCGGCCACCTTCGGTGTGTTCTCGTCGAGGACGAAGTGGCCGGCGTCGAGCCAGAACAGCTTCACGTCGGAGAGGTCGTTGAGATAGGCGCGGGCGCCGGGCGGGATGAAGAACGGGTCGTGCTGGCCCCACACGATCAGCGTCTTCGGCTGGTGCGTGCGAAACGCCGCCTGCCATTGCGGATAGAGCGCGACGTTGGTCTTGTAGTTCTCCAGCAGGTCGAGCTGATAGTCCTGGGTGCCCGGACGGTCGAGCAGCGCCTGGTCGAAAATCCAATTGTCGGGATTGACCGCTTCGGGATCCCTGGCGCCGACCAGCCACTGGAATTTGGTACCGTCGACGCTGAGCAGCTCGCGCGCGGGCGCCTCGCTCTCCGGCGTGCGCTTCTCCCACAACGGCAGCAGCACCTTCTTCGGCGCCTCGCCGACACCTTCCATGTAGGCATTGGTGTTCTGCAGGATGAAGCCCTTCACCCGCTCGGGACGTTCTGTGAACAGGCGGAAGCCGACCGGGCCGCCATAGTCCTGCATGTACAGAATGTAGGACTGCAGCCCGAGCACGTCGACGAGGCCGGCGACATGGACAGCGAGATTATCGAACGTGTAGGCGAATTCGCGGCGATCGGGCGCATCCGAGTGGCCGAAGCCGATGTAGTCGGGCGCGACGAGATGGAAACGATCGGCGAGCGCCGGAATCAGGTCGCGGAACATCTGGCTACTGGTGGGCAGGCCGTGCAGCAGGAGGATGGTCGGCGCGGCGGGGTCGCCGGCCTCGCGGTAGAAAACCTTGCGGCCGTGGACGGTCGCGGTGCGGTGTCGGGTCTGTGTGGTCATGGGGACGCTCCAGGTCTCGGGCGGACGCAACGATCGCCGGCCGCCGGTCCCCGGTTTCTATGCCTTCCAAAAAGAAGCGGGAGCCGGTAGGTTCGGAAAGAAGCCTCTCGTTTTATGGAAGGTCTCTTGGACCGCCTGGATGCCATGGAAGTGGTGCTGGCCGCGGCGGACGCCGGCAGCCTGTCGAAAGCCAGCCGGGCGCTCGGGCTGCCCCTCGCCACCGTCAGCCGCAAGGTCGCCGAGCTCGAAGCGCACCTGAAGGCGACGCTGCTTATCCGCTCGGCCAAGGGGCTGGAGCTGACGCCGGCGGGCCGATCTTATGTCGCGGCCGCACGCGCGATCCTGGAGCAGGTCGCCGAGGCCGAGCGCGCCGCGTCCGGCGAATATTCCGAGCCCAAGGGCGACCTCGTGGTGACCGCGCCGATCATGTTCGGCCGGCTGCATGCGCTGCCGGTGGTGACGCGCTTTCTCGGCGCCTATCCGGATGTGGCGGTGGATCTCGTGATGACCGACCGCGTCGCGCATTTTCTCGACGACCAGGTCGACGTCGCACTGCGCATCGGTCAACTGCCGGACTCGCGCCTGATCGCCACCCGGCTCGGCACGGTCCGCCACGTCGTCTGCGCCAGCCCCGACTATCTCGCGGCCAATGGCTGCCTCGCGGCGCCGGATGATCTGGCGCGGCACAGCGTGGTCTCGTTCCAGAGCGTGTCGACGGAGAGCGCCTGGCCGTTCGAGCGTGGCGGCTCCGAGATCACCGCCGGCTTTCGCGCGCGTCTCGGCGTCAACACCATCGATGCCGCAATCGACGCAGGGTTGTCAGGCGCAGGACTGGTGCGGGCGCTGTCCTATCAGGTGGTCGACCACGTCCGCAGCGGCCGTCTTCAGCTGGTTCTCGAGACCTTCGAGCCGGAGCCGCGACCCGTGCACCTCGTTTATGACGGTCAGACCCGGCTGCCGCTTAAGCTGCGCGCTTTCGTCGACTTCGCCGTGCCGCTGCTGCGGCAGCGGCTGGTGGAGGCGGCAATTTGAGCCCGGAGTGCGCCACTAACACCGCCGTCGTCCCTGCGAATGCCTGCGTTCGCACGGACGAAAGCGGGTGGCGAGGCGTCGATGGCCAGCGAAGGACGGACGTGTGCTCGGCGCTCATCCCGCCATCGACCTCGGATCACGCGCCCCCCACCGACCGGCCTCCACCAGCGCGATGAAGCGCTCCACCGCTTCGTTGAACAGCGCCGGCTCTTCGAGGTTCAGCACGTGCCCGGACTTCGGGAAGACCATCAGCCCCGAGGCCGGCAGATGCTGTTTCAGGAACAGGCTCGGCGCGACGCAGGCGTCGTCCTCGTCGCCGCAGATGATCAGGGCCGGCGTGGCGACGCGGCAAATGGCGTCGGTCATGGTGTAGATGGAGGGACGGCCGCCTTGAAAGCCGCGCATCGTGTTGGCTGAGCCCTTGGCGTCGTGGCGGGCGAGGGCGGCGTAGAAGTCGGCGTGGCCGCGCGGGTCCTTGACCAGGAAGGGAATGCGGCCGGGGGCCTCGCGGGTGACCTTCGCGGTCTCGACGGAGCCGAGCGTCTCGAACTGTTCGGCGGTGGCGCGACACTGGGCGCGGAAGGCGTCGAGATGCTCGAGGCTGGAGCCGGAGCCGACGCCGGCCAGCACCATCGAGCGGATGCGATCCGGCGCGTTGAGCGCGACCTGCAGCGAGGAGTAGGAGCCCATCGACAGCCCGACGAAGTGAGCGCTGTCGATGCCGAGGTGATCCAGCACGGCCAGCGCATCTGTATAAAAATGCACGTAGCTGTAGACGTCAGGCGAGACCGGCACGTCCGACGGCGTGTAGCCGCGCGCCGCGTAGGCGATGCAGCGGTGACGGCGCGCGAAGTAGCGCAACTGCGGCTCCCAATTGGTGTGGTCGGCGGCGAACTCGTGCAGGAAGAGGAGCGGCGTGCCGGCGCCGGCCTCTTCAAAATAGAGGCGAACGCCGTCTTGCGCCGTTGCATGGCCCATTGAGAGCTCCTCCCGTTTCGCGTGCCAGAGCATGACTGATCGCGCCCTGCGCGACAATGCAGCGCCGTGCGGCACGATTTTGGCCGAACAATAAACCCGGAATCACCCTCTCGTCGCCGCCTTTTCGCCATCGATGGTCATGGTTTGGTCACATCCAAACTTTTTACGGGCCTCGCTGGCGGCTTGCAGAGGGGCCGCGCTGAGGACCAGGGGGTGCCAAGTCTGAGGACCAGTCAGGGTACTGGGGGAAGTAACAGAAGGATTGAGTATGGTTGTGTCTACCCTTCGCCGGTCGCTTCACGTCGTTGCGCTCACCATGGGAGCGGCCGTGATCGTCGCCACCGCAACACCGGCTTCTGCCCGTCCGCATCACGGTTCGGGGCATCATGCCCACCGCAGCCACGGCGGCCATCACACTGCAAGAGTTCATCATCACCGCCGGTCCGTCGCCCGGCTGTCGCGCTGGGAGCGCGGCGTCGCGCGGATGCGCGTCGAGGGCGTCGCCGATGCGCAGGCCAGCCTCATGATGCCGGGGACGGTGTCTGACGGCATGGTATCGTCGGGCGGCTTCGGCGGCAGCAGCGTCGTCGCGACGGCGCGCAGCTATGTCGGCGGCGGCAATCCGACCGGGCGGCGCAGCCTGTGGTGCGCGCGCTTCATGAACATGGTGCTGGAGCGCACCGGTCATCGCGGCACCGGCTCCGACATGGCGCGCTCATTCGCCAGCTACGGCCAGCGTGTCTCCGGCCCGCAGGTCGGCGCCATCGCCGTGATGAGCCGCCGCGGCGGCGGCCATGTCGGCGTGGTCTCGGGCGTCGATGCCCAGGGCAACCCGATCGTCATCTCCGGCAATTACGGCCACCGCGTCCGCGAGGCCGCCGTGTCGCGCGGCCGCGTGTATGCGTATGTGATGCCGAACTGATCAGCTGAGCGGATCGTTCTGTGAACTGATGAGGCGAGCCCTCGCGGAAAGCCCGGTCTGTGCCTCCCCCGCTTGCGGGGGAGGTTGCGCACCGCTGGTGCGGTGAGCGCTCGAACTACACCAGCCGCGGCTGCTCCACGGCGAGCTCGTCGCCGACCGCGATGTCGCCGCCCTCGATGACTTCGGCGTAGATGCCGCAGTCGGTGTTGCCGCGGTGGTTCAGCAGCGCCGGCGGGATGTCGAGGTCGCGTGCGGCGGTGTCGGGGTCGACGTTGACGGCGGCGCAGCGGGTGGTGGTCTTGACGATCTTCAGCCGCGCCGAGCCGATGCGCAGCGTCTCGCCCATCAGCCCCGCTTCGTGCCAGGCCGGCCAGCCGCTGACATAGACATTGGCGCGGAAGCGCAGCGGATGCACGGTCGCGCCGACCATCTGCTCGACCTCGGCGACCGAGGCGAGGTTGATGATCGAGATCACCTTGCGCGCCAGATCGGTGAAGGCGTAGCCGCCGCCCGACAGCAGCCGGGCCGGGCCGCGCAGTTCGTCGGCGAATTCGGTTGCGAAGAAGCGCTCGATGGCGGCACGGCCTTCGGCGCTCTCGAGATCGCCCTGCGCGACGATCGCACCGTCTTTGCGGATGGTGAGGGTGTTGCTCGCGTCGTCGAAGCGGGTCTTGAAGCCGGCGAGGCGCTCATTGCGCATCAGCATCAGATAGGCGGTCTTCGGCTTCCACACCGGGGCCGCCGGATCGAAGCCGGTGGGGCCGTTCTCCAGCGCGTATCGACGGTCTGCCGGCAGTGTCTCTCCGGGCCGCAAGGGCGCGGTCTGCAGCGGTTCCGGGGTCAGGCCCTTGACCGGATAGCGGTACAGGCCGGTGATGCGGGCGGGGCTGATCTGGTTCATGGCCGTGGTCATAGGGGATTCCCCACCCGCCGGCCAGGGCACACGATTTTGTGAAGCCGCCCCTTCCGTTTTTCGGCCGCCTTCCCACATTTCTTGCCAAGCCGGGTGCACCTCGGCGACGTCAAGAGAGTTGCGGCGTTGAGGAACGTCAACGTGCGCGGTCACAAACCCAATGAAGATGCTGGAACCGTGCCTTCGGGGCGTCACAGCAGGCTGAGGGAAACATCATGAATATCGACAAATATACCGAGCGCGCGCGGGGCTTCATTCAATCGGCGCAGTCTCTGGCGGTGCGCGACGGCCATCAGCAGTTCTCGCCGCTGCATCTCCTGAAAGTCCTGCTCGACGACAGCGAGGGACTCGCGGGCGGTCTGATCGACCGCGCCGGCGGCAATTCGCGCGCGATCCTGAAAGCAACCGAGGACGCGCTCGGCAAGATGCCGAAAGTGTCGGGCAGCGGCGCCGGGCAGATCTACCTGTCCCCGGAATTGGCGCGCGCCTTCGACGCGGCGGAAAAGGCGGCCGAGAAGGCCGGCGACAGTTTCGTCACCGTCGAGCGGCTGCTGCTCGGGCTGACGCTCGACGCCAAGAGCGAGACCGGAAGCATTCTCGCCAAGGGCGGCGTCACCGCGCAGAACCTCAACGCCGCGATCGAGAGCTTGCGCAAGGGGCGCACGGCCGACTCGGCGACCGCCGAGAACGCCTATGATGCGCTGAAGAAATATGCCCGCGACCTGACCCAGGCGGCGCGCGACGGCAAGCTCGATCCGGTGATCGGCCGCGACGAGGAGATTCGCCGCACCATTCAAGTTCTCTCCCGGCGCACCAAGAACAATCCCGTGCTGATCGGCGAGCCCGGCGTCGGCAAGACCGCGATCGTCGAGGGCCTCGCGCTGCGCATCGTCAATGGTGATGTGCCGGAGAGCCTGAAGGACAAGCGGCTGCTGTCGCTCGATCTCGGCGCGCTGATTGCGGGTGCCAAATATCGCGGCGAGTTCGAGGAGCGGCTGAAGGCCGTGCTGCAGGAGGTGACGGCGGCCGAAGGCACCTTCGTGCTGTTCATCGACGAGATGCACACCCTGATCGGCGCCGGCAAGGCTGACGGCGCGATGGATGCGTCGAACCTGCTCAAGCCTGCGCTCGCGCGCGGCGAGCTGCACTGCATCGGCGCGACCACGCTCGACGAGTATCAGAAGCATGTCGAGAAGGACGCAGCCCTCGCCCGCCGCTTCCAGCCGGTCTACGTCACCGAGCCCACGGTCGAGGACACCATCTCGATCCTGCGCGGCCTGAAGGACAAATACGAGCAGCATCACGGCGTGCGCATCACCGATAGCGCGCTGGTGGCCTCGGCCACCTTGTCGAACCGCTACATCACCGACCGCTTCCTGCCCGACAAGGCCATCGACCTGATGGACGAGGCGGCGGCGCGGCTGAAGATGCAGGTCGACTCGAAGCCCGAGGAGCTCGACTCGCTGGATCGCGAGATCATCCGGCTCAAGATCGAACAGGAGGCCTTGAAGAAGGAGAGCGATCTCGGCTCCAAGACGAGGCTGCAGGCGCTGGAGAAGGAGCTCGCCGATCTTGAGGAGAAGTCGGCCTCGCTGACCGCGAAGTGGAGCGCCGAGAAGGACAAGCTGTCGAACGCGCAGAAGCTCAAGAGCGAGCTGGACGGCTTGCGCATCGAGCTCGCCAACGCGCAGCGCCGCGGCGAGTACCAGAAGGCGGGCGAGCTGGCCTATGGCCGCATCCCCGAGCTGGAGAAGCGGCTCGCCGACATCGAGGCCAAGGAGACCAGCGGCGAGATGATGGAGGAGGCGGTCACCGCCAACCACATCGCGCAGGTGGTCTCGCGCTGGACCGGCGTGCCGGTCGACAAGATGCTCGAGGGCGAGAAGGACAAGCTCTTGCGGATGGAAGACTCGCTAGGCAAACGTGTCGTCGGCCAATTCGAGGCCGTGCATGCGGTCGCGACCGCCGTGCGGCGCTCGCGCGCGGGCCTGCAGGATCCGAACCGGCCGATGGGCTCGTTCATGTTCTTAGGCCCCACCGGCGTCGGCAAGACCGAGCTGACCAAGGCGCTCGCCGAGTATCTGTTCAACGACGAGACCGCGATGGTCCGGCTCGACATGTCCGAGTACATGGAGAAGCACTCGGTGTCGCGGCTGATCGGCGCGCCTCCCGGCTATGTCGGCTATGACGAGGGCGGGGCGCTGACGGAAGCCGTGCGGCGCCGGCCGTACCAGGTCGTGCTGTTCGACGAGATCGAGAAGGCGCATCCGGACGTGTTCAACGTGCTGCTGCAGGTGCTCGACGACGGCCGCCTGACCGATGGCCAGGGCCGCACCGTCGACTTCCGCAACACGCTGATCATCATGACTTCGAATCTCGGCTCCGAGTTCCTGGTCAATCAGCCCGAGGGCGAGGATACGTCCGAGGTGCGCGAGCTGGTGATGGGCACGGTGCGCGGGCATTTCCGGCCCGAGTTCCTCAACCGCGTCGACGAGATCATCCTGTTCCACCGGCTGCAGAAGAGCGAGATGGGACGGATCGTCGAGATCCAGTTCTCGCGGCTTCAGAAGCTCCTGGAGGAGCGCAAGATCACGCTCTCGCTCGACGGCGACGCGCGCGACTGGCTCGCCGCCAAGGGCTGGGACCCGGCCTATGGCGCGCGTCCGCTGAAGCGGGTGATCCAGCGCAGCGTGCAGGATCCGCTCGCCGAGATGATCCTCGCCGGCGACATCAAGGATGGCGACAAGGTCGCCATCTCCTCGGAAGGCAACGTGCTGACCTTCAACGGCAAGGCGCATCGCACCGCGGAGATCGCGACGTTCGAGGCGCCGATCCCGAAGCGCAAGCTGAACTGATCGGGTAGGCCGAACTCACAGAAGCACGATCGATGTGGTCGTGGATGATCTGGCGAAGCCCCTCCGCTTGCGGAGGGGCTTTTTCAGTCGCGACCGTCAATGGTAGCAAGATGCTATTATTGCCGGCTTGGCCGCCGCTATGCAGTGGCACAGGCGGACATGTACCGCACTCGCTCATGCGACCGGCGCGAGGAGAAGCGCCGCAATGATTAGCAGATTGCCGCGCCGACAAGCAGTCGCACGGGTCTGCTGCGCTGCATCCAAAGCGTGTGTTGTTAAAATACGACACCTTCTTCGCTTTAGCGCGGAGGCTGCAGAATCATATTGAACAACCCACCAGCCCGTCGCCACAATTATTAACATCCAGTAAACGGGGCATGCGCGATGCGTAGCGGGAAGAACGTCCTACTTGGTGTGGGGTTGGCGCTACTCGTCGCGGGCTGCGACCCCACGTTGGACCGTCGCTACATGACCGAGGGAGCCGGCATCGATCTTTATACAGCCGACAGGGCTGGTCAGGTCGAGCTACTGAACCAATACAGAGAGTTTGTCTGTAACCAGGCGGGGCCAAGCTGCGATAGCAACTGGACGGTGTTCGTCCAGGCCGGCATGAACGACATCGACCTTCGCTGCGACGGGTTCCTGACGTGGCTGGATGCTCGTCGTCGAGACAAAGAACCCATCGTGGCGGAGATTTCTGCGATCAACACGGCCGTTCACGGAGTCATGACGGTGACTGGATCGAGTCCCGCCTCGCTCGACATCGTAACCGCCATCTTCGGACTTGCCAGCGCTAGCTACGTCAATTGGAATTCCCGATTGTTGATCGCCGCAAACCAATCGACCGTTCAGGAGATCGTCTACACCAGCCAAGGTCAATTCCGGGACAAGATCAAGAACTACATAGTTCCCGACCAGCCTGGAGCTATTTATCTACTGCGTAATTACTTGCGTCTTTGCATGCCGACTACCATTGAGGCGTCCATCAACACGAGCGCCACATTGGTGCAACGAGGGGCGTCCGTCGAAGCGCAAAGAAATCTGATTGTAACGAGTACTAAGCCAGACACTATGCAAACGACGATTAGGTCTCAGTCAAGGTTTGCGATCGACGGATCGAGTGCCTTGATCAAGGCTTGGTTGAGTCCTGGTGGTGTCTTGGACAAGGCACGAAGACAGATAATCAGTTCATTCATATCCCGGGAAAATCTAAATATCCAAATCACAATATTTCTAAATGCAGCTCCATTTGCAAATAAGCGATTACAATTCATTGAGGAAAACAAGATCCGCTGAATGGTTCGAGTCGATTGGAAGGAACATATTCTACGGAGGTCAGAATGCCCGCAATAACTGATAGGCTTACGGACGTCTCCGAAGAAAATCTCTTGGAGATGATCAAGAGTTTCAAGGAGGTTGATGAGGCGGACATAGTTACTGCGTTTCGAGACAGCAATGGGAAATTCAACGTTGACTCGACGGTGGTGGTTGTCGACCGTCCAACAGATGTCTCAGGCACGCCGCTTACCATTGCCGGTAAAATATCGATCTTCGGCGGTCCGGACGATACTGGCGTCGGTGACGATGAAGGTCTGGCGTTGTTATCGGCTGCCGATGTTCCGAACTTCCCCGATATCTTTTTGCCCGACCAGCCAGTCGGCACGACGGGGCTCGCGCGGCGACTGAATCCGAATGCGAACTACATAGCGTGCCGATGGGACTATGTGGCCACGCCTAAGGACTATCTCAGACGGCACAAGGTGAAGGTCACCGCCAGCGATACGACTATCGAGGCGCAGCCGGTTGATTTCGGTCCTGATCCATCGACCGGGCGATCGATCGATCTATCTCCGGCGTTGGCTAAGGCCTTGAAGCTCAAGACCGACGATCTTTGCACCGTTCAAATACGCCCGCTGCAAACTGGCGTGGCTGTCGGCGTCAACTTGGTCGAGCTTGACAAGCAAATCTTTCCATCGGAGATGATTCGGCAGCTCGTCGTGATGACGACGTCCAATAACACGACATATTGGGTGGTAAATCAGATCGGATCGATCGAGAGCGGCCAGACTCTGCTGCGGCGTGTTGGTAGCCACGCACCCGAAATTTTATTGAGCAATACTACCGTATTTCCGATCGCGGTGAACGAAGAGATTCCTGAGGCCGTAGCCGATGAGTTGAACAAGGCGATATCGAGAGAGCCCGCACTGCCCAAACGGCAGTCGGACGGAGCGCCTCGAAAGGGAGACGACATCAATGCGAAGGTGTTCGCGAAGGCTCAGTCGTTCGTTGGGTTTGATACGAGTGGCGTCCCGGGCACCGGCGGAGGCAACTTGGCTTGCGCTTGGGCCGTCAACGAGGTGGTGCGCTTAGCGCTAGGCAAACCCATAAGCACCGAGGGCCGAGGAAAAAACGGCTTGGGCACCGCGGGCCTGTTTGATGCGTTGAGACGGAATCACACTCAGGTGGATGCGCCGTCTCCTGGTTCCATCATAATCTCCCCCACGCCTCCAACGGGAAGTGTCCACGGGCATGTTGGAATTGTAGGCCAGAATCCTGGAGGGAATACCGACAACACTCAGATTTTTTCGAACAGCTCAAGGCAGGCGAAGTTTGCCCAAAATCTTTCGATCAAGAGCTGGAAAGCGCGCTACGCTAACACGTTGCACCTTCAAGTTCTGTACTTCAACCTCAATCCAGACCAATTCTGATATCCACGCCTCGGCTTCGCCATTGGTCTAGAGTACAGTCATCAGACAATATTAAGCGAGGTTGGTGGCGCATAGGCCATCAGCACCTTACCGGCTCACCGGGATCGGGCCGGCGTCCGAGATTCGCGCGGTGCCGTTGCGGCCAGCCATCATCTGGTCGACGCGGTCGCGCTCCTTCTCGAAGCCGGCCATGATCTGGCCCTCGAGCGAGCGGCCGCGCGGCAGCTTGACGCGCAAGGGATCGACGAAGCGGCCGTTGACCAGGATCTCGTAATGGACGTGCGGGCCGGTCGACTGACCGGTCGAGCCGACGAAGCCGATGACCTGGCCCTGGCGCACGCGCTTGCCCGGCTCCATGCCCTTCACGAATGCCGACATGTGGCCGTAGGCGGTCTCATAGCCGTTGTTGTGCTTGATGCGGATGTACTTGCCGTAGCCGCCTTCGGTGCCGACCTTCTCCAGCACTCCGTTGCCGGCGGCGAAAATCGGCGTGCCGTAGGCGGTGGCCCAGTCGACGCCGGTGTGCATCTTCACATAGCCGAGGATCGGATGGCGGCGGCCGCCGAAGCCGGAGCGCATGATCGCATTGTTGACGGGCTTGCGGACCAGGAACTTCTTCGCGCTCTTGCCGGTCTCGTCGTAATAGTCGACGACGCTGTCGTCGGGGGTCTGGAACCGGTAGTACTTCTTGGTCTCGCCGCCGACCGTGAGGGATGCGAACAGCACCTCGCTCTTCTCGTTGGTGCCCGGCTTGTCGTCGTCGTCGCCGGCATAGAACACGTCGAACGAGTCGCCCGGCTGCACACGGCGCTGGAAGTCGACGTCGTAGGAATAGATCCGGATCATGTCCTCGATGACCGGCGCCGGCACCTTGTTGCGCAGCGCGGTCTCGTAGATGCTCTGGTAGAGGCGGACGCCGGTGCCGTCATCCTCCTCGTCGTCGTTGGTGTTGTCCGCGGTCTCCGTCACCGTGTTCATGCTCTGCACGTCGACGGCGACATATTTGCCGAGGTCGGACAGCGCCGCGACGGCTTCGATCATGGTGTCATTCGCAACGATGACGCGGACCGGCTGCAGGCGCGCGCCGGGAGCAGGGCTCGCCGGCGCCATCATGATGCGCAGCTTCTCGCCTTCCTTCAGGCCGCCCTCTCGGCCGCGGGGGCCGAGCTGGCCGGCGATCGCCTTGGCCTCGTCCGGCGTGGCGCCCTGGTCGCGCAGGATCGAGGCGACGGTGTCGCCCTTCTTGACCAGGTGGACGCGCTCGCCGAGCGGGTTGCCGCCGGTGATCTGCTCCTTGGTCTTGGGCAGCAGGGTGACATTCTCCGGAACCACCCGGGTCTCGAAGCCTGCGTAGGGATCCGGCGCTGCGCCGTCGCTGGCATAGGCCAGCTTCAGGTCGCCCGTCGCGCCCGAGGCATCCGCCGCGGCGTTGGCCAGCGAGGCATAGCGCACGCCACCATTGTTGCCGCGCCAGTTGGCGGCATCGCGGACCCGCATCACGATCTCGTCGAGCGCCACCGAGGCTGCGATCTTGGCCTTGGGAAGCACGGCCGCGAGATCCTTCGTGACGAAGGACACCTCGGCATCCGGCTCGATGGCGGCGGGATTGTTGGGATCGTCGCCGGTCCCGGTCTTGTCGTTGTCGGCGTCGGTCAGAAGCCGCTGCGCGTTGAACGGCGGAATCTTGGCCGAGAGATCGCTGGTGGTCATCGACAGGTTGCCCGAGATCCGCACATAGGGGCGGACCCGGATCACCTCGCGCGTTCCGGCGCGGGTCACGGTCGAGACGCGCACGACGTTGCGCGCGGCGGCGGCTTCGCTCGGCGGCGGCAGGCGGTCGCTCTTGCGCAGCGTGGCGACGCGATCATTGCCGCCGAACGCGCCGCGCAGCGCACTCTCCACGCGCTCCGGCATGCGCGCAAAGGTTAGTTCGCCGTCGAGCGACGCGAAAACGGCGCCGCCGATCAGGGCTGCGCCGCAGAGACCGGTCAGAATCGTGCCTGAAAACCATTGAACGGACACGCGGCGGCGATCGATCACCGCGGCCTCGGAGCCATCGACTGATAGAGGTGGCTCATGACCGAGATCGATCATGCCGACCTCGCGTGCCATCCCCCCGCGTGACGTCCGATGGTTCAACCTTCGTCCCCCAAGTTCAAAGTCAGCACCGAGATCACTCAGCTGCCGGTTGGCTTATCGTCCAAGACATACCGTCTAAGACAAACGGCTCGGAATGATGGCGCGTCTCTGACGGTTCGAGGCTCTTGGGCGTGTCACCCGCTCATCCCGAACCGCTGTTATTCTTTAGGATCTCTCGATGTCGTCTCGGTCGTCTTGATCAGGCGAAGGGCTCGCCTATTCCTTGATCTGGATCACCCGTTAGCCGATGGCGGTCCCCGCCGGGCCAAATCAGCTCGGGTCGATGCTTAACAAATCGTCGCAGAATTGTGGCCCAAGTGGGGCACGATGTCCGCAAGAAATCGGGCTTCCGCAGCTGGTTCAAAAAAAATGATTCGATACGACGATTTCATGAAAAAGGTCGTTGACACCCCGTTAGGACCCCCCTATAAGCACGACCACTGAGCGCGGCGCCGCTT
Source organism: Bradyrhizobium sp. ORS 278 (assembly GCF_000026145.1). NCBI lineage: Bacteria > Pseudomonadati > Pseudomonadota > Alphaproteobacteria > Hyphomicrobiales > Nitrobacteraceae > Bradyrhizobium > Bradyrhizobium sp. ORS 278. The sequence continues at coordinate 6,696,839 of NC_009445.1, read as the reverse complement.
CGGGACACACCGAGGCGAGCATTCGCGCCAATACTGCTCCTCACTTCGTTGAGTGGTGCACAACCGGTAGAACCCGGTTGCTCATCGCCGTCGGATAAGGTTGCGGATCCCCTCCGAGAGAGGGTGGGACCGAGGTCCCGGGCTGTTTGACAAGTGAAGATGAAGAAAGAGAAACGTGGACGGCGGAGTCCTTGCGGGTCTCGGGATTGTGAGCTTCGGCTTTTGGTTTCGAGATCGGACGAGAAGACTTCGGCGGACAATGTTTCAAAGGTAACACCATGGTCTTTGCGCTGTGAAGCGCGGGACTGATTGGTGGGACCTCGTCAAACGTTGTGATCAGCCGGTTCAAAGCTTCAAGTTCAACTTGAGAGTTTGATCCTGGCTCAGAGCGAACGCTGGCGGCAGGCTTAACACATGCAAGTCGAGCGGGCGTAGCAATACGTCAGCGGCAGACGGGTGAGTAACGCGTGGGAACGTACCTTTTGGTTCGGAACAACACAGGGAAACTTGTGCTAATACCGGATAAGCCCTTACGGGGAAAGATTTATCGCCGAAAGATCGGCCCGCGTCTGATTAGCTAGTTGGTGGGGTAATGGCCCACCAAGGCGACGATCAGTAGCTGGTCTGAGAGGATGATCAGCCACATTGGGACTGAGACACGGCCCAAACTCCTACGGGAGGCAGCAGTGGGGAATATTGGACAATGGGCGCAAGCCTGATCCAGCCATGCCGCGTGAGTGATGAAGGCCCTAGGGTTGTAAAGCTCTTTTGTGCGGGAAGATAATGACGGTACCGCAAGAATAAGCCCCGGCTAACTTCGTGCCAGCAGCCGCGGTAATACGAAGGGGGCTAGCGTTGCTCGGAATCACTGGGCGTAAAGGGTGCGTAGGCGGGTCTTTAAGTCAGGGGTGAAATCCTGGAGCTCAACTCCAGAACTGCCTTTGATACTGAAGATCTTGAGTTCGGGAGAGGTGAGTGGAACTGCGAGTGTAGAGGTGAAATTCGTAGATATTCGCAAGAACACCAGTGGCGAAGGCGGCTCACTGGCCCGATACTGACGCTGAGGCACGAAAGCGTGGGGAGCAAACAGGATTAGATACCCTGGTAGTCCACGCCGTAAACGATGAATGCCAGCCGTTAGTGGGTTTACTCACTAGTGGCGCAGCTAACGCTTTAAGCATTCCGCCTGGGGAGTACGGTCGCAAGATTAAAACTCAAAGGAATTGACGGGGGCCCGCACAAGCGGTGGAGCATGTGGTTTAATTCGACGCAACGCGCAGAACCTTACCAGCCCTTGACATGTTTGGGACCGGTCGCAGAGACGTGACCTTCTCTTCGGAGCCCGAAACACAGGTGCTGCATGGCTGTCGTCAGCTCGTGTCGTGAGATGTTGGGTTAAGTCCCGCAACGAGCGCAACCCCCGTCCTTAGTTGCTACCATTTAGTTGAGCACTCTAAGGAGACTGCCGGTGATAAGCCGCGAGGAAGGTGGGGATGACGTCAAGTCCTCATGGCCCTTACGGGCTGGGCTACACACGTGCTACAATGGCGGTGACAGTGGGAAGCTAAGGGGTGACCCTTCGCAAATCTCAAAAAGCCGTCTCAGTTCGGATTGGGCTCTGCAACTCGAGCCCATGAAGTTGGAATCGCTAGTAATCGTGGATCAGCACGCCACGGTGAATACGTTCCCGGGCCTTGTACACACCGCCCGTCACACCATGGGAGTTGGCTTTACCTGAAGGCGGTGCGCTAACCAGCAATGGAGGCAGCCGACCACGGTAGGGTCAGCGACTGGGGTGAAGTCGTAACAAGGTAGCCGTAGGGGAACCTGCGGCTGGAT